>CANRCE010000005.1 GCA_947629035.1 uncultured Bacilli bacterium | reverse complement strand
TTTTTATTAGAAATTAAAATTTTAAAAAATAAAAGACAAATAAGCAAAATGTTTTACCTATTTGTCAACAGTCTGAAGAAAAAAGCTAAACTTTTTTCTTTATAACAAAATATTTACAATCAACAGCACAATTATTTTTTAAATATTTATCTAAATCATTATAATTATTTATTTTATTTACTTTCTTATTATTAGCATCATAAAAACCTTTTAATCTTAATTTGCCATAGGCAATATCTCCTACAACATAGTCATAGTTTTCAAAATAATCGGTTAATTTTTCTTTAACTTCTTCTAAATCAAAAGCATCTTTATAATTTTTTATAAGTTCATACTCAATATTATTTATATTAATTGTTTTCATCATTATACCTCTTTAAATAATCAATTTGAAAAGCTTGTTTTTGTAACTTAAACTTTGATAAATTAGAAGCAGAATTCCAAGTAACATATCCTCCGGTTATATTGGCATTATATAGACCAGTGATTTCCTTTTCTAATTCAGCTGCATTATAATCAATGCCATTTGCATCAACATAACTTAAAACATCATAGGCTTGAATCCAGGTTCTAACAACAGCAGGAGATGTAGTTTCTTGTTGTCTTTTATAAGCTTCACTTGCCCAATTAAACATAAGATCATATGGATTATTCCAAGGTTTAGCAATACCATAATAGCCTTTCGAAAAATGATCGGGATATGGCATACCACTTATAACATCGACAACGTTAGATATGGCAGGCCAATATTGTCCATAAGCTGTTGTATAAGAGCCATTAGTAGCTTCACCAAAAACATCTGCTGATAAGTAAACATTAATTTTATGAAGTTCATCTTTAGCATAAGTTAAAAATCTTTGAATAGCAGCAGCTTTATCTTCATTATAAGTATTTTTCATATCTAATGATTTTTCAACAGATTGTAGTCTATCGGGAAATCTAACATAATCAAAATTAATTTCATTAAAGCCAAATTCTTGGGCTGCTTCTTTAGCAAGAGCTACTTTATAATACCAAACATCTCTATCATAAGCACTTGGCCAATAAGCACCAGTATGATAATAAGGTTTTCCTGTCGATTTAGAACTAATTGCATCTTCTGGATGATCAGCAATATAATAGTCATCCTTAAATACAGTTATTCTACCTATAACATAAAAACCAGCTTCTTTTAATTTAGTTATAGCTTCTTTATATTCATCATAAGTGTTGGTAGCATGATTATAACTTGTTTTAGAATATTGTTCCATAATTTTGGCAGGATATCCAATCGCAGCATTATCAGTAATATCAACAACAAAAGCATTAATTTCTGTGTCTTTGGCAAATTCAATGTAAGAATCAACATTATCTAAAACGGTAACATTTAAATATAGAGCATAAACAGCTTCTGGCATTTTATTATTTTCAAATGATGGTTTTTCCACAGGATAAAAATCTAAATTAATAGCTTCTCCTCCACCATAAGTATTCTTAATACTAGAATGAATTGGATCATTTACTGAAGCATTATAATTAGCTTTTGCTTCTTCTTCATTATATACTAAATATTTACCATAAACATAGCCTGTTATATCACCTTGTTTTACTTGATAGGTATTAACAATACCTTTATCGTCAACACTATCATAAGATACTACTTCTAATTTCTCACCTTTTTTAGCTAATGATAAAATTTTAGGATCATCAATGCTTTCTAATATTGAGCAAGCAGTTCTAACATAAACGTTATCTTCTAATGCAATATTATCTTTTTTATCAACTAAATTATCCTCTTTTACATAATAATCTTTATTATTATATTTTATTTTTACGTATTCATTATCTTCATAAGTTATTTTTTTAGAAAGAAAAGCTTTTACCATAATACCACGATAAACTTCTTCATCAGTAGAATTTAATTTATCTTCAAGATAAGTATACAAGGTAACACGATTTGTATCACTTGCTAAATATCTATCAACTTCTTTTTCAAAAACAGATAGTCCATTTCTAAATAACATAACTAATAGAATAATAAATATTACTATTGCAAGTAAAGCTATTATTATTCTTTTCCATTTTAATTTCCTTTTTTTCTTTTTTTTATTCATATCAGCACCTCTTCTATTTATTAGTATATCATATTATTTTATTTTTTACCATCATTTTCTAAATGCTAAAAAAATACTAAAAGGATAAACCTTAAAGTATTTTAATCTAATTTTCTTATCTTTTTTTCAACATGGTCTTTTGAATTAAGTTCATAAAATTTTGCTTCAATTTCACTTAAAGTATAATAATCTTTAATCTCATCATCTTCTAGATAATAAGCAAGTGGTAAGAAGCATAAAAGTGGATCTTCTTCATTAGCATCTTTTGAGATGTTATTAAGTATAAAATTACCTGCCCCTTCTCCTCTATAAGTCATAATTTTCTTATTATCACTAAATAATATATCATAACTATTAGGTTGTTGATTATCCTCTTCAATGCCATCATAACTTAAATAACTATGACCATTTAAAGTTGGTATTACTTTACAAGTTGTGAAAAGATAACGATATGAATAAATAGCATCCTCGCCTATTTTATCAAAAGGACAATAGTTAGTATCAAGTACATAAACATCTGATAAAGGAATTTTCCCAACTTTGTCTTTTTGTTCTAAAAAACTTGCTTTGGCTTTCATAAGTGATACAATAGATGAACTTAAGTTTTGTTTTAATTCATTAACACTTGTTATTTGTTCATTTTCAATTCTTCTACTTGTTCTTTTAGAACCAACTTTATATCCTATTCCAAATGAACCACTAAGGGTTATAGCTCCTATTAAAGCTAAACAACCAATTCTAATATTTAAATTATTTATTTTTTTCATCCCAAAAACCTCCTTAAAATATATCTTTTAAGATATATTATTAAATTTTACAAAATAAAAAATGACTGTTATTAATATTGATAGAATTATTACTAACAATATTATTTTTAAAAAATAATGACTTCCCTTTTTTTCTTCTAAATCATCATCCTCTAAAAAATCTTTTTTAGAGAAAGTATAAGAACCACTATAAAAAGTTTTTCCTTGATTATCAAGTTCTAACTTTCTAGTTTGTTCTAAAATTGGTTCACTTACAATGGTATCTTCCGTTGGTTTTAAATCAGTTAATATTTCAAGTGGTAATGAATTAGTACTGATAATTTGATTTACTACTGGATCATTACTAATTTTTTTGGTATGGTATTTTACTTCAGTTATTTTTACTTCATCTGATGAATCAGTCTCTTCCTCTTCCATGGCTGGTTGTAATTCTGTTAAAAAGTTGTGGTCTTTTTTAATATCATCATAAGTCATACTTTTAATTTTAGAATTTTCTTCCTTGGCTTTATCAAGTAGTTTATTAATATCATAAACTCTCTTTTCTGTCTGTTGAGCTGGTTCTTCTTCAACTGGTTTTAATTTTACAAGTTCATATTCTTTTAATTTTTGATATTCTCCTCGACTTTTAACCATTTTTTTTAAACTGTTAGCATCAATTACATCACTATTATCAGGAATTGGAATAAACTCTTCATCATCATAACCATAGACTTCTTTATATAAATTTTGATTTTTTTTAGTCCTTTCAAATTGTGATAAATCTTCATGATAATATTTTTCCATTCTACTTTTCATACACACACACCACACCTCATGTAATATAATAACACATTTTTTTTAAAAATTAAACAGTTTTCAACAATCTTTTCATCTAAAGCTAATAAAAAATACTGCTAATTTATAAAAATGGTAGTATTTTAAAATATAATATGATATAATTTATTAGGAAAGAAGGTAGTAAAATGAAAGTTAAAGTCAATCAAGATAAATGTATAGGTTGTGGTACATGTCCTAGTCTAGTACCTGAAGTATTCGATTTTAATGATGAAGGACTTGCTCACGTTATTGTCGATGAAGTACAAGAAAATTTAGAAGAAGAAGTCAAAGATGCTATTGAATCTTGTCCTGTTGGAGCAATAAGTGAAATTGAATAAAATATAGCCAATTTAAGCTATATTTTTTTAATTGTTAACAAAGTCAATACTTCCCACATCATTAAGTTTTTAAACTTGGTGATTTATTTTATTATGAAAATAAAAAAAATCATAGATTATTTATATATGTTTTTAAAACTTTTGACTTTTATTGAATTGACTTTTTTATGGCATTATGCTATTATAAATTTCATTGGTGAAAGTGACTTCTTTATCTTTAAACTTAAAGTAATGAACTTTGAAGAAAATTTGAAGTCAGAAGGAGGTTATTTTTTTGAAAAACTATTCATTAAGTCATGAAAATTCTAAAACATTTATTTTAAATTATAATATTGAAGATAATCAAATAATTGTTAATCTTGCTTCTGGTGAAAAATATATTATTCCATATAGTGTCGATAATGAAAAAAGATTATTAGAAAGAATGAAAAATCAAGTTAATAATTCAAACGATTATAAATCTAAACAACAAAAAAAATTTTCAAAATCTTGTGATGAGGCTATCCGTGATTTTATATTTTTAATTTATGTTATAGGTTTTGTTTTTTTATTACATATTTAGCACCAGGAAAGACTCTTAATAATTTACTTATCGGACTTGCATTAGATTTAGGTTGGGTTGCATTTGTAAATTCTCCCACAATTTATTCTATGATTAGTAGTAAATTAAAAATTAGAGATATTGAAAAGAACAAAATGTTTATTGAAAATGAAGAAATATTAAAAGACAATACTAAAATTAATCAAAATGCTTTGGTAAATGTTTCAAAAAAAACTCAAGAATTAGTTGCTTCTACACCAGAGGAAAAGCCTATATTTACTTTAAATAGTATTGATAAAATTAGCTATAAAGATTTAAAGCAAATACTTGAAAATATAAAACGTGAACAACGATTTGGTTTTGATTATTCTGAATCTCAAGAGGAAAAGCCAATGGTTTTAAGTAGAAAAAGAAAATAACTCAAAGTATGAAACTTTGAGTAATAGTGTTGATTGTTGTCAATACTATATAAAATATAGCTTAAATTGGCTATATTTTTTTATAATCTTCTTCGACTAGTTGAAAATCAATAAGATTAAACCAGTTATTAATATACTCTTTTCTATTATTTAAATAATCTAAATAATAGGCATGTTCCCATAAATCAATAGTCATAATAGGAATAAAGTCATAAGAATAAGGACTATCTTGATTAGAAGTATTAATAATTAATAGTTTATTAGCTAACTTATCTTTAACTAAAAATGTATATCCACTTCCCATTAAATTATTAGCACTAATTATAAAAGCTTCTTTAAAATTTTCAAAACTGCCAAAATCTCTATTTATGTCTTCTTTTAACTTACCTTGTGGTAAATTATTTTTTTTATTACTCATATTTTTAAAATAAAGTTCATGATTTAATACTCCAGATAAATTAAATAATATTTGTCCTCGATCTTTTAATTCAAATTTATCAATGTTTTTAATCATTTCTTCTTTAGTTAAATTCAAATTATATTTTTTTAAAAGAGTATTTAATTTATCTAAATAACCTAGATAATGTCGATTATAGTGGGTATATAAAGTCGTAGAACTAAGATAAGGCTCTAAAGCGTTATAATTATATGGAAGTGGCATTTTTTCAATCATCTAAATCACATCCTCAATTAGTTTTTTATTTCTTATAATTCTTTGGTCAAGAGGATTCATTTTTGATGCTAATGTTACATTATATAAGGCTTCTTTAAAATCTTTTTTAGCAAAATAACAAACACTTAATAAATCGTAAATAGTTTCATTATAACAAAATGGTTCATTTATATAGCTCTTATATCTATCTTTTATTGCCAATGCTTTTTCTAAATAAAATATAGCTTTGTCATAATTTTTTAAGTCATATTCAAGCATACCATATTCAACATAGGGTTCTCTTAAATGAGGTGCTTCATCAACAGCCATTTCTAAATATTTCCTAGCTTCATAAATATCATCTAAATTACGATAACAACGGGCAATAAAACGCATTGAGGCTGATCGTTCATCTTTCCATGTGGCCTTAGGTAAGCTTAAATGTTTTTTTAAAGTAACAATCGCTTCATCCCATTTTTGATAATACATATATTCTCTTCCTAAATAGTGCATATTACGATCATCATCAGGATCTTCCTTTACAGATAACTCTAAAAGGGGAAGATAACTTTTTCTACTTTTATTTTTATCAGGATAATGGTTTACGGTCAAGTCTTCAATTAAAATTTTCTTTTCTTTATGTTCTCCGATGTAAGTTAAAACTTCATGAACAGGATGGGTCCATTTATAATCTTTTTTGGTATGAATTTTTTCAATGTAAAAATTAACGGCAGGCTTGCCATATTTATCAAAACTCCAATTATAGTTATAGCTTGCTCTAGTTGTATCTTCGTTCCAAGCATCTTCTAATTTCTTTCGCCAATTTTCTTCTAAAACTTCATCTAAATCTAGGCAAATACAAATTGAAGCATCATCTGGTACTAAAGCAAGTGATTTATTTCTTGCAACATCAAAACGCCAAGGTGTTATTTGCTCTTGATAGACATGAGCTCCACATTCTTTTAATAAAGCTACACTATTATCATCACTTCCTGTATCTAGTACATATACGCCATCAGCATCTTTTACTGAATCCATAAATCTTTTTACAAATTTTTCTTCATTTTTACATATTGCATAAACATATATTTTATATTTCAAATATCATCACCATTATAACATATGAATAAAAAGAAAAAAATTTGAATTAAAATCCAAATTTTTATTTAAATACTCTAAATTTATTTATAAGAGGTATTTCTTTTGCTTTACCTTGACATATATAGACAATACCTATAATTGATAATGCTACTAAAAAGATACCAATAAAATTCAAAGGATAAGTAATCCACCAAGGAGTCATCGTACCACATTCATATTTATAACCCCATAACTCACACATTCTACTTACTTGGACTAAAGATTTTAGAGCATAAGATATAACTCCAAAAATAATTTCAACCATAAATAAATTCATTCCTTGAAGTGCATGATATCTTACAAATTTACTATCTTTTTCCACAAGATAAGGAATTAAAGCAAGAGGTCCAATGTAGGCTAAAATTGCCATAGCTTTATTTACTTCAATATCTTTATTATCATATTTACTAGTATCATCATCTACGGTCATAATCTCATCAATTTTGGCTTTGGCACTATCTACTAAATCTTTTTTAGTATTATTATTTTCGATTTCTTGTTCTTTTACTTCTTTCTTTACTTCTTTTTGTTGTGTTGATTTTTTAGTTGCAGTTGCTTTAACTGTTGTTTTGGAATTTTTTTTCTTATCATTTTCTACCACAATTATCACTTCCCTTACTAAAGTAATTATAAACTATTTTTATTAAAAAATAAAGATTTTTACTATAACTTTACATTATTAAAATTTAGGAATGAAAGATTCACTTGCACAACCTTCTTCTTGAATATAAGCATTTTCAACTCCAAGTTCTATAGCATAATTAATTACTTCATCATATTCTTCTTGTGTTAATCTACGGTTTAAATTATCATATATACATTTTTTTAATGGTGTATATTGACTCATAATACTAAGATAAATATTATTTTTATATTTTTGATATAAATACTTTATTATTTTCTTACTATCTTCGATATGACCTGGTAAAACAAGATGTCTTACAATTACTCCTTTTTTAATATTACCTTTAGCATCAAAAACAACTTTTCCTACCTGCTCATACATCTTATCAATAGCTAAAGTTGCATAATAAAAATAATCTTTACATTTAGAATATTTAATTGCAATACTATCATCATAATATTTTAAATCAGGTAAATAAACATCAACATAACCTTTTAACATTTCAATGGTTTCAACATTCTCATAAGAAGAAGTATTATACACAACAGGTATTTTTAATCCTTCTTTTAAAGCTTGTTTTAAGCCTTCAATTATTAGGGGAACATACATTGTTGGTGTTACCAAATTAATATTTGTAGCTTTCTTTTTTTGTAAATCAAGGCAGATTTTAGCAAATTCATCTATTTCAATAACTCTTCCTTTATTTTTAGTACTTATTTCATAATTCTGACAATAAAGACATTTTAAGTTGCAAGATGAGAAAAAAATAGTTCCTGAACCATATTTACCAGTTAATGATGGTTCTTCCCATTTATGTAAATAAGCTAAAGCTATTTTCATTTTATTTCCAATCCTACAAAAACCTAATTCATTTTTATTTCGATTTACCATGCAATTTCTAGGACATAACATACATTTATCTAATTTCTTTTTCATATAAAATATTTTATCAACAAATACTCTTTTTTACAATATATTTTTAACTTTTAGCCATACTAAAATTGATATAAATACTTTTGTGTAATTTGAATAAAAAGAAAGGAATGTGAGTTAAGATGAAAATTAGATTAGGATATGTTGCAACTTCACTTACCCTAAATACCACTTATTCTAAAACAATAACTTATACCAATTATCAAAAATTAACGAAAAAGGAGAAAAAAGCTAAATTGGAAAATATTATAAATAATAATTTAGATACTCTTTATGATACTTTAAAATTCAATATTGAAAATGATGTTACCTTTTATCGTATAAGTCATAATCTAATTCCTCTTGCTACTCATCCTAAAGTTAAATTTAACTACTATAAACCATATAAAATTAAATTTGACCTAATTGGTAAATATATAAATGATAACAATATTAGAATCGATGCTCATCCTGAAGAATTTTGTGTTTTAAATTCTATAAATAGTGATGTTGTAAAAGAAAGTATAGCTATTTTAAAATATAATCAAAAAATCTTTAATTATCTATCTGTTCCTGCCAAATTAATTTTACATATTGGAAGTAGTTTTCCTAATAAAGAAGAAGCTTTAACTCGTTTTGAAAATAATTTTTTAAAATTAAGTAGATCTTTACAAAAAATGATTATTATCGAAAATGATGATCGTATTTTTAATATTGTTGATACTTTAAAACTATCTCAAAAATTAAAAGTTCCTATGGTTTTAGATTATCTACATTATAAATGTAACAATAATCATGAAAAACTAGAGGATTACCTTGAAGCTATTTTTGCTACTTGGAAAAATACTAATTTAAATCCTAAAATTCATTTTTCATCTTCTAAAAATAGTAAAAAGAAAAGACATCATAGCGATTTTATCAACTATAATGACTTTATCAAATTTCTTTTTCTTTTAAAACCTCTAAATCAAGATGTAGACATTATGCTCGAATGTAAAATGAAAGATATTGCTCTTTTCACTTTAATTAGAAAATTAAAGCATGATGGTTTTAAATTTATAGATAATACGACTTTTATTCTCTAAAGAAAGATAAGTTAAATATTTTCATCTCTTATTGTATCGATAATATTATCTTTTTTAATTTGTGAAGTCGAATACCACATAGTTATTAAAATAATAACAAAAACTAAAATTATAGCTATAAATATGGCCTTGTAAGGAATTAAAACTTCTGTGGTTGTAACATTACTATTGGATAGATGAATTAAATAAACAATTCCTAAAGATACGGGAAGAGCATAAATTAATGATTTTAATCCAAAGAATAAACTTTCAAAAAATAAAATTTTATTAAAACCTTTTTTATCTAAACCTATACTTCTAAGGATAGCAAATTCTCTTCTTCTTAAAGTAATCGATGTATAAATAGTATTGAAAACACTTGTTACTCCAATTAATGTAATTAAACTAATAAAACCATACATAAGTATTTTAATAACTAAAATAAGATTTTTCGTGTGTTGATTTTCTTGTGTAATATTTACGTAGCTAGCTGTTGGTAATTTATTTATATTCTCTCCTATTTTATCAAGATTGGTAAATTTATTAGCTTGAATTAACACTGTATAAGCCATATCTTCGTAATTAATATCTTCATAATTTGAATTATAATTTTCGTATAATTTTTTAAAAGTATCTTCATTGACAATTATTTTTAATTCTTCATAACTATCAAGTAAATCAAGATAAGAATAGTTTTTATCTGTTACATAAATATTATTTTCTTCTTGTTTACAAGCTTCTTTTATATTAGTATCTGTTACATTATTTAAATCAACATTATCGAATTTACAATAATTTAAATGTTTTATTTGTGAGAGAATATTAACTTTTTCAAGTTTTCGATTATTATTTTCATAAATATAAGTACTATAACTATTGACAACAATTGCCTTTTCTTTTTTTAAGCCAAGTTCTTTTAAATACTTTTGATAACTATCGTTATCAATACCAATAAGTAAAGCAGTTATATATTTATTATCTAAAAAGGTATTTTTAAATTCTTCTTCACTTAAATGGCTTATTTGTTTTCTTTTAATATTAAGATATTTATCTGTATAAGAATTTTCTTTTAAAATATCAATATAAGCCATTCTAAACCTTGTATAATTTGTAACATCATCATTATTTATAAGACTAGTAATCAGGCTATTAGATTCATTAGAACTCTCTTTATAAGAATCTACTACTATATCATATGAAGTATCTGATGTAACTTGTGATACTGTATTTAGAGTATAATTTGAGTAAGCACTAAAACTTATAAACAAGACAATACTTATAAATAAAGAGATTATTGTAATACGATATTTCTTTTTATTTCTTTTAATATTTTTTAAGGCAAGTTCTCCTTCAACTCCAAAAATCTTACTAATAAAACGATGTGTTTTTACTTTTTTAGCTTTAATTTTAATATCATCATTTAAGAAAATAGCTTCAATTGGCATAATACGACTAGCTTTAAAAGCTGGAATTAAAGATGATATTAAAATTACAAGAACCATGAAAGCAATTGAAATTAAAATAAAGATTGGATTAACTACTAACTCAAGTTTATATTCTAAAATACCCGAAAGTAAGTAATTAACAACTTTAAGAAGAATTCCAATTCCAATAAAACTTGCAATAACTCCCAGGGTTATTCCTAAAATTCCTGTAACTAAAGCTTCAAATAGACAAGTAAAACCAAGTTCTTTATGCGTAGCTCCTATGCTTGATAATAAACCTAAACTTCTTTTTCGTTCCATAAATGATATAGCATATGAATTATAAATAACGATAATTGATCCTACTGCTACTAGCGATAACATTATCGCCATCATTTCAATCATTGTTGTTTGATAATTATAATATTTGCTCTGTCCATATATTGCTAAAAGTTCATCATTATAATCAATATAATTATCAGTAATTTCTAATGTTGTTGCTAAAGATGAAGCTTTCTTCATTATTTTTTTGGGGTTGTCAAAAGTTATATAAACATTAACTTTATGAGGATTTTTATTTAAAGTAAAAGCATAATAGCCAGCTGAATCATAACTTTCAAAATTACTTCGTGAAACTTTTCCTACTACTTTATAAGTTTTACTACCAATAATCTCTAAAGACTCATCTTCTTCAAAACCATTTTTGCTAGTAAGTTCAGTATCTAATATATAACGTTTTCCATAAGCTAAAGTTATTTCATCACCTATTTTATAATCAACACCTCCATTAGTTAGTAGATGTGTTGATAATACTATTTCATTATCATTTTGAGCAAATCTTCCTTCGACAAGTTCTAGTTCATTAAAATAATTACTATTTACTGCATTAATGTAAAGATAAGGTTTATATTTATTTTTCGAGTCTATTTTACTAAATCCAAGTGCTTCTTCATAAGCATAACTTACAGATTTATCATTTATTAATTTTAATTTACTGGCATCAACGTCTTTATATAATACATGATAGCTTCCAGCATAACTACTTACTTCTCTAATCATCAATTTTTGAAAACTAGAAAAAAGTAAGCCTATTCCCACCATTAAACTTGTAGATAACAAAATACCAATGATACTTACAATTGTCCTTTTTTTGTTTAAAAATAAATTTTTTAAAGTAATTTTACTAAGTAATTTCATCTTTATAGCCTCTTATCATCGACAATTTTACCATCATTTATGGTAATAATTCTTTTGGCTTTTTTAGCTAATTCTTCATCATGTGTTATCATAATAATGGTTTGATTATATTTTTGATTAGCTTCTTTTAACAAATTAATAATTTCTAAAGAAGCTTTTGAATCAAGATTGCCGGTTGGCTCATCGGCTAAAATTATATCTGGATGCGTTATTAAAGCTCTACCTATTGATACTCTTTGTTGTTGTCCACCTGATAATTCATTAGGTAAATGATTAACTCTTGCCTTTAAGCCTAAAATATCAATAAGTTCCTCTAAATACTTTTTATCGATTTTTTTCCCATCAAGTCTTACGGGTAAAGTAATATTTTCATACACGTTTAAAATTGGTAGTAAATTATAAAATTGATAAATTAAACCCACTTTTTTTCTTCGAAAAACAGCTAAATCATCATCTTTTTGATGAAAAACATCAATTCCTCCGACATAAACTTTACCACTTGTGGGTCTATCTACAGCTCCAAGAATATGAAGTAGTGTTGACTTACCACTTCCACTAGCACCAACTATAGCTACAAATTCACCAGCTTCTACTTCAAAAGAAACATTATCAAGAGCTTTTACAAGTGTATTGCCTTTACCATAATTTTTACATAAATTTTTAACCTCTAATATTTTCATTTTGAACTCTCCAATCTCTTTAAAATTTCTTTCTTACTGATGCCAAGTTTTTCAAGATTAGCTATCTTTTCTTTTATGTCTTCAATTTCATTATTTATTTTGTTATCAATTACTTTTTTAATATCTTTCGTAATAAATGTTCCCTTGGTTGAAATTGTTACAATTATTCCTTTAGTTTCTAATTCATCATAAGCTTTTTTTACTGTGTTAGGATTAATTCCAATACTAGAAGCTAGAGCTCTTACTGATGGAATTTGTTCATTTTCTTTTAAAATACCTAAAGCGACATATCTTTCAATATTTAAAACAATTTGTTCATAAATTGGTAGTCTACTTTGATAATCCAAATTAATAAGCATATTGTATATCACTTCCAGTAAAGCTATTGTTTAAACTATTAATATAATTTTTATATTCTTCACTATCTTTAACTTCTTCTCTTACTGTCTTGAGTAATTCATTAAGACCTAAAACATTATTAGTCGTAAAATGATAAATATTACTATCGATATAAACTTCCAAAGTAAAATAATCTTTGGAAATATCTACTCTCTTATCGATATTGGCTAAAATAAACTCTAAAACTTTAGAATTAGCATAATTTAATAAATAATATGTATCGACATCTTTACCTTGTGCTAAATCAAAACTTAAATTACTATTACTAGTACTAAAAGAATTTATTTTCTTTTCTAAAATTAAATTATAATTATTGACAATTTCTTCATGAAGTTTAGAATCGACATTAATATTAATTTTATAAGTGATCGTCTTATGATGATTATAAGCATATATCATGATAGGATGATAATCATAAGCAAGTTTATTATAATTTATAATATCACTTTTACTAATAGCTTTTCCTATAATATCTAAAAATTTTTGAGCTTCATTTTTATGATAAATTTCTCCTCCGATATTAACAGCATAAATATCATTTACTAATAATTCTTTAAATTTTTTTAAATAATTTTTATCATTATTTAAAATGCTTAATAAACTATCGTAATCTTTATCTAAAAGTTGGATACTATTTAAAATGTAAACTTTTCCATTTTTAAGTTTAATTTTAGCATCAACATAATGACAATCTTTATCATTTTGTGAATTATCTAAATAATTTTTGATAAGTAAACTAATTAAATTTTTATTTTCAACGTAGACATTACTTAAATCATCATTTATCAAATTATTTCCTAAATCGGTAATAGCAACAGCTTTAATATCATTAAAATTAATGGTATTTCCCTTTTCATAAGATACTTCACCAAATACTAAGCCAAAGATGGTAATTACCAAAACGCCAATTATAAAAGCTACAATATTTTTTCTAAGCTTAATTAAGGCTTTACGTGTTACGAGATCAAATATCAAATAATAAATAAAGATGATAACAAAGATAAAAATAATTTCAATTAAATTATCTAGTTCATTGATAATTGTTAAAGTCAATAAAACCATTGGTACAATTGTCAGATTCTTAACTAAAAGATGGACTTTTTCGCTAGCAAAGGATGTGGCTGATATTTCTAGTTTTTTGCGTTCAAATAATTTTAATCCTAAAAAGAAATAGACAATACTTAAAGCAAACATTCGAAAAATGGCTTTTCCATTATATAAATTTAATGCATTATCATTTATGAAAAGACTTCTTCTTATAAATTCATAAGGATAAGTATAAACTAAATTATTAACTTTTGTAATATCTGTCTCATAAATACCTAAACTTTTGTCAATAACACAATTATCATCTTCATAACAGTAATAGTTAGTTGGTCTACATTCATCACTTGTACAAACGATAGCATCATCGTGATAATTATAATAATTTTTAATATTAAAAGCATCCACTTTAAAATAATCATAAGTAAAAGGAATAAAGAATAAAATCAAAGCAGTCATAGCCACTTGCGTTACCACATTTGCCGATACACTCATTGCAATATTTGTAGCACTGAAAACAAATAGATAAGTAATTGACCATAAAAT
This sequence comes from uncultured Bacilli bacterium, assembly GCA_947629035.1. Classification (GTDB taxonomy): domain Bacteria; phylum Bacillota_I; class Bacilli_A; order RF39; family UBA660; genus CANRCE01. The sequence goes on along the minus strand of CANRCE010000005.1, from coordinate 37,857 downwards.
GAGATAATCAATAAGTATTTTATAAGAGATAAAAATATTATCAAAAATCAAACTAATGAAGGAAAAAGATATAACTGTAACTAAATTCATAAGTGTTAAAATTAGTACGCCACCAATAAAATTAGTTATAAAAATACTTTTTTTACTAATTGGCATTGAAGCCACAAAATCAACACTTTTCTTTTTAAAGACAAAACCAAATAAACAAGCTGATACAATGATTGGTAAAATATAAATACCTATGAAATTCATAATTGAGATATTTTCTAATGTTGGAACAAAAGAATTACCATTCAAAGCTGATAAGATAAAAATCAAAATATTTAAAATAGGAATTAAACCAATAAATAAAGCTAAAGTCGCTTTTGATTTTTTTAAATTTTGAATTAAAAAATTAAAATTAAATAAGTTCGTTAAATTCATAACCTAACACCTCCATTTGATAGATAAATACTTCTTCAAGGGATAAAGGAAGATAATCTAAAATAACTGGTTTTAGTTTTTCAAGTTTAGCTTTAGCTTTTTTATCTTCATCGTTTACAATAAGGGTAGCAACACTACCTTGTTTTTTAAAGCTAAGAATATTGATATCTTTAAAGCTATCTTGACTAAAATCATGGGCTAGTGAAATTTGTACTTTAAACATACTCGTTTTTATATTATCAATTTCACTTTCAAATAAAATACCACCTTTATACAAAAGACCTAAATTATCACAAATATCCTCTAATTCTCTTAAATTATGACTTGTCATGACAATCGTTGTCTTTTTTTTGCTCATTTGTTTTATAAGAATTTTCTTTAACGCATTTCTTACAACAGGATCTAGGCCATCGAATGTTTCATCAAAAAACATATAATCGGCATTAGTGGCGATAGCGCAAATTAAAATACATTGACGCCTCATACCTTTAGAAAAAGTTGATATCTTGGTGTTAACATCAAGCTTTAACATTTCAGCTAAACTTAATAAATAATTCATATCAAAGTTTTTATACATAGCTTTATAATACAAAGCCATATCTAATAAAGTATAACTGGGGTAGAAAAATAAATCATCTGCCACAAATACTAGTTTTTGTTTTAATTCTTGATTATTGTGAATATCTTCACCATCAATTAAAATAACACCACTATCGGCCTCATATATACCATTAATAAGTCTAAGTAACGTGGATTTACCTGCGCCATTAGCTCCTACTAAACCGTATATCGAATTTTCTTTAATTTCACACTTCAGGTTATCAAGTACTTTTTTCTCACCAAAATTTTTAGATAAGTTTTCAATCTTTATCATTTTTTGCCTCCTAATTAATTATATAATTGTACTACTACAAATAGTACAATTATAATATATAACTTTTCTCATTTCTTGTCAATACTAAAAATCTATGTTAGACCGAATTGATTAAATAAATAAAAAGTGATATTATAATAAAGAGATGATAGAAATGGATGAATTAATTGATAAAATAGCAAATATGACAAAAGAAGAAAAATATGAATTATTAGATTATTTGAAATCAATAATAAATAATGAATTTGAATTTAATGAATGTAAAATAAATGAATGCTATAAATGTCATTCAAAAAAAATAGTAAAATTAGGATTTTATAATGAAATGCAAAGATATAGATGTAATAATTGTGGAGTGGCCTTTACATCAAAGTCAAAATCAATATTTGCAACAACAAAATTAGAAAAAGAAAAGTGGTTAAAATATGTTGAATGTTTTGTAGATTGCCTATCATTAAGGAGATGTGCAGAAAAAACAGGAGTATGTTTAAAAACATCATACTTTATGAGACATAGAATAATTGAATGTTTAAAGCAAAATCAAAATCCCTTTATAGTAAATAAAAATAATAAAGGTCAATTAGATAAAACGTTTTTAAGAGAAAATTTTAAAGGTAATCATAAAAAAAGCACAAATTTTTCGATGCCTAGAAGAGCTAGGAAAAATGGACAAGAAGCAAAATTAATTGGAAGTAGTAATGAACAAATATGTATTGCTTCAGGAATAAATGATATGAATAACGTATTTTTGGAAATAGCAGGAAGAGGTCAACTTACAAATAAATCATTAGAAAAGATATTAAAAAACAAAATTGAAGCTGGTTCAATAATATCAACAGATAAAAGATCAAATTATAAAACAATATTAAAATTATTTAATGTGGCAGAACATAATACTTATCAATCAAATACAGTTGAAGCATATAAAAATTTAGGAAATATAAATGCTTTGCATAGTAGGTTTAAAGAATTTATACGGGGTATGCATGGAGTATCAACCAGAAGATTAGAAAATTATTTAATATGGTTTTCATGGATTGAAAATTTTAAGAGAAATGAAGATAAAAATAATCTAGTTATGGATATCATTTCAAATAATAAATATGAAAAATCTATAAGAGATTATCCTAATACTTCTTATTTATTTATGGATTATTGGAACAATAATCAATATGGTCTAACATAGATATACTAAAATAAAAAAAGTATTTTTATTTTACCAAAAAACACTTTTTTCTTTATTAAAATTTTAAGTTTATCAAAATTTAAAACCTATTATAAATTCATTTTTAGTTGACAAAATTAATTACAAGCTTTAATATCTTTGACAGTACTCTTGGTACTTACATAACTGATATCACTAAATTGTCCTTTTCCTAAATAAGATAATGTAAATAAACCACTTACAATATCATTATCGGAAACATTTTTTACATCACATAAATCGATAACTGATCCATTATCATCGATATAGCTATTAGTTTGTCCTTGGGGATGTTTTGTTCCAACAAAAGTAATTTTGCCATCATTATCTACATGAAATAATTCTTCTTCACTATATCTTGGATAAGCCGTAAATATTCTTCCCTCTTCATCATTAAACATAGCAATTGTTTTTAATTTATTACCTTTCAAATCATAAAAAGTTAAATGACTTTTTAATGAAAAACCTTCCATAGCAATGATAATGTCATTATAGATGCTTACTTGATCTAAATGATTAGCACTATCCTCTTCTAGACTAATAATTGCTTTATCTCCTAATCGAAGTTCTTTAGTAGTTACATATAAAGATACATCTTCTTCATTTTCATCTTTAATATTTTTAGTACAACCATCATTACATGTTGAAGTTACAATCGTTACATTATTAGCAACAACATTTGCCATGTTATCATCATTATTATCGTTATTATCATTATTATTTAATTTAGCACTTTTATTAAAAACGATATATCCTCCAAGGCCTATTACTAGAATAACCAAAACAAAAATAATTACATATAACCCCTTTAAACTATTTTCTTTCATTTTGTCCTCCCATATAAATTATTATTTTTTTACTTTAGTTCTAAAGTTAATGTTTTTGGATGTTCAAACTCTAATTTTCGATAAATTATTCCGCATTCATCAAATAATCTTTTAGAAGCAATAACTGATTCTGTATCAGCATATTTATCACATAAATAAATAACTTCTTTAATTCCTGATTGGATAATTTCTTTAGCGCATTCATTGCAAGGAAATAAATCGACATAAATTTTAGCATTCTCTAAATCTCTTCGACTTCCCTTATAATTTAAAATAGCATTACGTTCAGCATGAACAACATATAAATATTTAGTTTCTAGAGGATTGCCTTCACGTTCCCATGGAAAATAAACATCATCAAAGCCATTAGGAGTTCCATTGTAACCTATCGATAAAATACGATTATCATCACCAACAATACAAGCTCCTACTTGGGTATTTGGATCTTTACTACGTAAAGCTGAAAGTTTAGCTATAGCCATAAAATATTCATCCCATTTTAAATAATCTTTTCTATTTTTATTTTTAATTTCACTCAAGTACTTTGACCTCCTTTGATAAAATTATAGCACATGGCTTGTAAAATTTACAAGTAATTTTTGTATTTCTATAGATTAATTCATAAAATATTGCTATAATATTATTAGGTTAGGTGATGATGATATGAAAAAAGATATTATGAAAATATTTAAAACTGCTGGTTTTCTGTTACTATTGTTTTTCTTTAGTGCTATTCCAATAGCGTTATTTAATATTGATTATGATAGTTTTTCCAATAGTCAAAGAATTATTTATATGTTTATTTGTGATGTTTTATATTTAGCATTAATTATTTTTAGTTATCGTAAAACCTTAATTCATGATTTTAAAGAATTTATAAGTGATTTTATTAATAATATTGAATATGCTTTTAAATTTTGGTTAGTGGGATTTATTGTTATGATTTTAAGCAATTTATTTATTGTTTATGTAGCTCAAGGTGGTATTGCTCAAAATGAAGAATCAGTTCGAAGCTTAATAGATATTGCACCAATATTTATGATCTTTGAAGTTTCAATATATGCTCCTTTAACTGAAGAATTAATTTTTAGAAAAGGCTTTCGTGATATTTTTAAAAGTAAATGGCTTTTCATTATTTCAAGTGGATTAACTTTTGGAGCTTTGCATGTTATATCTTCAGTTAGTAGCGCTACAGATTTATTATTTTTAATTCCTTACTGTGCTTTAGGCTTTTCTTTTTCTTATCTTTATTATAAAAGTGATAATATTTTTTCTTCAATCTCAATGCATGCGATGCACAATACAATGTCTATTTTACTATATTTAATCGGAGTTAGTTTATGAAAATTTTTGTAAAAATTTTATGCTTTTTAATTATAATTTCTACTTGTATTATTTTATATAGTAGATATGTTGCTACTACAGGTTTAGTTACTAAAGAAATAGTTATTGAATCAGATAAGCTACCTGATACTTATGATGGATTAAAAATTGTTCATTTAAGTGATATTCATTACAAAAGAATTATCACTAAAAAACGAATTGAAGAAATAATAAATGAAATTAATTTAATAAATCCTGATATTGTTGTTTTAACTGGTGATTTATTAGATAAAGATAGTTCTATTGAAGAAGATGATGTAGATTTACTTATAAATGAATTATCAAGTATTAAGGCCAAATATGGAAAATATGCTGTAGTTGGCAATCACGACTATATGTTTGAACAGGATATGTTAGAAAAAATTTATACAAATAGTGATTTTTTACTTTTAAATAATAAGTATGATATAATTTACAATGAAACTGGTGATAAAATATTTATTGGTGGAGTTGCTAATGTAAGTTATAATGAAGCTAATATTGATGATACTATGAGTTATTTTAAAGATAATGAAGATATTTCTTATAAAATTATTTTAGTTCATGAACCTGATTATACTGATACTATATTAGAAAAATATCCTGAAATAAATCTTATTTTAGCAGGACATTCACATAATGGACAAGTTAATATTCCCGTTATAAAAGAATTTTTCTTACCTGCTTATTCCCGTAAATATTTTGATGAATATTATAAAATAAATGATACACTTCTTTATATTTCAAGTGGTATTGGTGTATCAAGAATTAATTTTAGATTATTTAATCCACCCTCAATTAACTTTTATCGCCTAAATTGTGCTTAAAAAAAAGAAACTGTTGTTTCTTTTTTTAATTACATATTATATGATTTTTTCTTTATAAAAGCTAAGATTGCAAGAGCAATTACGCTAACTAGAGCACTCATCATATAAATGCTTGCACTATCAAATGTATTAGGAGCAGTTACTTCTGGAATTTCAGATAATGAGATATAAATGTGTGTACCATCAGTAAAAGTTGTATTAACATCAAACTCTTTAGTTAATTCTTCATCAGAGTAAATTTTTAAATTTAATCCACTTTCTTTAGCAGCAGCTTTAGCTCCTTCTAATTCTTTCAAATCTTCTTCAGTAAATTTGTAATTTTCTGGAATTTCTAGTGGTCGCATACTTTCTCCATCTACATCAATATAATGGATGAAAATTTGAATAGTTTTTACTATATCTTCTTCGGCAAAACCTTCAGCAACTGTTCCTACAGCATCTCCATTATAAGTTAATTTTACTCCTGTTTTATTAACACCTTGAGTACCACTTTGTCCTGGTTTAACATTTGTTACTGCTGCACCTTTTTCAATAGATACAGTAGCCTCTCCTGTTACACCAGCATCTTCAGATGTACCTTCTGCTGAAGCATATAAATCTGTGATTTCAGCAGTTCCACCAACTAAAATATCTGATGAATCCATTTTTCCACGATTTACAGCTTGAAGAACATCAATTTTTCCTCCATAAATATTCATAACTGTATCTTTAGTGTAACCATTGCTTCCACCACCAGTTACATAGTCAATTTCTCCTTTATATCCAGCAGAAATATAAACATTAGATGTTCCAGTGTAAGAGTAATCTTCTCCTCCACCAAATACGCTAGTGTTAGCATTAGCAGTATTAGCTGCAAATGTTCCTCCATAGATGTAAATATTAGCACTTCCAACTTGAGTTAGAGTAGTTTTATTAATAGCATCATTTAATGTACGATGAGCATCATCTCTATCATCATCTGTAACAAAACCTGCTGATCCTCCACCCATGATGAATGATACTTCTCCACCACGGAAATAAATATTTACATTTGTAACAGTACTTTTATGAAGTCCTCCTCCAAAAATACCATTTAATTTACCACCTGTCATAGTGATCGTTGCATTAGGAACAACTGTTTCACTATTGTGCATTCCACCAAATACTGTAGTATCAATATCTACGATTTGACTTCCATTATTCCAGGTGATAAGTGTACGGCCACCTTCTGAAGCTGTAATTTCAATGCTAGCTCCATTAGCGAAAAATACCTTTTTACCACCATTCATAACGTAATAGCAAGGTTCTCCAACTGTTGCAGTTGCACAAGCTTCTTTACCTTTTGCATCATTATTATCATCTGCTTTAACATTTGGAACTAACATTAAAGTCATAACAAAAGCAAATAATGATAACATAAAAATTTTGTTTTTCTTCATAATTTTAAATCTCCTTTCTAAATATAATTATAGAATTTTACTACTCTTTTGTCAATATAAAAGTATAATTTATATTTTTTTGTTTTAACATTACAGTATATGAAAAAGAGGTAAAATGTTACCTCTTTTACAAACTTAAATTAGTTATTATATGATCTTTTCTTATAATTATATGTTACTGTTACTAAAGCAAGAATGCTAATAATAGCTGTAATCATATAAGTTGCAATACCATCATATGTTTTAGGAGCTTGAATTTTTGTTAGTACCATATAAATATGTGCACCATCAGTTAAATTCTTTGAAAAGTCAAACTCTTTTGTTAATTTTTCATCAGAATAGAACTTTAATTCAAATCCAGATTCTTTAGCTGAAACCTTTAAATCTTCCAAATCTTGTAAATCTTCTTCGGTAAACTTATAATTTTCTGGTAATTCAACTGTGTATTCTTCTTCATTTTCTCCCTCAATTACATGAACAAAGACTTGAATAGATTTAATTTTAACAACAATACTTTGATTTTCATTAATATTAGAAATAGTTAATTTACCTTCTTCTAATGAATCTATCATTTCAGTACCATTAACAGTAATTGATTCGATTACATATTGATCTTTTGCTGTAAATTCAATTGTTACAGATTCACCAGGTTTTACTTTAGTTGCACTAGGATTAGCTGTAATTCCATCAGGTACAGTAATGTCAATATCATATGTTATTTCTTCGTAATTTACTAATACACTAACTGGAAAATCTGGCATTACAAAGCTTGATGTTTCTTCATCAAATGCTACTACAACATTTTCATCATCTGATTTTACAACTTTAATACTTGCAATACGATATCCTGCCTTAGGTGTTGTTGTTAGTACAATTTTTGTTCCTTGAGTTGCAGTTTTTGCAGATAATTTTGCAGATCCAGTTTTTGATCCTGATTTAACTGAAACTGTTGCATTATAATATGTATCTCCTTGTACTTTTCCTTGAATGTTAGCTTTGCTAGCATTAGAAAGCGTTAACCCCCCCTCAACTGTTGCATCTTTACCAATATTGATATTAGCACCGTTTTGAGCAAGTCCTGCTTTTAAAGTACCTCCATTCATTGTAAAATTATTGTTATTAGATAAACTAATTCCTGTTCCATTATCGCTTTCTACAGTACCACTGGTAATATTTACGTTTACATTATTTCCCATGCTAGTACTAATAGCAGCAGATTTAGTAGACTTAACTGTACCTCCATTTAAATTTAAGGTACCATCATCTTTGATACTAATTGCACTTCCATTATCGTCATTAGTTTCTACAGTTGCTCCTTGTTCTATAGTAGCTGTTCCCTCTAGAATATTTACTCCAATTCCTCTAGTTTTTGCTGCTGATGCAACCATTGATACTTTAGCAGTACCTTTCATTACTAAAGTTGATGAATCATAGATAGCAATACCTACTGTTCCATTTTTTGCTCCAAAATTATTATTAGTAACTGTACCACCTTCAAAATCTAATTCAGCCTGCTCCTTTACAGCAATAACTATAGGTGCAGTACCAGTATCTGTGGTTTGGATTTTTCCAGTTCCACCATTGCTATCTTTAATAGTTACTTTAACATTAGGTCCTTTAATTAGTATTACAATATTAGTATTACCTGGATCTGATCCACTGTAAGTATTTCCATTTAAATCTAAAGTCAACGATTTATCTATAGTAAGAGTATCAGTTGCAGTAATAGTGCCATTTAACTTTATAATATCACCACTATTAGCACTTGTAATTTTTGTTTTTAAATCATCAAAGCTACTTACAGTATGTTCTTGAGCTTCAGCTTTAACGTTTGGAACTAACATTAAGCTCATAACAAAAGTAAATAATGATAGCATAAAAATTTTGTTTTTCTTCATAATTTTAAATCTCCTTTCTATACATAATTATAGAATTTTACTACTCTTTTGTCAATCGTTTTTACTACTTTACAATTTAAAAATTAAAAGAAGACTATCTTCATTTGAAGATAAATCTTCTTTTGTTAAAATTATCAATGATTAGTTAAATCTTTTCTTAAAGATACATCCAATTCCTAATCCACTTACAGCAATAGCAATTAAAGCATATACTAAATTGATATCACCAGTATTTGGATTTGATTGATTAGAACCTTGATCTGGTTCTGGAATAATTTCTTCAGCAACTGTTGCTTTAGAATTAGCAGTTACTTTGTTTACTTTTGCAAGTTTAATTGGAGTTCCTTCTTCATCAACTGCTGCACTAACACCTAAAGCATTAGAAATGGTAAATGTTACTTCATCTCCTGCTTCAGCATCATCTTTAACTTTATATTTAAAAGTGATACTAAAATCTTTTCCTTTTGCTTTTTCACTTGTTGTTGAAAATGAGAAACTAGTTCCATCATTTCTTACTGAATCTAAACCTGATAAATCAGCTCCTAAAGTATAACCTTGATACTCTAAGTTTGAACTTACAGCTATATCACCTTGAACTCCTGCAACACCAATTGCTCCATTTGTAACTTTAACTGTGAATTGTACCTCATCCCCTGGATTTACAGTATCTTTGCTAGCTTCGATAGATAAAACTCCATCATTATCTTCTGCAAAAACTGTACTTTTAAGACCTAGCATCGCAGCTACTGCAAATAACATGACACTAAGTAATTTAAATTTCTTCATATTATATCTTCCTTTCACTAATAAATTTATTATATTTTTTTAAGCATTAACTTTTGTATTAATGTTTAATACTTTTACAACATCAGCAACAGTTAAAACAGGATCTCCAATAACATGAGATGCTTGTTCATAAACACCTGTAAAACTGCCTCTGACACCACTAATTGCATTAAGCATATTTACAGCATCACTAACATCTATTTTACCATCGCCATCGACATCACCTTTAACAACAACTACTATAGTATCGAAAACGACATCATTTTTAACTAATTCTATTTTACTTCCAGTTCCTACTGAATCTGTATCAGAAAGCTTAGTGCCCTCATTATTAACTACTATGATTTCAAAACCTTCAGCAGCTTCTTCAAAGTCTTTTTTAATGTCTGCAACTTTACTTCCAGCTGCGCCTTCGCTATCTAAAAGATTATCACCAGTAAGAACTTTATCACTACCATCTTGTTTAACATCAAGAGAATCATCACTACCATTAAGTTCCAAAATTGGATGATATTCAACTGTTACATCACTTAAAGCAGTTGTTGTATCTTCAAGTGGTCCTACAGTAGTTTCTGGTACGAAAACAGTATCATAATGGTAAGTACCTGCATCACCATCACTAATTAATTTAGTAACTAATGGTTTATTACCAATAGAACGCATATCATCACCTAAAACAATACCAATTTCTGGAGTAGTACCAGCATCATTAATATTAATAGTTCTAGCATACATTGCAGGTTTTCCACTAGCAGCCTTAGCTACCACAGTTCCTCCATTAATAGTAATCTTACCATTTCTAGCAGTAATTGCAGTATCCTCTAAAGATGTAGCATTTACAGTACCACCGTTAACAGTTACTGAAGCAGCTACAATTGCATTACCACTTTTGAAAGCCTTAAGATTAAGAGTTCCACTTTCTATCGTAAGGTTATGGAAAGCTCCTGTATCAGGATCCCAAGCTTGAATAGCATGATATTTTGAAGCTTCTTCACCACGGGACATACTATAAGATTCTACATCTAAAGAAGCATTCTCATCTCCTGCTTTAATAACTATATTACAATTTGCCGAAATCATTACTTGTTCTGATACATAATCTTTGCCTAATCTATCTATTATATCCTTCTTCTTTGCTTCATCAAGTATTGGTTTAAATACATTTTTACCTTTTATAACAATTGTTACTGTATCATTAGGATTAACAGCTGCAATATCTAAAGTAGCATTTGCATGATTATCAACTTGATCATGTCTATATGATAATTTACCAAAATCAACATTATCTAGTGTAAGAGTTGCAGTTGCAGGATCCCAAATAATATTACCTGCTCCATCATCATCTATATCATTACATTCCCAATGCTTGTTTACATCTGTAGAATCAAGTTCCATACCTGGTGCTTGTAATCTTACAAAACGATCTTCTTTAAGCTTAGGATTTGAAAGATTTTTATCTGTCTCATAGTATCGTGGAAGACTATGATTATTAGATGAACCATGATATTTTATCTCAGAATAATCAAAATCTGCAGCCCCATCATACTCATATTTTTTAGCATCAGCAGAAACAACTATCATTGGAGATGTTCCAACGACTGTTAAAACTGCTAAACTAGAAGTAAATATTTTTCTTATTTTGTCTTTCATTTTCATCACCTAACTATTTATTTTGAGCACTTGTAATAGTATTAAGTACTTTAACAACATCGGCAACACTTAAAGTAGGATCCCCTGTTACATGAGATGCTTGTTCATAAACACCACTTAATTTGCTTATTTTAGAAATATTATTTAGCATATTTGTTGCATCAGCAACATTGATACCGCCATCGCCATCAACGTCTCCCATAACAATAATAGTAACAGTATCAACAACTTTATTATCACTATCTAAAAGTTCAATTTTACTACCAGTACCTACTGGATCAGTACCTTGTAATTCATTATTTTTTTTGTCAACAATTTTAATAGTATAACCACTAGCTGCATCTTCAAATTTTGCTTTAACAGCATCAACAGTATTACCTGCTGCTTTTGTCGTATCAACAAGGTCTTTACCAGTTAAAACTTTACTATCTTCAGTTACTTCTAATTTAAGATTAGAATCATTTTCATTACTAGCATCATCAGTTAATACAAGTTCTTTAAAAATCTTAAAGTTAACTTTATAAGTTGCAGTTACATTATTGTTAGCAGTTACTGTTACAGAAAAACTTTGACCATCTAATTGACCAATACCTTCGGCAGGGTTAAGATTACCATCTTTACCTTTAAGTCCTAGTTTTACAACAAAACCACTGATTGTACCAGCATCTGTTTCCTTAGTTCCTGTTAAAGTATTAAGAGTTATTGTAGCTTGTGGTTCTTCTGAAGCATCTGCTTTTATTTTTGTTACTTTTGCTCTGTTTTGATAAAGCTTATCTACAAGAACAGTGATAATATCATCGTAAACATTCTCACCTTGTGAACCTTTGATAGCATAATCAGGATTATACATATTAACAGTTACGCTTCTGCTTGTTTCATTAATTACTTCTAAATCACTTAGTTCAGCATATGCTACGCCATTTTTAACCATTGCTGAATTTGATGCTACAATACCATCTCTAATAATTGCATCAATATCTTCAACAGTAATTGACACTGACTCAAATTTTACTGTATAAGTTACTGGATTAGAAGAACCTTTACCATAAACTTTAACAGAAAAATTTTGACCGTTTAATTGTCCTATTCCCTCAGTAGCACTAAGTGGTTGACCATCACTTTTTTTAAGGCCTAGTTCTTTAATAAAACTTACAATTTTACCACTATCTTGGGCAGTTTGACCTTGCAATTCTTCTAATTTAATTGTTCCTCCATTATTTGGATTATTAACAGCCTCAATTTTTTCAACTTTAGTTCTATTTTCATAAAGTTTGTTTACAAGAACTCCAATAATATCGTAATAAACTCCAGTTGTCCCTGAACCTTTTATTGCATAATTACCATCATACATATAGACAGTTACAGTATTGTCTTCTCCTAACTCGCTTAATACAGCATAGCTACCACCTTTGGCCATAGCTTCGTTAGATGCTTTAATGCCCTCTCTAATGATTGCATCGATTTCATCTTCAGTTGTTGCAGTTTCTGCAAATGCTGTTACTGGAAACTGTACAATTACCATAAGTGCAACAAGCATAAGAGAAAAACATTTTTTACTCATATTTTTTAATTTCTTTTTAACACTCTTCATAAAGGTGCTCCTTTCTTTTTATTATCAGCTACTTACTTCATGACAAGTAGCTCTTCTTGCTATAGTTCTAATAATAAACTATACATCAAGATAAATATGATTTTAGTATCACCTCCCTAAGGAACATAATTTAAATACTACTATAAATACAGTAAAATTTTAATTATGCTTTATGGTAAATGGTCATAAATCCAGAAACCAAAGTACCTTTCTATATATCATTATATAGTTTTACTATTTTTTTGTCAAGGTTATTCTGAAAGTTTAAATTTAAATTTGACATTTTTAAGACATAACAATAATTTATCTATATTTTTTTTAATTATTCATAAAATTTAATTACTTTTTATCAATCTTTTTTTCATAATTACAATTAGAACATTTTATTTTAGTTTTCTTTTGAGTTAATATGCTTCCACATTCAGGGCATTTTTCTTCAATTGGTTTATCCCAAGTTGCAAAGTCACATTTTGGATAATTAGAACAACCATAAAAGATTTTACCTTTTTTAGTTTTTCTTTCAATTACTTTACCATCATGACATTTTGGACAATCCATAATTGCTATAACTTCTTTAGCTTCTTTATCATTTTTTATATATTTACAAGTTGGATAATTAGAACAAGCTATAAACTCACCATAACGACCTTTTCTTATTACAAGAGGACTACCACAATTAGGACAATTTTCTCCTGTTTCTTTTGGTGCTTTCTTTTCCATGTTATCAAAAGCTTCCTTTACTTTAGGCTCAAAATCACGATAAAATTTATCTAGCAAGTTATTCCATACTAGTTTTCCCATAGCAATTTTATCTAAATCATCTTCCATCTCTTTAGTATATTTAACATTAATTATATCTTTAAAAAATTCTTGTAATTTATCTGTTGTTTCAATACCAACTTCCGTTGGAATAAATTTTTTATCGGCAATTTTGACATATGCTCTTTCTATTAAAGTATCAATTGTTTTAGCATAAGTTGATGGTCTTCCTATGCCTAATTCTTCCATCTCTTTAATTAACTTACTTTCAGTATATCTAGCTGGTGGTTTTGTAAAATGAGAAGAATATTCTATATTATTAGCTACAATTACTTTAGATTTATAAGTATCTAGGGCTGGAAGAATTTTATCTTCACTTTCTTCATAATCAGAATAAACTTTTAAATATCCATCAAAAAGTAAAACTTGACCTGTAGTTTTAAATTGATAATTATTATTATCTAAAATCACAGTGGTAGCTTCAACTTTAGCATCTTTCATTAAACTAGCTAATGCTCTAAAATAAATTATTTTATATAGTTTATATTCATCATTTGATAAAAATTCCTTTACTAATTCAGGTGTTCTATTTATTGAAGTTGGTCTAATAGCTTCATGTGCATCTTGAACATTATCTTTGTTTTTAGCAACTTTAACATACCCAATATATTCTTTTCCAAATTTATCAGAAATGTAAGCATATGTTGATTTTACAAATTCATCAGATAATCTTACAGAATCTGTTCTCATATAAGTAATAAGACCTACTGTTTCATCTTTTAAAGTTATACCTTCATATAATTTTTGAGCTAAATTCATCGTTTTTTTAGATGTAAAGCCTAGTTTATTACTAGCTTCTTGTTGCAATGTTGAAGTAGTAAAAGGATATTTAGCTTTTTTAGCTTTTTCTTTTTTATCTACACTTTCAATGGTAAAAGCTTTAGATAATTTACTTAATATTTCTTTAGCCTCTATTTCTTTTTTTATTTCTATTTGTTTATGATTATATGTATCTAATTTAGCTTCAAAGTCATTAAAATAAGCATCAATTTCAAAATATTCTTCAGCATTAAAAGCTTGTATTTCTCTTTCCCGATCAACAATCAATTTCAAAGCTACAGATTGAACTCGACCTGCTGATTTACCTCCTGTTTTAGATTGCATAAGTTTACTTAATCTAAATCCAATAATTCTATCTAAAATTCTTCTTGTTTCTTGAGATTTAACTAAATCATCATCAATTTTTCTTGCCTTTGTAAAAGAATTTAAAACGACATCTTTGGTAATTTCATTAAAAACTATTCGCTTGTAATTATTTTCTTTTAATCCTAAAGTATCATATAAATGCCAAGATATAGCTTCTCCTTCCCTATCAGGGTCGGTTGCTAAATAAACAAAACTAGCATTTTTTACTTCTTCTTTTAATTGCTTTACTAATTTACTTTTTCCTTTTATTATTTTATAATCAGGCTTAAAATTATTTTCTAAATCTACACCAAAACCAAATTTACCAGATGTCGATAAATCTCTAATATGACCAAGTGATGATACAACTTTATAATCCTTACCTAAATATTTTTCAATTGTTTTACTTTTACTTGGAGATTCGACAATTACTAAATTCTTACCCATTTATCTAATTCCTCCTTTGATTACTAATTATATACTAAAATCTTTCATCTTTGTCAAGTTTTAATTTAGCTATTACATAATTTCACATAATATCTACAGTATCTAAAACATGACCAAATACTTTATTATCCACTATTTCATCAATTTTAACTTTTACAATTTCATTTCCTGGAATATTACCAGATAAATGAATTGGGATAAAATTAGAAGTATGACTTAAAATTTTACCATCTTGTTTTAATTCTGTAATAACTTCTAATTCTTTATTTATATATTTTTCATAATAAGCTTTTTCGTATCTAGAGGAAAGTTCTAGTACTTCTCTTACTCTTCTTTTCTTAATGTTACTATCTACTTGCATATCCATCTTACTTGCTACAGTATTTTTTCTTTTTGAATATGGAAATACATGTATTTTAGTAAAAGCTATTTCTTCTAATGTCTTTAAAGTTTCTTTAAAATCTTCTTCATTTTCATAAGGAAAACCTACAATTAAATCGGTAGTTAAAGAAATATCTTCTCTTACTTTTCTTATTTTATTTACTTTATCTTTAAAATATGCTAAATCGTATCTACGATTCATAAGCTTTAATATTTTATCACTTCCAGATTGTAAGGGTATATGTAAATGATTAGCTAAAATATCACTATTTTTCATCAAATCTAAAATACCATCGGTTATTTCATTTATTTCAATCGAAGATAATCTTAAGCGATATAAATTAGGTATTTGGATTAATCTTCTTAATAATTCTTCTAAACTACTATTAATATCTATACCATACTTACCTGTATGTATTCCTGTTAAAACAATTTCTTTATAACCTTTTTTAACTAAATTTTCTACTTCTTTTATAACAAGATCAAAAGGTTTACTTCTAATAGCTCCTCTAGCATAAGGAATGATACAATAACTACAAAAAGCATTGCAGCCATCTTGTATTTTAACAAAAGCTCTAGTATGATTTTCAAAATCATGAATTTCCATTATTTCAAATTTTTCTTTTCTTAAATCATATGACTTTACAATTTTCTCTTTTTTTTCAATTGCTTCATTAATCAAATCAACTATTTTCGATTTGTCTTTATTGCCAATTACAATATCAGCATCAATATCATTAGGATTTATTTGTGAATAACATCCCATAACAACAATTAAAGCTAATTCATTATTCTTTTTAGCATGATTAATCATTTTTCTTGATTTTTTATCACTTTCATTAGTAACAGTGCAAGTATTAATAATATAAATATCAGCTTTTTCATTAAAATCGACAATTTGAAAATTATTTTCTTTTAATAAATTAGTAACATATTCACTTTCATATATATTTACTTTACAACCTAATGAACAAATTCCTACTTTAAGCATTACTATCTCTTCTTTCTAATTTTAGATTTTTTGACAACAATTTCATTTTATAACAGTCTAAAATAAATGTCAATACTTAATATGATACATTTGTATGTTTTAATTTAGATAATTTCTTATCACATAACAAAAAACTATTGACATTAATTTTATCAATAGTTTTTCTAATGTAATTTAAAATGATTTTGCATATCTATTAAAATGATATCATCTCCAATTTTAGTTATTTGTTCCCAAGTTATTTGAGATTCTTCCTTACCAGAAAATCTACGACCTTTTTTTTCTTCTAAAACCAACATTTTGATTTTGCCATAATTATCAACAATAACATCAATTATCATGCCAAGTCTCTTACCTGAAGAGATATCTATAACTTCTTTTAATTGAAGTTCGGATAAATGCATATGACCACCTACAATATTATATTATTTGATATGCTTTTTTATGTTATCGATAGCATTTTTCTCCAGTCTTGATATTTGAGCTTGGGAAATTCCTAATTCTTCTGCTATTTCCATTTGTGTTTTTCCAATTAAAAATCTATCATTTAATATTTTTTTCTCTCTTGGTTTTAGAAAACTAATAGCTTTATCAAGAGCAATTCTACTATCAAGTCCATATTCATCACGTGGTTTAGATAATTGATCGTATAAATAAATCGTATCTCCTCCATCATTATAAATAGGTTCATACATACTAACGGGTTCTCTTAATGATTCTAAAGCATTTACAACTTCATATTCACTAACATTAAGTATATTGGCCACTTCTAAATTAGTTAGTTCTCTTCCTTTTGTCGTAAATTCTTCTTCTTTTAATTTTAGTGTTTTATAGGCAATATCTTTAATGCTTCGAGATATTCTAAGCGCAGAATTATCTCTTAAGTATCTTTTTATTTCTCCTGCTATCATCGGACAAGCATAAGTTGATAATTTTACATCAAATGATAAATCAAAATTATCAATGGCTTTTACTAGCCCTAAACAGCCAACCTGAAATAAATCATCTAAATTATCAACCTTATAACTAAATTTTTTTAAAATAGATAAAACTAATTTCAAGTTTCCATTAATCAAATCTTCACGAGCAAAGGGATCTCCATTTTGCATTTTTTTGAATAATTCTATATTTTCTTCATTACTTAAAACTTTAATATTCGCAGTATTCACGCCACTTATTTCAACTTTATGACGTGCCATATATAAAATAAAAGCTCCTTTCCATACCTAATATTGGTTGGAATTAGAGCTTTCTATTCAAAATTTTGATATTTTTTTAATATTTCTTTAAATTTATCGGGAACTGGAGCTTCAAATTCAAGATATTTATCTGTCTTGGGATGCTTAAATCCTATTTTAGCTGCATGAAGCATTTGACCGAAGGTACTATCATCTTGTTTTTTTCTTCCATAAACTTCATCGTTAACAATGGGATATCCAATATAAGCTAAATGAACTCTTATTTGGTGAGTTCTTCCAGTTTCTAGCTTACATTTTATTAAAGTTGCATTTTTATATCTTTCTAGGACTTCAACATGAGTAACAGCATTTTTACTATTTGTTGAAGTAACAGCCATTTTTTTACGATCTTTTTCATCTCTTCCTATTGGAGCATCAATTGTTGCATTATCCCAAGGTATAACTCCATGAACTAAAGCAATATATTCTCTTGTTACTTGTTTTTTTTCAATTTGTTTGGCCAAATTAACATGAGCTTCATTATTTTTCGCACAAAGTAGAAGTCCTGATGTATCAGCATCGATTCGATGAACAATTCCAGGTCTTATTTTTCCATTAATATCTGATAAATTATTGCAATGATACATTAGAGCATTTACTAAAGTATGACTATAATTTCCAGGTGCTGGATGGACAACCATTCCACTTTCTTTATTAATTACAATTACATCATCATCTTCATAGTAAATATCTAAATCTATATTTTCTGGTACTATATCAATTTTTTCATCTTGAAAATTAATAATAATCTTATCATCTAATTTTAATAAATAATTACTTTTCACAACTTTATCATTTACTAAAATATCACCATCATCAATCATTTTTTGAATCTTACTTCTACTACAATCTAATTTATCTTGTAAATATTTGTCCAATCTTATTTTATCAGCACAAGATATTAATTCCATAACAAATAACTCCTTTTCTAATTAGAATCTTTCTAGAAAAAATCTATAACGGTATTAATTAGTTATAGATTTTACTATAAAGATATTAAATTAATATCTAACGATATTTATTATCTTTTAATATTTCTCTTTTTATATCTCTTTCCTTTATAGCTTCTTTTTTATCATAATTTTTCTTACCACGAGCAAGACCTATTAAAACTTTAATTTTATTTTTTACAAAATACATTTTTAAGGGAATTAGAGTATATCCTAATAAATCAACTTTATCTTTTAATTTTAATATTTCTTTTTTATGAAGAAGTAATTTCCTTGTTCTAGTTTCTTCATGGTTAAATCTATTTCCTTGTTCATAGGAAGAAATATGAGTATTTAGTAAATAAATTTCATTATTTTTAATTATGGCATAACTGTCTTTGATATTAGCTTTACCATTTCTTATTGATTTAATTTCTGTCCCTGTTAAGACAATACCTGCTTCGATAGTATCTATAATTTCATAATCATAATAAGCTTTTCTATTTAATATTTCCATATAATTATCCTATATTAGCAACAGGTATTGTATTATCCATATTCTTAATAACTTTACTATATTTATCATATAATCTTTGGGCATCAGAATTATATTTATAAATATCAGGGCTAGAAAAAGGTACGACTTTAAAGTCTTTATAATAGTTATGATAATTAAAAAGCAATTCATTATTAACATCACTAAGAGTAATTTTACTCTCTTCGCCTTTTACTTCTTTAGTTATTTTAACAGATGTCATAAGTTCTATCATTTTATTATAATCTTCATTAATTTCTTGAGCAGATAAAAAATTACCTAAAGAATAAATGACTAAAGTATCATCAATCCAAGTTACAGGTTGAATAACATGGGGATGTGTTCCAATAATAATATCTACACCAAGAGAAGCTAAAAATTCAGCTGCATCTTTTTGATACCAAGTAGGTTCATGTGTATATTCAACACCCCAGTGCATTGCTACAATCAATAAATCAACTTTATCTCTTACTTTTTCGATGTCTTCTTTTACTTGTTCTTTATAAGCTTCATATCCTACTCCATAATCTGCATTGTAATCCATTGGCCATACATTTACCATGTACTCTTTACCACTAGGAACAGGTATACCATTTGTTCCATAGGTATAATTTAACATCGTATAAGTAATATTATTCTTTTCTCTTATTTGAACTTCGTTTCTTTCTTCCTCACTGCAATAACTACCTACTGCTAAAACATCTTTTTGTTGTTTCCAATAAGCACAAGAATTTTTTACAGCTGCCTGACCACTATCTAGAGTATGATTAGTAGCTAGACTTACTAAATTAAAGCCTGCATCAATCATAGCATCTCCTGCTTCATATGGAGAATTAAAAGTTGGATAATCATCTAAACCAAGTTCACTGCCTCCTAAAATAGTTTCCTGATTATAATAAGCTAAATCGTAATTTTTAACAATATCTTTTATATAAGTTATCATTGGTTTAAAATCATAGCCATTATAATTAGCATTTCTATTAGCTTGATTATAAACACTTGAATGAATTAAATTATCTCCTACCATTACTAAAGATAGTTCATATTTTTTAATTTCATCTTTTTCTTCAGCGATTGGATCTGATACTTCTGGTAGATGGCTATCCTTTATTTTAAATACGATAAAATAAATTCCAATAGCAATTAATACTAATATCAATAAGGCAATTAAAATTCTACCTACTTTTAATCTTCTTTTTACCCTTCTTTTCTTTTTTTTCATACTGCTCCTCCTTCAACTAACATAAAGTCTATTTGAGCTTGTTCTTTTGAAGCTCCAATAACTTTAACAGTTACTCTATCTCCTAACATATAGCGTTTTTTAGTTTTTTGACCAACCATTGCAAATAAATCAGGCACATAATCATAATAATCATCTGTTAAATCTTCGATTTTTATTAATCCCTCAACTAAATTATCTAATTCAACAAACATGCCAAAGTTTGTAATTGACGAAATAGTTCCTTCATATATTTCTCCAATATGATTTTCCATATACTCTGCCGTTCGCATCTTCGTAACTTCTCTTTCGACGTTATCAGCATCTCTTTCTTTTTTAGATGATTGGACAGCATAATCTTCAAGGGCGCTTTCCCATTTAGCAATTTCTTCTTCATCATAATCATTAAGAGATAATTTAACTAATATATGAATAATTAAATCTGGAAGTCGGCGAATTGGTGAAGTAAAATGTCCATAGCATCTACTTCCTAAACCATAATGCCCTATGTTTTCACTAGAATAATAGGCTTTAGACATTGATCTTATCATTAAATCTTTAACTAAAGTAAGGGCTGGATCATCTTTTAATTGCTCTAATATGTTTATAAGAGATTTAGCTGTTATATGTTCTTTATTAATTTTTCCATTCAAAACAGCTCCCCTTAAAGCAACAAATTTAAATAAAGATTCTATTCGTTCTTCATTTGGTACATCGTGAACACGATATAAACCAATACCTAAAACGTTAGTTAAATACTCTAAAACACTTTCATTAGCCATAATCATAAAAGTTTCAATTAATTTCTCTCCACTTCTTTGACATCTACTTCCTATTTCAATAGGCTTTCCTTCATCATCCATTATAACTTTAATTTCTGGTCTATTGAAATCAATATAGCCCCGAGCTTCCATTCTTTTCGCTACTTTTTTAGCTAAAATATCCATCTCTTTTAATTTATCTTTAAATTCCAAATAATCACTTGGTACTTTATCTTCCTCTAAAATTTGATTAACAGCTTCATAGGTCATTTTCTTTTTACTTCGAATAACGGATAAGTAAACATCATAATCAATTATTTTTCCATTATCATCTACTTTCATATCACAAGATACTGCTAAACGATCAACTAAAGGATTAAGTGAACATATACCATTAGATAACTCACGTGGTAACATGGGAACTGAATTACCTGGCATATAAACACTTGTAGCATTATTATAAGCTCTATTAAAGATCGCACTTCCTACTTTAACATAATTACTAACATCTGCAATATGAACACCTAAAACATTGTTCTCTAGTGAAATAGCATCATCAATATCTTTAGTATCTGAACCATCAATAGTAAAAATCATTTTATCACGTAAATCTTTTCGATTTACAAAATCTTTTTCATTTACTTCCATGGGAATGTTTTTTACTTCTTCTTTTATCATATCGTTAAAATCAGGCTCAAATCCATACTCATATAAATACTTAAGTTCATCAATACCAATATCATCACGATGTCCAATTATTTTGATAATATCAATTTCTTTTTCATTTATTCTTCGAAATAAAACGACATAGCCATCAACTAATCCTTTTAATTTAGAATTAGGAATAGTCATAAGTGGTAAATTTTTATTATTAGGTTTAAGGTGTAATTTACCTTGATAATTTATAACTTCACCTACTAAAGATGTTTCATTTTTTCTTAAAATTCTAATAACTTTACCTTCATTTTTTACTTTATCGGTAATTTCAACTGCTACTAAATCGCCATCAAAGGCATTATTTAAATTATCTTTACTGATATAAACATCACTATCTAGATTAGTTTGTGTTAAAAAAGCATATCCTTTAGCTTTAAGTTCAATAATTCCCTTTACTAAATGACTATTTTCTAAAAGAAGATATTTGTCTTTCCTTTTACTGTAATATAATAATCCTTCTTTTTCCATTTGATTTAGTGTATATTCTAGCATTTTTAAGTCTTCTTTGCTCTTTAATCCTAATCTATCATTTAATTCCATAATAGTAAGTGAGATATCTCTTGCTTGTCCTAGTATCTTTAAAATCTCTTCTTTCAATTTGCCATACTCCTTTCCCATTAATATCTAGAAAAAAGACTATTGCTAGTCTTATATTGATATTATCAAACATAGCACAAAAAAGGCTATCCCAAGTGCATATGTAATTCTACTTATAACTAATTCAATACCTCTTTCTTTACGGTTGGAAAATAAAGCACTACTTCCTCCTTGAATAATTTGCGAAGCAGCTTCAGCTTTTCCACTTTGAAGTAAAACAATAGCAATAAGTAAAACTGATATAATTAATACAGCTATTTCCATGTTATCCTCCTCATTCGTATCTTTATTATAACAAAAATAATATTGTTTGTAAATATTATGACTATTAAATTTTATTATACTACGATCTTAATCTATTATATTTTTACAATAATTAACAATGTTACTAATAATATAATCAATATCTTTATCATCTTCTTTCATATAACCAATAAAGAAACCAGGATTTACCATTTCAAATTCTAGTAAAATTGGTATATCATTAGCATCTTTCATATAATCAATTCGACATATATCAATATCAATTTTATATAGTTTTTTAAAATAAGATATTAATTTTAACATTGTATTAACTTCTTTATCATTAGGCTTATATTTACACAAAATTCTATCCTTTTGACTTGGAAGTACATTTCCATTTCTTAAATATTCTTTCTTTTGAGAATAAATTAATTTATCTCTTAAGAAAACTAATTGATATTCCCCATTATATATTTCTTTTTTAATAGGTTCTATAACCCATCCTCCTACTTTACTTTCTTTATATCGTAAGAAATTTTCATCTATATCCTTTAGAACACTCAACGAATTACTAAGCTCTCCAGTTATAGGTTTTATTAAATAGTTATCAATATCTTTAAATTTCTTTTTTAATTTAGAAAAATGAACTTTCTTCGAATAAAGATAACTTGGTATTTTTATAATTCCTATTTTTTTAAGTTCTTCTTCATCAATTTCTTTTAAATATCTTTTAGTCATTCCTTTTAACATTGATTTAGGATTATTTAAAACATATCCTTTATAATGTTTAGAAATAAATATAAGATAATTTTTTATAATATTAAAGTTTTTTTCAACTGAACCAATATTTCTAATTATCATAATGTCTATTTTACTATTTACCTTTTTAATATCCATATTTAAATATTCTTTAGAATTTAAATGATATATTCCATTCCAACTTTTATCTTTTAGAGAAAAATTAAAGATAGTTGTTAAATAAACATTAAAATTTTCTTTCAAAAAAGCCAATATCATATAATAAAGCTCTTTACTTCCACTTTTACATGTAGAATAATTATCATCTTGACAATCCATATATTGTTTTAATACTTCATTATTTTTTACATGAATTAAAATACTTCTCATAATTTACTTTCCTTCTCCTACAAGCTTTTTACTAGTTTACTACCATTATCATAAGCACTTTCTATGGTATCTTTTAAAGATAATTCTACAAGAATACTTCGACATTTCTTCAAATCACTTATATATTCTCTTGCTGTCTTATCTTTTAGGTTAATAAGTTTTCTTTGCTTAATAAGGGCTCTAGATAATCTTCTAAATTTACTTGGATCTTTTAAAACTTGCATGCTACCTATAGAACTGTAATTTAACTTATAATTTGTTCTAACATAATTTATCTTACTTACTTCATCACCATGGACATCAATAAAGTAAGCTAAATTAGATGACATAATATCATTTTTTATATAATCAATCTCAAAAACTAAACCACTACGATTCCATATTCTATTATAATCAATATTATTAGTATAACGATGATTACCATTATTTACTCCTAAAACATTTACAATAGGATAAAATACAAAACAATATTTTGAGAGTGGTTCTTTATTTTCTAATAGGCTATTAATCATGGCTTCAATAAAATAACTTGAATATACTTCAGCAGGGTGTTGTCTTCCAATTACCACTACTAAAGGTAAATTCATATCACCAATAATAATTTTCTTAAAACCTGTATTATTTATGTTTTCTATTTTTAAATTTTTATTTTTAGGTAGAGTTGATAAATATTTATCTAAATCTGATACAGTATATCTTGGATATAAAGAGATTTCTATTTCTTTTTGAGGTTCTATAGTTATCATTATTTTACCATTTTCATAAGTAAAATGTTTGTTATCAATAAGTTGCCAAACTCCTGCTTTATTAATATATGGTCTTTGAACTTCATTTCGAAAATAAGGAGTTTTTTCGATATTTTCAAGATAGATAAAAGCTGTTTTAGTACTATCATTTATAACTTTAAAATTGTAATAATGTTCATATTGACCAGCTTCTTTTCTTAATGATAAATTTGCTATATTATCCTTTATACTAATAACATCTATTGAAGAGCCTTCATAATTATTAATTATTTTCATAAATATCACTCTTTTCTTTAAAGATTAATATTGCATTGCCCAAATAACTTCATGTTCTGCCTTTTTACCACAGCAAATACAATGATCAGATATCTTTTCAGAAGTAAAAGGTATACATCTTGATTTAGTTCCTTTAATTTCTTTTATTTTTTCTTCACAAAGAGGATTTCCACACCACATAGCTTTTACAAATCCTGGATGGTTTTCCATAATATTCTTTAACTCTTCTAATGATCTTGCTTCATAAGTCATTTCATCTCTTCTTATTTTAGCTTTATTATATAAAGATGTTTGAATATCTTCTAAAAGATTATTTATTTTATCTACAATATCGATATCGTTAATATTAACATTTTCTTTTTCTCTTGTGTCTCTTCTTACTAAAGTAATATTATGATTAGCTAAATCACGTGGTCCTATTTCAATTCTAATAGGAATACCATTTACCTCGGCTTGAGAAAATTTATAACCAGCACTTTTATCAGTGTTATCAATAATTGTTTTTATATTGTGTTGATTTAAAATATTTTGATAGTATTTAGCTTTTTCCATAACTTCTATAGTATCTTTAATAGGAATAATAATTACTTGAACTGGAGCAATTTTTGGAGGTAATACTAATCCATAATCATCAGAATGTACCATAATCAAAGCTCCAATCATTCTACTTGAAGCTCCCCAAGATGTTTGATATGCATATTCATAAGTATTGTTACGACCTAAAAATTTAATACCATAGGCTAAAGAAAATTTTTGTCCAAAATAATGACTAGTTGCAGATTGTAAAGCAATACCATTATACATTAGTGATTCTACAGTATAAGTACTTATAGCTCCTGCAAATTTTTCTTTTTCTGTCTTTTTGCCAATAATCGAAGGAATAGCTAAATATTCATGAAAGAAATCATTATATATATTTAAAATTCTTAAAGTTTCTTCCATTGCTTCTTTTTCTGTTTCATGAATTGTATGTCCTTCTTGCCACAAAAATTCCCTACTTCGTAAAAAAGGTCGCGTTTCTTTTTCCCAACGTAAAACACTACACCATTGATTATATAATTTAGGCAAATCACGGTAAGAATTAATTGTTGAAGCATAATAATCACTAAATAAAGTCTCGGAGGTTGGTCTTATAGCTAATCTTTCATCTAATTGCTTATCTCCTCCCTGTGTAACCCAAGCAACTTCAGGAGCAAAACCTTGAATCAAATCACTTTCTTTTTTTAATAATTCCTCTGGCATCAATAATGGTAAATATACATTTTGATGGTTTGTTTCTTTAAATTTAGAGTCTAAAATACTTTGCATTTTTTCCCAAATAGCATAACCATTTGGTTCAAAAATAATACAACCTTTGGTTTTAGAATAAGTAGCTAACTTTGCAGCTTTAACTACATCAGTATACCACTTTGCAAAATCAACATCACGACTTGTTATTTCTTTATTTTTTATATCTGACATAAAATCACCTTTATATCAATTTTATCATAAAATTAAAGAAAAATATATCATTTTAATGTTTTTTTCTATTTTTATATGAAAAAACATAAAACATTACACATATACTATAAAAGAGTTAACTATAAAAAATAATAAATGTCGCAAAAGTTCTTGACACAACCCTAAAAATCGTTTATAATTTATATTGTTGTTGGGGAATTAGCTCAGTTGGCTAGAGCATCTGCCTTGCACGCAGAGGGTCAAGGGTTCGAGTCCCTTATTCTCCACCATTTTTTTATCGGGAAGTGGCTCAGCTTGGTAGAGCACTACGCTTGGGACGTAGGGGTCGCAGGTTCAAATCCTGTCTTCCCGACCATTTATAATTTAGAGTCTTTATTTATAAGACTTTTTTATTTTATTAAATTAACTTATTTAACGATATACAATTTTAAAAATATGTGCTATAATAAAAAATGAATAACATAATTGTTATTCATTAATACCATATCATATACATAATTTAGTTATTTTTTAATAACTCTATCTTATTAAAAAATATTGTTTTTTGATATGATTATTTTCATATGAAGAAAGTGAAGTGATAGAAAATGATCAACAAAAAAGAAAAATTAAAAAATATACTTTTAAATAGTAATTTAGAAAATGCTCTCATTATTTATCGACTATTAAATAAGAAATGTTTAGATAAAATAATAGTGGAAATAGATAATTTTTCATCACCAATTAAAGATGAAGAATTCCTAGAAAAATTAAATTTATTAATATTAAAATTTCAAGAAACTTTCCCTACTCTAAATACTTCTACTGAAACAATTATGAAAATAATTATAGATACAAATAGCACACAAATTAGAGAATTCTTATTAAATAAAATTAATGATGAAAATCAAAAAACATTTCTAGAAAGCATATATAAAATATTTATAAACAATTTTATTGAAAACTCTAAATATATTCCAAATATTCAAAATGTCTTTGATATAAACAATATAAAATTTAAGGGCGCTAATGATAGTAGTTATGATAAACTACTAACTATTAAAGATTTTATAGCAGATTTAGTTCTTTGTACAAATAGTAACTATATTAATTTATATTTATTTGATAATATAGATTACAAAATTGATGTATATGATAAAAAAGATAAAGGGCGAAGTACAAAAAACAAAAAATCGAATGTAAAAGATTTTAATCAATATAAAAATTCTTTAATAGTAATGTTTAATACTCAATACAATCGCATATTTGATAATTATAATAATAAAAAACAATATTTAGAGTTTTTCAAATTATAAATTTTACAGTTTCTATAGCAAAATACTTAATCGGTATTTTGCTTTTTTACTATCATATATTCATATAAAGGGAGGGCGCCCTTTATATGAATCTTTTAAAATATATTTTTACCAACTACCTGTCCAAGTAGCTTCAGCATATGGTATTTCATCGTAATAATCAGTAATTTTAGCATCTAAATAAAGACCTCTAGATGTAATAGTAAAATTATCAATATACTTTGATGTTGTACCTTTAACTGCATGTGAATAATCACCAGCAGCTTCCATACTTGTAAGTGTACCACTATTTGTTTTTTGAACCATATAATATAAATATGAATCCATTGTCTTTACACTACTAGATGTAGGCAACATAAATATTGCTGCTCCACCAGTGCTAGACTTTTTTATAGTACTTAAGTTTGATGACTCACAATTTCCATTAGTATAACAATAATTTTGTTGGAATGTTACATCTGAATAAATACTAACCTTACTGCTATCAAAACCAACACCAATAATATCATAACTTCTAACATTAGGAATACTTTTCCATTCAACAGATACTTTATAACGATACCTATTAATCATAAAAATGATTTCAGTAGTCATTTTTTTATAATTGGTTTCTATGTAACCTGTTTTTAATGGACTAAATTCTGGCATAACTGATGATGTTTCATATTCATTTTTTGATACTTCATATTGATTTGTTGATACAACGTTATGATTTATATCATAAGCTACTACATTCTTATAATATTTTGTAGTTGTTGAAACAACTTCACCAATAAGATTATGATTAGCATCAAATTCTTCTTGTGTCATATTCTTAATTTCATTATCAGTAAAACCTAAATTAACTAAATTAGTATAATCTTTTTCAGTAATAGTTACACCTTTATTATTATAATAAGATGAGCCTTCTACTGTAATAGCATTAACTAAAATAGGATTTAGTGCCACTACCATAGCTAAAAGTAATGATACTAAGATTGTCTTTTTCTTATCCATTTTCTCTTCTCCTCCTTCTAGCTAAAATTGTACAATTTTTCGACAAAAATTAACACCACTTTTTAGTAGAATTTGGTAGAATTTTTTAAAATAATAGAAAATAATGTAAAAAATTGAAGAAAAATATAATTATAAAAAAAATATATAAAAAGTAAGAATTTTATAATTCATAAATTCTTACTTTTATTTTAAAAATCAGTTTCATTAAAGACAATTCTGTCATTTGAAAAAGATTTTGATATATCAAACTTCATTGTATATTCATTTTCATTAAATTCATTATCTAAATATTTAATTGTTAAAATTAAATGTTTATTAATAATTTCTTTCTTTCCTATATTATCAGTTAAATCATGTTCAACATAAATAGTAATTTCTTTGACAATATCACTTAATAAAATAGGTTTATCACTAACATTTTCTTCAGAATATAAATCACCCTCTTTTAAAATTAATGTATTATCTAAAGATAATGAATATTCATATGATATTGCTTCTTTATTAGCTGCATTATCATCCATTATTAATAGATTTGTTAATGTTGTTATTGTCTTTTCTCTAGTCAATATTATATTTCCATTACCTCTATAATCGGCACTAGCTGATTTTACATTAAATGCCGAATATTCATTATAAGTATTAATAGTAAATAATAAACTTGCACTTAATATTGTTAGAAGAATTACTGATAAAGCTATAATTGTCATTTTCTTTAATTTTTTAGTTTCTCTTTTTTGAATAAATTCTACTGCTTCTTTAGCTGTTTTATTTATTCCTTTATCAGCTAATTTATCATTTTTTTCACCGGCATATAATTCCATTAGCGATATTCCAAAGAAATTAATTAAAGCATCAGTTGACGTAATATCAGGAAGACATACTCCTCTTTCCCACTTGCTAATAGTCTTATCACTAACTCCTAATTTTTCTGCTAATTGAGCTTGTGTTAACTTTTTCTCCTTTCTTAAAAGTATAATAAATTTACCTATTTTGTCTAAATTCATAGACATTCCTCCTTACTGCAATTTTAGATATACAATTTTTGTTTCTAAAACTAACTAAATTGTACCATAATGTTTTTAAAACTAGCTTATATCTATTAAAATTTTACCAAAAATCATTGATTTGCTAAATTTTTAACTATTAGAACATAATTGCTCCTTTGTTTTACTTTCTTTATTCAATAATTCGAAAGTATTATTATTAAAGCCATATTCATATGTATCCAAATAGTAATCTAAATTAGAGCATTGGTTACTGCAATAATTAGTTTCATTAATAACAAGGCTGTTATTTACACTTTCTAATATAATGTTTTTCTTTAAAAGTAATATTTTTTTGTCATTATCTATTACTCCAATAATGTTGTTACTACATTTATCTTCATTATTACCATAAATAATTAAAACTTCATTATTATTACTTTTAAAAGTTGTAAACATATATGTTGATATTTCTTCATCTTCAAATATATTATCTATTTGTTCATCATTAAAAGATAAAGATAATTTATAATGTTTTGTATCATTACTCGTAAATATTGCTTTTAAATTTATTTTTTTATCTTCTAAATTGAAATTTTCATATGTAACTTTTGTCATCAAACAATTATTAACAGGTTTAATATCTTCTAGTGAACTGACATTCTTAACACATACTGATGCTGGATTATTATCTTTATCTAACGTACCAATCATTTCTTTTTTATTTTTATAAAAAATTATAAAATTACAAAAAATCAAGATTAAACAGATGAAACAAAAAATAAAAATTGCTATCTTTAAACCATTATTTTCTTCTTGCATTTAAATCACCAACCAATTTTATTAACTAACATATAGTATAATTATATCACTTTTTTAAGAAATTTAAAATAAAAAGAAATAGACTTAAATATCTATTTCTTGAATTACGGTAATAATCATTGGTTTATTACCTGTTTGATTGATTAAAAACTTACTTAACTCTTCTCTAATACTATTTTTTACTTTTGTATATTCAACATAATTAGAATGGATATTGTCTATAATAATTTTTGTACACATACTTTTAATTTCATTTATGAGTTCGACACTATCTTTAACATAAACAAAACCTCTAGTTAAAATTTCAGGTCCTGCAATAATTTGTTTATTTTTTTTATTTAGAGTTGCTGATACTATCATGATACCATTATCCGATAATAATTCTCTATCTTTTAAAACCACTTGTCCAATATCATCTGAAGAATCACCATCAATCTGAATAGCTCCAGATGGAACTTTTTCATAATTATCTACTAGGTTACCATCAATAATTGTAACAACATCTCCATTTTCTTTTAATAATATGCAATCATTTGGAATACCTACTTCTGAAGCTACTTCGGCATTAGCAACTTGTCTTCGATACTCCCCTCTTACAGGAAAATAATATTTAGGCTTTATTAAATCCAACATTAACATTAAATCTTCTCTAGAAGCATGATGTGATAAATGCTTTTTTGAATCCAAAACAACGACATTTGATCCAATTTTAGCTATTTCATCTAAAAGAGCTGAAAAAGTTTTTTCTTGACCTTCATATACTGGTGTTGCTAAAAAAACGGTATCTGTTTCTGTTAATTTTATAAATTTATCATAGCCACCGGCAATTTTAGTCATATTGTAATATGGTTTTTCTCTTTCGTTTGAATTTAAAATAACAACATTTTTATCATTTATATTACTCAAATCACCAATAATGCCTTTATTAACATATAAATATTTATCACTTACAGCATCATTTATAATATTTTGTAATCTTTTTCCCATAATTACTACTTTACGATCAGTTTTAGAAACTTCGTTAAACAATTCTTGAATACGATATAAATGAGAATTTAAAACGTTAAAAATAATACGATTTGGAGCAGTATTCAAAGTTTCTCTAATAAGGTTGTAAATACGATGTTTTGGGGTTGTGAATCCAACATTAGATGCGTAAACAGATTCTGCTAATAAACATAGTACTTTTTGTTTACCAATATACGCTAACTTACCTATATCAGTTTTATATGCTCCTTTCATCATTGGATCAAAAACAAAATCAGATGCATAAAAGATTACTCCATCAGAAGTATAAAAAGCATAACCAAAATTTCCTGGTGTGGAATGGGATAAATTTACAGGAAAAATCTTTATATTTTCTATAGTAATACTTTTATGTGGTAATAATTCTACTAAATTAGATGTATTCTTTCCCTCTAATTCTAGCTCTTTTTTAATAACGTTAATAGTAAACCTAGAACCATATATTTTTACACCATCAAAATAAGGATATAAATCAACAATAGCTCCTGAATTTTCATCATGAGAATGTGTTATAAATATTCCTTTTATTCTATCGACTTTATCTTTAAGATAATCAATATTAGGTAAGATGTAGTCAATTCCTAAAGTATGTTCATCAGCATATTTTAAACCGCAATCTAAAATAAATATATTCTTGTCAATCTCTAAAACATATAGATTTTTTCCATTTTCATTTAATCCTCCTAAAGCAAATATTTTTATTTTACTCAAAAATTTCACCTCCTTATCAAGTAAAAGTTAGTCCATAGACTAACTTGTCAGTATGTTATTTTAACATATTAATATTACCTTGTCAAATATGGTTATTTACCTTTCAATAGGGAACTATTGACTTTCACATGAGAAATTAGCATCTGTCTCTCTTTTTAATGTTTGTTGTTTTTCTGTATATAATTCCACTTCTATTTTGCCAGATAAACTCTTGCCATTATATTTTCTTTGATCTTGAGCTTCTGTACACTTAGTAATATCATCTGTACATGATTCACTTATCCACAATATAAAAACATAGTTATCTGCTGTCTCGCTAGATTTCTTTAAAGTTTGCTGTGTTGTAGTTAATACTAATCTTCCATCTTTAATAATATCAAATCCAGGATCTAAACTGCCCTCTGATAATTGTACTCCATCTTTATAAAGTCTCCATTTTACATTTTTATCTCTAAATACACAGTCTATATTACCTAGATCCTTTAATGCAACATCATAAATAACAGTTAAATCTTCAGGATTAGTATTTTTTCCTTTTACACTAAAACTTATTTTCATAACATTTTTATCATCCATCTCACTTTTTATTTCAGTATCGGCAATTGGAATTAATACTGTTCCATTCGTTGATAAAGTAGTATCTCCAGTATAATCTACTCCTATATTAGCTGCTGTAACATTAACATTAATTCCATTCATTGTATAAGCAAAAGTTATCCCTAGTGCTATTGAAATTAAAACGACAATAATTGATATAATAACTATTTTTATGCTATTATTTTCAAATGCTTGCTTCATAAATGTCCTCCTCGTATCTTACAATAAAAGTATAATATATTTTTTTTATTTTAGCAAGTATTTTCACAGTAAAAAATAAATTTATAAAACAATAAATAAAAAAATTCAAGTTAAATTTTGAATTTTAATCTTGAATTATTTATATGAATGTAATTTTTGATGTGGAACTCTTCTTTTAACTTTAGAAGTAGTCACAACAATATCTGTCTTAGGATCTTCAATTTCTGCCTTTTTTTCTGTATAAATTCTAATTTCACTACCATCTTCTAACATATTAGTTAAGGCTAATAAATCAAAAGTATATTCACTACCACAACTTCGACAAATAACTTTTTTAGCTGAATCTATAGCTAAAAAATTAGTACAATGACATTCAATACATCCATGTTTTATAACATTTTTTAAATCATTTTTAGTTGTAAATATTTTACTCATGTAAATTATCTCCTTTCTTTTGCTAATATTATAATTTATGTCAAGTTATCAACTTTAACACAACAATTTAAATTATTATGTATTTAAAAACTAGCTAAAGCTAGTTACTACATATACAAAATAATTTAAGTAAAGTTAATTATACAATAAAATAGGACAGTTTGTCAAGCTTTTCTATGAATTATTGCTTCATATTTGCTAATACCACGATAATATCCTTCTTCATCAAAGTCATCCTCATCATAACTAAAAACTATAACTTTAATATCTGAAGTAATGTCATTTATTTTAGTGCCTCCTGTTAATTTTATTGAAGTAAGTAAAGTATCACTATTATATTCTTCATCTGTTACATGAGAATACCAACTTCCTATTGGTTTATGAACATCATCATATAGATATAATTGTACAAAATCAAAAAGTGTATTTGTATCTGAAGGTCTAAGTATTATTTGTCTATAGTTTTTATCATTTGTTGCAAAACTTATTTCAAAGCCAATTTTATGTTTATTTTCGCTTTCATTAAAATAATTAGGAAAAATATTTTGAAAAGTCCCACCAGAAATTTCTTCTTCATTCGTAGCAAATACTTCTAAAGAAACAATATCTTTATTTGATATAAATTCTCCATCATAAGTTGTTACTAATCTTCTAGGTGTATAACTATTTGTATATAAATATAATCCTAAAATAGTATCATTATCATCAATATATTTTTCTTTATCATCATTTTCTTCTTTTTCAAGATTTTTATCTAAATTGGAATCAATATTATTATTATTTTCTAACTTTTTATTACAGCCAGTTAAAATTAATAATAAACTCATAAACAAAATTATTTTTTTCATTTTAAAATCACTCCTCATTTACTTCTCTTTCAATATATTCCATTATTAAATCTACAATATAATTTATTTCATACGTTTCTAATTTTCTCATTTTATTAGCAGTTGATAAAATTTCATCTTCCATACCTAAATAATGCCATTTTGCTAAACATTTCCTACAACAAGTTGCTGTTGCATGTTGAGCTATAAAAACAGGATGCCCTTTATAAGGTGTTTGCTTTCCATCATTTTTAATATCATCTTTTGCCAATCTATTATTTATTATTTCATTAGCGTGTTCTCTTATGGTATCTAATCCTTTTTCTTTTACATACAAAATATCTTTTTCTTTCAATTTGAAACTACTTCTGAATTTTGATTTAGAAAGAGATTTTAATACTTTATTTATTTTTATATAATTATCATTTTTCATAACATATATAGAATTTGCTATTCCCTCTATTGTAAATCCTAAATCAAAGCACAATAAAAATAAATCATCATCTGCTTGGTTTACAATAATATAAAGAGGAATTTTTTTATTCTGTTTTAAAGTATCTCTTAATATTTGTTCCATTAATTTTATATAATTTTGATAATTATTACAAATATATAAAGTACTAATTAATTTTCCATCTAAATAATCATCTGAAAGAAGAAAAACTCCTACTTTCTTATCCTCTACTGTAACTATTTTATAATTATTTATTTTTTTTGTAACTTTATCTTTAATTTTATTCATATCATTATCTAAAATATTTGCTTTTATTTCACAAGATATTAAATAATCGATATCATCATCAACAGCCTTTATAAATTTATATCCCATTTATCCCACCTATTTATGACTTAATTTTACAATACTCTATAATAAAAGTCAATAAACTCTTTTGGTACCATTAAAAAAAAATAAATCTTGAATGACTTATTTTCTTATTTATATTCATTATATTTAATCTTTCGAAGTCTTTTTTTGTTATCATTTTTAAAAGGTAAAAAATCTTCTACTGGTCTAAATCCACAACATTCAAAACTACTTTTATATTTTTCTAATTTTTGAAGTGGAAAACTAACTTCTTTATCTAAATAATCAACTAAATATAGTTTATCTTGATTTTGCTTAACTTCGTAGATATTTGCAAAACATTTTCCTTTTCCCTTATATAAAATTTCATATGCTACTCCTAATATTTTAGCTTTATTAAAATCTGCTAATGTAG
The DNA here is from genome assembly GCA_947629035.1 of uncultured Bacilli bacterium. GTDB lineage: Bacteria > Bacillota_I > Bacilli_A > RF39 > UBA660 > CANRCE01. The sequence continues at coordinate 2,271 of CANRCE010000005.1, read as the reverse complement.
TTTTTTCTACCATATTATGAAACCTCCTCTTTCTTTCAAGTTACCTTATTATATCACTTTTAAAAAAAAATACAAGGTTTGATAATGAGATTTTATAAAGTTACTATAGAAAGTCTTTTAATTTTTCGACACTTTTTTCTTGCATAGTTACGTATTTAGATACAATGTCATGAACTTGATTATCTAATTTTTTCTTATTTAAAATTTTTCTTCCTTCAATAATTCCCATATTAACTCCTGTAAGTAGAAGCTCTGCTATTTTAGAATTACTTTTATCAGTCATGGTTTTCATCTCTACTCCACCCCAAGTCATGGCCTTATTCATAGCATTGGTAGCATGTGGTTTTCCTTCGTTATACTCAGGATAGATATCTTCGATTTCTTTTGCTATATCCTTATAATCATTAAGTTCAGCCTCTAATTCTTTTTTTAAGCTATCATCTTCTACTTTATCTAAAACGAAATTGATAGCATCTTCTCCCATACAAGCCCCTTTGTGAATTTCATCTAATGCATTTATGTCTTCATTCATTTTTATCACCCATACTTAATATGAGATATTTTAAAAAAATTATACTTTTTTAAACAAATAACATATCTTACTTTTTTTACCTTTCATATATTAAATTGTAAGATTGATTTTTACTTGAAAGAAGGAATGATTCATGGAAAATATATCTTTAGGACAAATTGCTGCTCTAATTACCTTCATAAGTATTTTTATCGGGGCTATAACTAGTATTATTGCTTTTTCTAAAAAGTTTGTTTCAAAAATACTAAAGCCAATTGATGAAAAAATAAGTCATTTAGAAAAAATATCTATGGTAAGTAGGAATAATATTGAATTAGAGCTTATAAAAATAATACTAGTTAACTTTATTAATGATATAGAACAAGGAAATTATAAATCTCAAATTCAAAAGCAAAATATTTATGAATTATACGATAGATATAAAAAATTAGGAGGTAACTCTTATATTCATGATAGATGGCAAAAATTAACCAAAGAAGGTAAAATATAAAATAATAGTTTAAAAAAATTATTAGCGATAAAAAAACAAATATTGTCATATACGATAATTTATTTTCTAAATAATATCTTTTTTAATATGAGTATCTATATTTATTAGCTCTAAAACTAATATTATTAAATTTAGAAATATTTAAGTTAATTATTATTTTTGATCATTAGAATTTTATTCAAAATATTTAGGTTGTCCTTATTTTTTCTTTTGTTGCTTATTATCTTAAGTAACATATCAATAAACATATATCATTTTTTAAATACAAAGTTTAACAACTAATTTTTTATAAATATCAATTTAATTTACCACAAATATGTTGTACTTTATTTTACTTCAATCTAAAAAGATGAAAAGTTTTCACAATTTCATCTTTTTTTCATGTTGATTTTTTTTCTAAATTTAAAAGTAATAATAATGTTTATGATTATCTATATATAAAATTAACCCATATATTCTATAAGCATTGTTACTACAGGATTAGCATAATATGAATCAGATATAGTACTTGATAAAAATGGTGTATTTAAATTTATTGGTATTTTGGATAAATTTACTAATTCCATTTTTTCTGTTTCAGGATTTCCAATTACGAATACTCCTTTACCAATGATTTTTAAAGTTGGGTTTACAGCAAACCAAGCACTATCTCCAGCATAAATTATGTCTTCATTTATTTTCTTAAATCCAATACTAATAACATCATCATTAGGATTAAAGACACCATTTAAATCATTCTTAACGTTTACAAGAAAATCTACTCGATATGTTCCTGATTTATTAAACTTTAATGTATTATCAGAGGTATCTAATTCACATATTTGAGTATTGTCAACTTCTTTTCTTTGAAGTGCTATTCTACCTCCTGAAGCTATTTCATAACCTGTTACTTCATTATTGTTAAAAGTTACTATTGATACCAATTCAATTTGACTAATACCACTAGGCCCAGGTGGTCCTTGTTTACCTTCTGGACCAATATCTCCTTGAGGTCCGGTGGGTCCAATTTCTCCTTGAATGCCTTGAGGGCCTCTTATAATTCCGACATCTATCCAATTATTATCATTATTTGACCATACATATAAATTATCACCTACTAGATAAGAATCTCCCATATTACCTGTTGGATGATTTCTTAATAATTCATCTAGTGTATTATATGAGCCTAAAATAGTTACACTTGTGCCACTAGGTCCGGTTGGCCCAGGCTCTCCTTGTGGTCCGGTTGGTCCAGGCTCTCCTTGTGGAC
>CANRCE010000004.1 GCA_947629035.1 uncultured Bacilli bacterium | reverse complement strand
GGTTATTTATATCACATCAAAGATGAATATTTTGATGTCGTTAATGATGAAAATTTAATGCAAAATCACGAAAAAGGTAAGAAGAGGCCTACTTATTTTACAATTAAAGATAAAAATATTTTATGGTTTATTCCTATTAGCTCTAAAGTTGATAAATATCAAAAGATTATTGATAAAAAAGTCGAGAAGTATGGATTTTGTAATACTATAATTATTAGAAAAATTGCCGATGAAGATGCTGCTATATTATTACAAAATGCCTTTCCAACACTGGAAAAATATATAGACCATGTTCATACTGTTGATGGAGTACCACTAATAGTTCCAACATATTTACAAAATGAAATTAAAAGTTTATTTAAAAATATGATAGGGTTAAAAAAGAGAGGCACAAATTTATTTTTTACGAATATAGACAAACTAAAAGAAAAAATGTTAGAAGAAATAAAATAAATTCAAATAAGTCATTTTAAAAATAATATTTTATAAGTTTAATCTTATTCATCCCAAATGAGATTGCTGCCCAAGTTGCTATACGTGGAAATGAAAACAAATAGTTTTATAAAATCGTTTTATGTTTATTGAAATAATTGATAAAAAATTGAAAAAAATTATAAATAAATTTTGAAAAAATTTAGTTGACATCAATATTAATATCTGATATACTTACATCGATTAGTATTTAAGAAACTTACGAAGCCTTAAGTCAATCTACCTAATTTTTTTTTAAGAGATTAGGTATTTTTGTTAATTGATGATTGTGATATAATTAACTTTTATGTTATTGATGAAATAATTCTGTTAGAAAATTTATATAAATTAAAATTAGGTTAAGATTTAAAATCTTGGCCTTTTTTTTAAAAAATCTATTAATAAAACAGATATTTTTTTTATTTAGTTCTTTTTTTTAAAAGATATAATATACTTTATTAGAAAGAAAAGAGGGACTAGAAAAATGATAAATAAAAAGAATCTATGGTTTTTAACATTATTTAGTTTAGTATTAGTATTAAGTATTTATTATGTAACAATGCCAAGCGAATTATTAACTACTAATAATAGTAATATTCTAGAATCTGATAATTTAGGTTCAAATGATAATGTTAATGTAGATATCAGTGAAAGTAATGTTATATCTGCATTAAAAGTTGAAGATGAAAATAAAGTTTTAGAAGAAATAAATGAACTTAAAAAAACACTTACTGATGCTGAAGTTAGTGTCGAAGAAAAAAATACTGCTTTTGATAAATTAAAATTAATTAATCAAAATTCTTCAAAAGAAGAAACAATCGAAGCTAAAATAAAAGATGAATATAAAGTTGATAGTTTTGTTAAAATTACAGATGACCAAATAAGAGTAGTTGTTGGAACTAGTGAACATAATACGACACTTGCTAACAATATTATGCGACTAGTCCAACAAGAATTTGATAAAAAGATGTATATTTCAGTTCAATTTCAAGCTTAAAATAGGTTAAATACTCTTCACTAAAAAAACATAAACACATACAATATTATGAATAAACATAAACCACCCTAAAGAAAAGTGAGGTATTTATGGGTAAGAGTATATTAACCAAAAGAGAAAAAGAAGTGTTCTCTTTATTAGTGCAAAATAAAACAACTAAGGATATAGCAAAATCTTTAAATATTAGTGAAAAAACAGTTAGAAATCATGTTTCTAATGCTATGCAAAAATTATCAGTAAAAGGAAGAGCACAGGCTGTTGTTGAATTAATTAGATTAGGAGAAATAACTTTATAAGCTACCATAAAAAAGTAGCTTTTTTTCAAAAAAAATATTGTTTTAAAAAGAAAGATGAAGTATAATTAAATAGAAGGAAGTGTTGTAGTGAAGAGTAAAATTTTGATACCTATAGTTACTTTTATTATTGTTGTAGCTATGGTAGTTGGTGGGGTTATGGTTTTTGCTAATTATTTTTATCCTAAAATTATTTTTACTCAAGCAATAGGTAGTATTTTTAATTTTATAGATGATAATAATAATAGAGCTTCTACTTATTTAGAAAATGATATCATTAATAATGATATAAATATAAGTTATGAATTATCAGATTATGTAAAAACATTAGCTAAAGTTTCAGATTTTAATGGAATTAATTTAAATGCTAACGTAACAATGGATACTAATAGTAAGCAATCATTATTGGATTTAAAATATAGCGAAAACAATAAAGAAATAATAGATGCTTCATTTTTATTTGAAAGTGAAGAGTATGCTTATCTTGATTTGAAAGACATATATGGTAAAATATTAAAAATAAATATGGAAAATGCTGACTATCAACAAAGTTTAAAAGATGTTTCAAAATTATCAAATATTAATAGTGATGATTTAAAAGAAATACTATCAATAATAAAAACATATATTCAAGATAGTATAGATTACGATTTAATTAATAAAAAAAGTACAACTGTTACTATAAATAATAAAAAATATAATTTAAAAGAATATTTTATAGAAAATAATGCTTATGATTTTTTAAAAAACTTATGTATTAAAATAGAAAATGATGAAAAGTTTATAAGTTTATACAAAAAAATTAGTGATGAAGAGTTGAAACTTGTAAAAGAAATAGAAGATAATCAAGAACAATTAGAAAAAGAAACTTTAATAATTAGTTTTTATTCAAAAAACATGTTTACTTTAGTTGGAGGAAAAGTTAATATTGTAACTAAAGATGATATTTCTAATAACGATGAAATATCTTATATAAATATAGATAATAACTATTTTATGAATTTTATTAATAATGAAGATAAATATGTATTAGAAGGAACAAAAGAAAACTTGAAATTTTATAAAAATGATATAGAAAAGGCTAATATATCATATATTCAAAATGGAAATAATGAAACCTTAAATATTGAAGATACTAAAGATAATTATAAGATTAATTTATCTATAAGTGATAAGGTAATAGATATTAATATGACATCAAATATAATTGAAGAAGATACAAATTATGGGAAATTAAACATAACAGCAAGTATTAAACCAATAGAATATTTATCAACTTTTGATTATGAAAATGCTGTTTTAATAGATGATTTAGGTGAAGAAGAATTAAGTATGATAGGTATTAATCTTTTAGATAAGCTTGAAGATAGTTACTTATTTAGTATTTTAACAACACTTGAGTAAGAAAAATTACTCAAGTTTTTAAATATTCTTGAAGAAAAATAAAATTTATGTTATTATTTTTATATATTAGGAAAATAGGGTGAATATATGAAAAAATTAAGTAATAAAGGATTTACACTAGTAGAATTACTTGGGGTAATAGTTATATTGATAACAATATTATTAATTGCTGTTCCAAATATTATAAGTAGTTTAAATAAAGAAAATAAAAATATCGAAGTAAATAAACAAAATTTAGTATTATCAGCAGCAGAGTTATATTTAGCAAACAATATGGGTGATTTAACTGGAACTTGTTATGTTGAAATTAAAGATTTGGTAAATCAAAATTTAATTAAGGAAAGTGACTTAAAGGATACAAATGATGATGATTTAATTAAAGAAGAATATGTAATATATGATAAAAATACTAATTCATATAAATTAGCAAGTAGCATAAGTGGTTTAAATAAATGTAAGGTAGATAAAACTAATCCCTCTATTGATGTTGGAACAATAATAGAGGAAGCTATACCATTTAATGAATACTTATTAAACGTGTGTAGTGAAAATGGAAATGTTTACAATACTAACTCAAATGATATTTATCAAACTAGTAGCTATATCGAAAATGAACAAACTAAATATCATGAATGTCGTTATGTTGGAAAAAGTCCAAATAATTATGTAAAATTTAATGAACAGTTATATAGAATAATTGGGGTATTTGATGATAATACTCATGGTATAGAAAAAGAAAATTTAATAAAATTAATATCTAATGATTCTATAGCAACAGCAGTATATGGAGCAATGTATGAGCCACCTACAACAGCTGTATCAGAAAACTGGGGGCTTACAGCTAATTTTTCAAGCACAGCACTAGCATATTTACTTAATAATTATTATTATCCCGAACAAAGTATAACTTTAGATGAAACAAAAAACATTGCTGATAATGATTATATTAAAAAACACTGTGGTAATTATTTGAACAAATATTATAGTTATACTGAAGAATGTGGAGCATTCGATTTCCGTGATGGTATCTCTTTTTGTCCTCAACCAGATTGTAGTGAAATAGCTAGTAAAATATTAAATGAAAAATATAAAAAATATATACAGGATAACGCATCTTGGCCAACTCCTTGGTTCAATACGAATTATGGAGATTCAGCCTCTACTTTATATAAATTCTATAATTGGGAGCGAAGTGAAGATACGAATGCTTATAAAGCTAGAATAGGATTGATGTATTCAACTGATTACTTATATGCAAGTTCTAATTCTTATAGTCAAACAGAAATTACAGCATTGTCAATTAGTGACCTTAATGATTATGAAGTCAAACATCAAGCACACCATAATTATCATGCCTTTAATTGGCTTTATTTCGGACAAACTGAAAATATATTATCACCTAGTGAATCTGGTCAAAATAAAAGAACTATTTTTGCAATTGTGGATGGCATAGTGTCATCTTATGTTGACCCTGATGGTCCTGAATTAAAATCAGCAATAGTACGACCAACTTTTTATTTAAATAAAGATGTAAAATTAGTAAGTGGTTCTGGTAGTAAAACTGATCCGTTTATCATTTGTTATGATACTGATTGTAAATAATTATTTAAGTTATTTTAAATAGTTATTTTTTCTTTTACTTTCTTAAAAATTGTTATATAATTGATATGGTGATTTATTATGGCGTATATCAAAGGAATTTATAGTAAGGAAATATATCGTAATGAAATTAATGGTTATACAGTAGGTATTGTAAATATTAAAGAAACTGATATTTTGGAAATAGAAAAGATTAATACTATTTCTTTTGTGGGGACATTTGCTGATTTAAGGTTAAAAAATGGATATATGCTAAATGGTAATTTAATAGAACATTCTAAATATGGATTACAATTTGAAGTATCTAGTTATGAAATATTAATGCCAAGTAAAAAAGAAGAACTAATTGAATTTTTATCTAGTGATTTATTTCCTATTACTGAAAAAATGGCTAGTAAGATAGTAGATAAATTTGGTTCTGATACTTTAGAAATTATTTTAAATAGTCCTAATGACTTACTTATGATACCTAGACTTAGTCAAACTAAAATTGATAAGATTTATAATATTTTACAAGATTATCAATATACCTCATCAATAGTTATTAAATTGGGAGAAATGGGGTTTTCTACTAAAAAAGCTCTTAATTTGTTAAATAAATATAAAACTAAAACATTAGATATAATTAAGGATAATATATATGATTTAATTGAAAAAGATGATTTTAATTTTGTTGAAATTGATAATATTGCTCTAAATAATGGAATAAAAGTAGATGATGAGAAGAGAATTAATGCATTAATTATTTATGCTATGAAACAGTTATGTTTTGAAAAAGGTGATACATACTTAAATTTTGATGAAATTTTAAAAAAAGTAGAAGAATTTTTAGATATTTCTTCTTCTAATTTAGAGGCTAATATTATTAAACTTAATAAAATGGGTAAAATAGTAATAATAGATAATAAATATTATTTAAGAGAATTTTATGAAGCTGAAAATTATATAGCAAGTCGTTTATGTTTTTTAAATGATATGAGTATCAGTAAATATCCTAATTTAGAAAAAAAGATTGATAATATAGAAAAAGATAATAATATTAAATATGATGATATTCAAAAAAAAGCTATTATTAAAGCTGTAAGTAATAACATAACCATTATAACTGGAGGTCCAGGAACAGGTAAAACTACAATTATTAAAGCTATTGTAAGTCTTCTTATTAATGAATTAAAAGTAAAAAAAGAAGATATTGCTCTATTGGCTCCGACTGGAAGAGCAGCAAAAAAAATGATGGAAACAACGAATTTAGTAGCTTGTACTATTCATAAATATTTAGGGTGGGATAAAGAAAGTAATACTTTTAAAGTTGATGCCTATAATTCAAACAGTGAACATTATATTATTGTAGATGAAGTAAGTATGATAGATACTTTAGTTTTTAAAAGTCTTTTTGAGGGAACTAAAAGAGATGCTAAATTTATTTTAGTGGGAGATTATTATCAACTTCCTAGTGTAAGGGAAGGTCAAGTGTTAAAAGATTTAATTGATAGTAATATGTTTGATGTTATAAGTTTAAATCAAATTTATCGTCAAATAGATTCTTCTTATATTGTTAATTTAGCTTATGAAGTAAAAAATAAAGATTTAAGTGAAAACTTTATGTCAAAAAAAGATGATTATAATTTTGTTTTATGTACGGCTGATCAGATTAATTCATCACTTGTTCAAGTAATAACTAAAGCTATGGCTAAAGGTTATACAAAAAAAGATATTCAAGTACTTGCTCCAATGTATAAAGGAATAAATGGTATTGATAATTTAAATAAAATATTACAAGAGATTTTTAATCCTAAAAATAATAAAAAAAATGAATATACATATGGTGAAGTAGTTTATAGAATAGGTGATAAAATTTTACAACTTATAAATGATCCTGATAATAATGTTTATAATGGTGATATTGGTTATATTTATGATATAAGTAAAACAAAAGAGAAGATAGAAATAATTATTGATTTTGATGGCAATAAGGTAACTTATACTAAAGATAAATTTATTAATTTTAGACATGGTTATGCTATTAGTGTTCATAAAGCTCAAGGTAGTGAATTTGATATGGTAATTATTCCTTTTGTAAATTCCTACAAGAGAATGCTTTATAATAAATTAGTATATACAGCTCTTACAAGAGCTAAAAATAAGTTAATTATTTTAGGAGATCCTAATGCTTTTATTTATGGTGTAAAAAATGATTATATTGAGGGACGTAAGACTGGTTTAAAAGATATTATTGAAAATAAGTATAAAAAGTAAAATATTGTTAAATATTAATAATGGTACTTATAAGTACTAATCATAGATTCCAAGGGAGATGGTTATATGAAACTAAAAACAGGTATGGCTATGATGGCTGGTGGTGTAATGGGAGCTGTATTATACCAACAGATGAAAAACGGTAATATTAAAAAAATGGTAAGACAGATGAACCGTGCCAAAACAAAAGCTATCGACGATTTAGAAGATATGATTTAACTAAAAGACTCCGATATAGGGGTCTTTTTTTAGTTTGTGTTAAAAAAACTTGAATCAAAAGCAAAAAAAGAATATAATAAAATGAGAGTATAATGAAATAATTATATTATACAAAGGAGGAAGTAAAGTGTTAAATATTAAAACAGATTCAAGAGAAGTAAAAGAGGGCGATACTTTTATTGCTATTAAAGGTAATACTGTTGATGGGCATGATTATATTCAAGATGCTATTGCTAATGGAGCTAAAAAGATTGTTGCTATGCATGGAGATTATGAGGTAGAAACTTTAATAGTGGAAGATACAGAAAAATATTTACAAGATTATCTTGTAGAAAATTATGCTAAAAAATTAGAAGATTTAACTATAATTGGTATAACAGGAACTAATGGTAAAACTACAACTTGTTATCTTACTTATCAGCTTCTTAATATATTAGGCAAAAAAGCTTGTTATATTGGAACAATTGGTTTTTATTTAAATGATAAAGTAAAAACTCTACCTAATACAACTCCAGATATTTTAACTATATATAATCTTTTACTAGAAGCTTTAGCTAACAATATTCGTTATGTTGTTATGGAGGTAAGTTCACATGCATTAGTTTTAAATCGAATTTTAGGTTTAAAATTTAAAATTGCAGCTTTTACTAATTTAACTCAAGATCATTTGGATTATCATAAGACTATGGAATCTTATTTAGAGGCTAAATTAAAAATTTTAGATTATCTAAAAGAAGATTCTAAAATGATTGTAAATATTGATGATTCTTATGGTAAGAATTTTATAAGAGAAAATAGTATAACTTTTGGTCAAAATGAAAGTGATTATCAAATTATAGATTATAAATTAAGTAATAAAAATACTAATATAACCTTTAAATATAAAGATAAAGAGTATGAAGTAACTACTAATTTGATAGGTAAATTTAATATTTATAATTATTTATTAATGTTAGTCATTGTTAATAATTTAGATATTAGTATCGAAGATATTATTTCAAATACAAATAAATTAAAAGCACCTCAAGGTCGTTGTCAGATGATTAAAAAAGATAATAGTATTATTGTAATTGATTATGCTCATACTCCAGATGCTGTATTAAAAATAGTTGATTCTTTTAAAGAGGTTACTTTAGGTAGAATTATAACTATTATTGGTTGTGGAGGAAATAGAGATCCTAAAAAAAGACCTATTATGGGTAAAATTGCTAGTGATAATTCAGATTATGTAATTTTTACTAATGATAATCCAAGATTAGAAGATGAAACTAAAATTATGGCAGATATTTTAAAAGGTGTTAAAAATGATAACTATGAAGTAGAATATAATCGTAGTTTAGCAATAAAAAAAGCGATTTCTTTATTAAAAGATAATGATACTTTATTAATTTTAGGTAAAGGGCATGAAGATTATCAAATTATAGGAAGAGAAAAAATTCATCTTTCTGATTATGAAGAAGTAATGAAAAATATAAAATAAAACAGGTTTTAGGACCTGCTTTATTTATATAATTCTTTATTTAAAAGTTCGATATTTTGATTCATAATAGTTAGATAACTTTCATTGGAATTAGTAATTCCTCCATCAATCGTTTTCATAGCGTTAAGTGTTAATAATTGTACTTGACTATCTTCTAAAAATTTTTCTACTGTTTTATTTGAAGTTGTATTTATAGAATAAATATATTTAATATCACCATCATTTATTAATTTTTTAACTTCATTTAAAACAGGTTCAGTTAAATTTTCATTTTCTTCTAGAGATATGACTTTTAAATTATATTTTTCTAAAAATTTGAATAAATCATTATCTACAACAATTGTAGTGTAACTTGCTCCATTAATTGCTTCTTTTAGATTGGCATCTAAATTAGATAGTTCATATTTTAAACTTTCATAGCGATCTTCAATTCCTGTTTTATCATTATTAGAAATTAAATAAGGATTAGTAACATATTCTAATAATCCATCTTTTACGTTTTGAGCCATCATAAGATAATTATAAGGATTAAGCCATAACTCTTCAATGGAATTATTATAGCTCATTCCCATTGATACATCGATAACTTTAAGATTTTTATTTTTATTTAACATTTTTACAGCATAATCTCGATCTTTATCTAAACTATTGAAAACAAATAAATCACTATGAGCATATTCATCAATTTTTTTATTAGATAATTCATATTCTAAAACATCAACATCACTGGGATAAATACTATATATATTAGCATTATTACCATATAAATAATCAATTAAATAATTAACAGGATAAATAGTGGTATAGATATTAATATCTTCCATAGAATCTCTTTTAAAAAGACATCCTGATAAAATTAGAATAAACACAAAAGCCAAACCAAATTTTAAATATTTCATTTTCCTACCTTCTTTCTTTTTTATCTATTTTTATTGGAACAGGGTCATATCCACTAGTTCCAAATGGATTACATCTTAAAATTCTTTTAATGATAAGATAACTGCCTTTTATAAAACCATGGTACTCTAATGCTTCAATGGCATAGTTAGAACAGGTTGGAATATGTCTACAACTAGCATGAAAATTACCAGGTATTTTTTGATAGAATCTTATCAATTTTATTAAAATGTATTTCATTTTTATCACATATATTATTTTACATTATTTTTAACAGTTTGTAAACAAATATTGTAATTTCTCTAAACATTTGATATAATGATATCGGCAAAAGATATTTCTTTATGAGGTGGAATATATGAAAATATTTAAAAGATTAAATATAAATCCTAAAAATATAAATTTATATTATACTGCTTTTACGCATTCTTCTTATTGTAATGAAAATCCTAAAGTAGTAGATTATGAGAGATTAGAATTTTTAGGAGATGCTGTTTTGGAACTTATAATAAGTGATTATCTTTATAAGGCAAGGCATCTTGAAGAAGGATCTATGACGAAAATTCGTTCAACTTATGTTTGTGAAAAAGCATGTGCTACTTATGCTAGTGATTTAAAATTTCAAGATGATATAAAATTAGGTCATAGTGAAGAAATGGCGAATGAAACAATTTTAGCAGATGTTTTTGAAGCTTTTATTGGTGCTTTATATTTAGATTTAGGTTTTGAGGAAGCTAGTAAAATTATTTTAAATATTATTACGAAGTATATTGATAAAAATATTAATTTTCTAGGAGATTACAAGTCAGAATTACAAGAATTAGTTCAGACAGTAAAAAAGAGTGTAAAATATGAAACTATTGATGAACAAGGGCCTGCTCATAATAAGACTTTTACTTGTATTGCTATTGTTGATGGTATTAAGATGGGAACAGGTACGGGAAATAGTAAAAAGGAAGCTGAACAAGAGGCAGCTCGTGATGCTTTAAGTAAAAGAGCTAAAATAAAATGAGAGATTAATTTACAATAATTAATTTTTTTTTTGAATAAATTTTAAATTACTAGTAAAATGTTAAAAAAATATGTTATTATTAATATAGGAGATAAGATATATGAAAAAAGTATTAAGAAATATTGATAAAACTTTATTAATAACAGTAGTAGTTTTTTTTATCTTTGGTATTATTATGGTATTATCAGCTTCTTCTATGGAATCTTATATGCGTTATGGAAATAGTCCTTATATCTATTTTTATCGTGAACTTGTATTTGTTATTTTTGGTTTTATTGCTTTTTTTGTATGTATTTTAATACCAACTTCGGCTTATAAAAAACTTGCTAATATTATCATTTCTTTAATTTTGGTTTCTCTTATTGGTCTTACTATATATGGAAGTGTTGCTAATAATGCACAAAGTTGGTTTTCCATAGGTCCAATATCTTTACAGCCATCAGAATTTGCTAAAGTAGCAATAATTATTTATTTAGCAGTTTATTACGATAAAAATAAAAATAATTTAGATAATCAATGGAGTTTAATAAAACCATTATTAATTTGTGCTTTAATTATAAGTTTGGTAGTTATTCAACCTGATTTAGGAACGGCATCAATTATTGTTTTTTTAACTTTATTAATGTTTTATGCTATTCCTATTCCTAAAAAATATCGAAAATTACTTAATAAAATTTTATTAGGAGCTATTGGAGTAGTAGTTATAGTTCTTCTTGCAACGGGAGGTTCAATATTAAAAGATTATCAACTTGAACGATTTAACTTTATTAAGCCTTGTGAGCGATATCAAGAAGAATCTGGTTATCAGTTATGTAATAGTTTTATTGCTTTTGCTAATGGGGGCTTAACAGGTCAAGGAATAGGAGAGAGTACTCAAAAATATTTATATTTACCTGAGAGTTATACAGATTTTATTTATCCTATTATTGTTGAAGAGTGGGGATTGATAGTAGGAAGTATAATTATTTTAGTTTATGTTTTTATTTTATATCGCATTTTTAAGATAGCAAAAGAGGCTAATAATCTAAAAAATTCATTACTAGCTTATGGTGTCTTTATATATTTACTACTTCATATTATTATCAATTTAGGAGGAGTTATGGGACTTTTGCCTTTAACGGGAGTACCACTTCCATTTTTATCATATGGTGGCTCTTATGCTTTATCAGTTTTAGTGGCTTTAGCTTTAGTAGAAAGAGTAGCATATGAAACTAATATTCAAAAAGAAAAAAAGCTTAAAAAAGTAAATTGACTATTGTTTAGAAAAATGATATAATTTAAATATAATAAGAGAGGGATTTTAATTATGGGAAATAAGAAATATGTTTTAATTGTTTCTATTGTGGGTATTATTGTTGTAAGTTTACTTGGAACTTATGCTTGGTATAATTGGACTTCTAGTAATGAGCAACAAACGCCAATAGTTTTTAAGCTTGGTAATTTAGCAGAGGTAACTTTTGAAAAAGGAAATGATATATCCACAAATAAATTAGGGCCTGTATTAGATTATAATGATGGTCAAACTACAACTTTTAAAATAAAAAATACTACTGAAGGTGAATTAAAGGCAACTATTCATTTAAATATTACAAAAATTGATAATGAATTAAAACAAAGTTATGTAAAATATAAAGTTTTAAAATCAACAGATAGTAAAAGTTATACAGAGTTAAAATCAGGTTCTTTTGATAGTATAAATGTGGTAGATAACGAAATTGTTACTGATAATACTGTTTCAGTAGGAGAGACTAATTATAAATTTATTATTTATATGGATGGTACAGTAAATAATAATATAAATGAGATTTCAAAAAATATTACTGGAACTTTAACTGTTGAAGCAGAAAAAAAAGATGTGTAAATTTTATTTACATACCTTTTTTTATATTATTTAACATTGTCTTTTTTAAACTATCATTAGAATTATTCCATAATAATTCAAATAATACTCCAAGTCCTATTAGAGGATCTTCATCTCTTGATTTAATTGAATTTTCGATTGCTCCTTTAATATCATCAATACTATCATCTTTAAAATTATTTATAATGTATGCTCTTACATCAATATTTTCCATTTTTATCACCTAAAAGTATTATGAGCAAAATAATAAAAAATATACAAAAGTATTGTTAAATTATTTAAAATAATTTATAATAAAATAAAGAAGTGATGATATGAAAAATGCTTATATTCATATACCTTTTTGTAGTAATATATGTAGTTATTGTGATTTTACTAAAATGTATTACAATAAAGAATATGTAGATAAATATTTATCTAGCTTAAAAGAAGAAATTAAGTTAAGATACAAAAAAGAGGCTTTAAAGACAATTTATATTGGTGGAGGAACACCAAGTTCATTAGATTTACAAGAATTAGAAAAATTATTAAAGATTGTTTCTATTTTAAAAAAAGATAGTAATTATGAATATACATTTGAAGCTAATATTGATGATCTTAATGAAGAGAAATTAAAACTTTTAAAAACATATGGGGTAAATAGATTAAGTATTGGTATTCAATCATTTAATCCTAAAATAATTAAAATATTAAATCGAAAACATACCAAAAAGCAAGCATTAGCTCAAATAAATTTAGCTAAAAAATATTTTAATAATATTAATATAGATTTAATATATGGTGTTACTACTTCTTTAAATGTTATAAAGGAAGATATAGATAATTTTTTAAAGTTGAATTTACCTCATGTATCAGTATATAGTTTAATTATTGAAGATCATACGATGTTAAAAAACAATAATTTTAAAAACATAGATGATGAAATTGAATATAAGATGTATAAATATATTGAAGATAAGTTAACTAGTAATGGTTATGTGCACTATGAAATAAGTAATTATGCTAAAGCTAGTTATGAGTCAATTCATAATTTAAATTATTGGGATAATGGTATGTATTATGGCTTTGGATTAGGTAGTGTATCATATATTGATAATTATCGTATAGAAAATACGAAAAATATTTTAAAATATTTGAACAAGAACTATGAATTTAAAAAAGAATACGAAGATGAAAAATTACGAATGGACAATAAAGTAATGTTATCTTTTCGAAAATTAAAAGGAATAAATATTAAAAAATTTAGAGATGAATTTAAAAAAGATATCTTTGAAGTTTATAATTTAAAATCATTAATTGAGGATGAATATTTAGTTTTAGATAAAGATAATTTATATATCAATCATAATTATTTATATGTATCTAATGAAATATTAACTAAAATTTTAGATGAGGAGGATAAAATATGAAAAATATATTTACGTTTTTTTCGAGTGAAAAATTTTATTTACCAATAATTTATATAGTAATAGGAATTATTTTGTATAATATTATTATTACGATAATTACTAAAACTAGTAAAATAAAATTAAAGACTAATAAAAAAGAAATCGAACAAAGAAAAATAACAATTATTAATCTTATAAAAAGCATAATAAAATATGTAATAGCTATTTTTACTATTTTAGCTATTTTAGGAGTTTATGGTGTTAATACTAATAAGATTTTAGCATCACTTGGAATTGTTGGTTTAGTTGTAGGTCTTGCTTTTCAAGATATTATTAAAGATTTACTAGCAGGAATTTTTATAATTTTTGATAATCAATATACATTAGGAGATATTGTATCAATTAATGGTTTTAAGGGAGAGGTTATATCTTTGGGATTAAAAACGACAAAGTTAAAAGCTTATACTGGAGAAATATTATCTCTTAATAATTCAAGTTTTACGGAAGTCATAAATTATTCACAAAGTTTAAATAGATATATTTTACAAATTAGTGTAAGTTATGATACCAATTTAGCTAAATTAGAAAAAGTATTAGATAAAACTATTGTTAAATTAAAACAAATTAAGGAAGTAAGAAATGAAATACAATTACTTGGAGTCGAAGAATTATCTTCTTCAAGTATTGTCTATAGTATTTTGTTTGAATGTTTACCTCAAGCTCAATTTCAAACTAAACGTCAAATGTTAAAAATTATTAAAGAAGAGTTAGACAAAAATAAAATTGAAATACCATATAATAAATTAGATGTTTATCTAAAGGAGAGGAAAAATGAAAAATAAAAATTTATTAATTAGAATTATTATTACTTTAATATTTGCTATATTATTATATTATTTTAGTTTACCAGCTTTAAATTTGACTAGTCCAGGGCTATATAGTTATTTATTTTTTGTATTTATATTTTTTATAGCTACAAGGATGTTTAATGTTTTAAATTTAAATATGATTATGAATAATTTAACGAAAAATCAAAAAGATAAAAATAAATTAGATAATGCTCTATCTTTATTGATAGTGCCAATTTGTTTTATCATAATTATATTAGTTAATGTAATTTTATCTCCATTATTTAATTCAAAAGATTATGCTAATAGGATTACTGTTGATACAGATGGTGATTTTATTAGTGATGTTAAGGAAGTAGATATTAAAGCACTTCCATTATTGGATAAAGAATCAAGTCAAAAGCTAGGAGATAGGGTAATGGGACAAATGCCTGAATTAGTATCTCAATTTTATGTATCATCACTTTATACTCAAATAAATTATAATAATGATATAATTAGAGTAACACCATTAGAGTATGCTTCATTTATAAAATATTTTACTAATAAAAAAGATGGAATAAAGGGTTATATTACTGTAAATTCAGTAACAGGAGAAGCTAATTTAGTAAAATTAGATAAAGGTATGAAATATATGCCAAGTAGTTTATTTAATGAGAATTTATATCGTAAGCTTCGTTTTAGTTATCCAACGGTAATGTTTGATGAAGCATCATTTGAAATTGATAATGAAGGAAATCCTTATTGGATAGTTCCTACGATATCTTATCATGGTATAGGAATAAGAAAAGAAGTAACGGGAGTTGTTATTTTAGATCCTATCACAGGTAAATCAAAAAAATATAAAAAAGAAGATATACCGACTTGGGTAGATCATGTATATTCAGCTTCTCTTATCATTGAACAGGTAGATGATTGGGGTAAATATAAACAAGGCTTTTTCAATTCAATATTTGGTCAAAAAGGTGTAACAATGACTACAGATGGATATAATTATACTGTTATGAATGATGATGTTTATTTATATACGGGAATTACATCAGTATCAAGTGATGAATCTAATTTAGGATTTATCTTATGTAATATGCGAACTAAAGAAACAAAATTTTATAGTGTTCCAGGAGCTGAAGAATATTCTGCGATGGCTTCAAGTGAAGGTCAAGTTCAACAAATGAATTATGTAGCTTCTTTTCCACTTCTTATTAATTTAAATAACAAACCTACTTATCTTATGAGTTTAAAAGATAATGCTGGTTTAGTTAAAATGTATGCTTTAGTAGATGTTGTAGATTATCAAAAGGTTGTAGTAACAGATTCATCTTTAGGTATAGAAAAAGCTATATCTAATTATTTAGAAAATCAAGATATAACTTATGATAATAATAATTTATTAAAAAAAGATATTACTATTAGAACTATAAATATGGCTATGTTAAATGGAAATAGTATTTATTATATTACTGATACAGATGAAAATAAATATAAAGTTAATATAAATGTAGCAAAAGATATAATACCATTTTTAACTGTTGGTAGTAAGATTAGCATAGCCTATAGTAAAGAAAGTGATGTTACGGAAATAATTAGTTTAAATTAATTAAATGAATGACTTCAATTTGAAGTCATTTATTTTTGGGGTTATTTTTAATATTAGTTAAAAAATATATGTTTATTTATACTTATTTAATTATTTACATAATAGCTATTATTTATAAATAAAATGTATTAGGTGAGTATACTTGAAAAAGAGATATTTATTAATTCCTTTAATTTTATTTTTTTTAATTTTATTTATAGTTGATTTTAATAGTGAAAAAGTAATCAATAAAGAGATAAAAGAAGAGACAATGGAAATTTATTTTCCTTATTTTAATCATAAAAAAATAGATGATTATCTTTTAGAATATATAAATAATTATATTATGGATTATCATATATATGAAAAAGATTATCTATTTATTGATTATGATTATACGATTAAAGAAGACAAATATGAACTCACTTTTTATAATTATTCTACAATTGATAATAAAATAAATAATAGCATATCTACTTTTTTAATAGATTTAGATTATGATAGTATATCTAAAGTTCTTGTAAAACAAAAAACATATGATTATGATTTTTACAATTATAAAGAAATAGATATGAATAAACCAATGATTGCTTTTACTTTTGATGATGGTCCAAATTATAATACTAGTAAGATTTTAGATGTTTTAAATAAGTATAATGTTAAGGCAACTTTTTTTGTTTTGGGGAAAAAAGCTATGGCTCAAGAAAAAATAATTAAAAAAATGTCTGAATTAGGTATGGAAATAGGAAATCATACTTATAATCATTTAATATTACCAAGATATAGTAATGATAAGATAAAGGAAGAAATAACTAAAACTAATGAAATATTAAAAAAAATCACGGGAACTTATCCTAGTCTTTTTAGACCAAGTTATGGCTCTATTAGTAATAAAGTAAAAAATAATGCTAATATGCCAATTATTATATGGAATTTAGATACTTTAGATTGGAAATATCATAATTCTAAAAAAATTGCCAATAAAATTTTAAATAAAGTAAGTGATGGAGATATTATACTTATGCATGATATTTATAGTGCAACTTTAAATGCAATAGATTTAGTAATACCAACTTTATTAGAAGATGGTTATCAAATAGTAACGGTAAGTGAATTGTTTTATTATAAAGGAAAAAAATTAGAAAATAATAAAGTATATGGATTTGCTACTAATAAACATTAAATATTTTTTAGTCTATCTTCTTGTTAAATTTAAAAAAAAGATTTATAATAATAGTATAGATAAGAGGTAGACAAATGAAAAAAATAAATAATAAAGGATTTACATTAGTAGAATTACTTGCTGTATTAGTAATATTAATAGCTATTTTAACTATAGCAATACCAAGTATTACGTCTAGTTTAGAGCGTAGTAAAGCAAAGCAATTGAAAGCTAAACAAGATTTATTAGTTTCTTTGGCCGATATTTATGTAAGTGAAAATCGTAATACTGTTACTCAAAATTGTTATCTTGAATTAGCTAAACTTAAATCAGTTGGAGCAACGGAAGATGACTTGTTAGATGCTAATGGTAATGAAATGGTAGGTTATATTTATTGTGATATTAGAAATAATAAAATCTATTATACTGATGCAAGTCCATCTAGTAGTGATAATATTTGTCCTTAAAAAGATTAAAGTAGATAATTTTAAATTGAGTGTATAAGAAAGGAAGTTAAATATGTTACATGAAATGAGACTTAATCCTACTTATTATGATTATATAGTAAAAGGTACAAAAAGAATCGAAATAAGATTATATGATGAAAAAAGACAAAAAATTAAAGTTGGGGATACTATTAAATTTTCTAAATTAGATAATGAAGATGTTTTCTTTTTAGCTAAAGTTATGGATCTTTATATATATGATGATATTGATGATTTATTAAAAAATTTTGATATATCTATTTTGTTAGATTCTTCATTTAGTAAAAATGACTTAAAAGATATTTTTAATAGTATTTATTCCAAAGAAGAGCAAAATAAATATAAAGTAATAGGAATAAAAATAAAACCAATTAAATAGGAGAAGTACGATGAAAAAAAAGAAAATAATACTTATAATAACTTTAATAATAATATTACTTTCTTTATTAATAAGTTTCTTTTTTTTAGATAGAAAAGACAGATCAAAAGAATATTCAGTTGAAATTATTTTAAATGAACCTAGTGTTTATGAAATTGAATATCAACAAGAATATTTAGAATATGGGGCTACTTTAATGGTTGATGGAATAGATAGGAGTAATCTTTTAGTAATTGATACTAGTAATTTAAATTTAGAAAAATTAGGTAGTTATGAAGTTAGTTATTCCTATACTATCAATGGAAAGAAATATGAAAAAATAAGGGAAGTAAAAGTCGTAGATAAAATAGCTCCAGTTATAACTTTATCTTTATCTGATGTTACAATTTTACTTGGTGAAAAATATAATGAACCAGGTTATAAAGCAATAGATAATTATGATAATGATATAACTTCTAAAGTAAAAGTAGAAAATAATGTTGATAATAGTAAAACAGGTACTTACGAAGTAATTTATGCTGTAAGTGATACTAGTGGAAATACTACCAAAAAAACAAGAACAGTAACTGTGAAAAAACCTAATGTTGTAATACCTGTAGTTAAAGAAGAGAAAGTAGAACCACCTAAAGTAGTTTATGAAAAATATACCAATACTTTAACTAAAAATGAATATACCAAAGATGGATTTTATATTGAAGGTTATGTGAAAGAGGCAAGTGATAAGTATACTCTAAAATTATTAGGAGAATATGAATATAATTTTGAACTTGTACCAAAGGGAAATGAATATCAAGGTGAAATTAACTTAAATGGAGTACAAAATGGTACTTATAAAGTTTATATTAATGGACAACCATTATTAAATAAAATAACTGAAATTGAAAGATTGTTAAGAGCTAAAGTAAATGACAAATTAGTATCATTTGTTTATAATGATTTGGATGAAGTAGTAATAGAAATTGAAAACCATGAATATTTATATGATATTTTAATTGATCCAGGTCATGGAGGAAGTGATCCTGGCGCTGCCAATGCTTATATTAATGAAAAAGAAATGAATTTAACGGTATCTTTATATGAAAAATGTCGTTATGAAGCTCATGGACTTAGGGTATATCTTACTCGTGAAGATGATACTTATGGAAAAGGTATGGGAGGAAAAAATCTTCTTAATTTACAAAGAAGAGGTTATGAAATGGCTTATTATGGCGCTGTTAGTCATATTGTCTATAGTAATCATCATAATTCTATTGATAATGATTATTATTCAGGCTATGAAATTTTAATACCGGGTTATTTAACTAAAGAGCAATTAAAAGTAGAATTAGATATAGTTAATCAATTTAATAGTTTATATCCTCTTACTGATAATCATATGCGTTTTTATGCTAGAGATTATGTAAGTGAAGTAAAATATTCTAAATTAAATGGAGAAATTTATACTTTTAAAGATAATTATGCTATTAATAGAATTCCTTATCAAATTTCTAATGTAAAATCTCTTATATATGAAAATATTTATATTAGTAATAAAGATGATTTTGATTGGTATTGGATTTGTGAAAATTGGTATAAAGTAAGTGAAATAAAAATTAAAGCTTATGTTGAAGCATTAGGATATACTTATAATCCTGATAATACAAGTTGTAAGATTAATTAATAAGATATGTCTAAATTATCTTGACATATCTTATTATTTTTGATTAAATTAATAAAGAAAAACGAAAAGAAATAAGGTGATTGTTTTGAAGCAAATTATATTTATTAAATATGGAGAACTTACTACGAAAAAAGCTAATCGTAATTTATTTATAAATATTTTATATCAAAATATAAAAGATAGTTTAAAAAATTATCAAGTTAAAATTACTAAAAATAGAGTTAGAATGTATATTGAAACAGATGATAATACTGATGAAATTATAGATATATTAAAAAATATCTTTGGTATTCATAGTATAGTAGTAGCAAATAGAGTTAATACTAATATTGAAGAAATTAAAAAAAATGTTTTAGAAATTGCTAGTTCTTTATCTTTTAAAACTTTTAAAGTAGAAACTAAAAGAAGTGATAAAAATTTTGCTATTAAAAGTCCAGAATTTAATGAATTAATTGGAAGTTTTCTTTTAAAAAATATTAAAGATATAAAAGTTGATGTTCATAATCCTGATTTCTTATTAAAAATTGAAATAAGAGAAGATTATACTTATATTTATAATAAGGAAATTAAAGGAAGTGGTGGTTATCCAGTTAAAGTAGCAGGTAGAGGACTACTTATGTTGTCTGGAGGAATAGACTCACCAGTAGCCACTTATCTTGCTATGAAAAGAGGAGTTGAAGTGGAGTGTATTTATTTTGAATCACCACCCCATACGAGTATGCAAGCTAAAAATAAAGTTAAAAAATTAGTAAAAATTCTAACTAAATATCAGCCAAAGATTACACTTCATATTATTAATTTTACAGATATTCAAGAACAAATATATATGAAATGCAACCCTAATTATATGATAACCATAATGCGTAGAATGATGTATAGAATTTCACAAAAAGTGATGGAAAAAAGAGGAGCTTTAGTTTTAATAAATGGTGAATCAATATCTCAAGTAGCAAGTCAAACTTTAACAAGTATGTATGTAATAAATAATGTTATAAATTGTCCTGTAATAAGACCAGTAGCATGTTTGGATAAACTAGAAATAATTGAGATTGCTAAAAAAATAGGAACATATGAAACATCAATTTTACCATATGAAGATTGTTGTACGATTTTTTTACCAAAACATCCTGTTATAAATCCTAATTTAGAAACTGCTATTGCAATGGAAAATAATTTTGATTATGAAAAACTTATCGAAGAAGCTGTCAATAATATGGAAACAATTAAAATTGATAATAGTGAAGATGAGTTTATTATCTAACAAAAATTACCAACAATAAAAATGTATTAAATTACTAAAATTTCACAACCTATAAGTGTAGGAGGTGAAAATAATGAGTAATTCAAGTAACAACAGTAAAATGGTAGTTCCTGGAGCAAAACAAGCTATCGATAGAATGAAATATGAAATAGCTAACGAATTTGGTGTTAATTTAGGACCAGATACAACTTCAAGAGCTAATGGTTCAGTTGGTGGAGAAATTACTAAGAGATTAGTAAAATTAGGAGAAAACCAATTAAGTGGTTCTAACTATAATTCTCAAAACAAATAATGAATTGTAAAGAATAGTGATTATTGCTATTCTTTTTTGTATATAGATAAAAAAGAGATTGCTTAATTTAAGCAATCTCCCAAAAAGAATAAAAAGGGGTTGGCTAGTGTGATACTAGCACCAATTCGTCTAAAATTTGAATTGGTGATTTATATAATAATCGAATATTGTCGATTTGTCAATACTAAATTTAAAAAAAAGTAAAAAAACATAAAAGTAGTTGTAATTTTAAAAAAAAGATGGTATTATTTTATTAGATAGATACTACGAGGAGGAAGTTATGAAAAGTGCTAAATTATGGGGAACTATTTTGGGAGTATTGGTTTTTATGGCTTTAATTGCAGGAATTACTTATGCTTGGTATACTTGGAAAAGTCCTGATACTGATATTTCTGGGTCAACAGGATGTTTTAATATCAACTATACGAAAGGTCAAGAAATCGGTGGATCAGGAGGTGATCAAGTTTTAGCTGCAGGAGATAATTATACTTCAGGTCTACATACAACTGTAAAAATTGGTATATCTAGTGACTGTAATATAAAAGGTAAAGGCACTTTATATTTAACTACTAATACTACAGGAACATCTGATGCTATTTTAAAAGGAGCTTTAAAATATCAGGTTATAAAGGGTGATGCTGTAAATGGTGTTTTAGGAAACGAGAATGAAGTTGCTAATGGAACTATAGATAAAACTGGTGCAACAACAATATATTCTAATTTTGATTTAAGTAATAGTATAGATACTTATACTGTTTATGTATGGTTAGATAAAACTTTGGTAAATGAGTCTTATTCTAATGCTACTTATTCTGGCTATATTCATGCATCAGCAACTCAAGATAAAAGTCAAACATAAGATTAAAAAAATTAACTTGTTATATAAGTTGATTTTTTTTATTATAAAATTTTTTAAATAATAAGTTTTAAAATACATAAAATTATACTA
Organism: uncultured Bacilli bacterium; assembly: GCA_947629035.1. Taxonomy (GTDB): domain Bacteria; phylum Bacillota_I; class Bacilli_A; order RF39; family UBA660; genus CANRCE01. Next base: position 32,554 of record CANRCE010000004.1, on the reverse strand, counting down.
GGAAATTACTCTTGCACAATATAATAATTTATAGTATAATATAAATAACATAAAAGGAGCAAAAAAATATGATTGATTTAATTAAAAAACATAAAGGACTAGCAATATTGTCAGGTTTATCTCTTATACTTATCATTATTATGATAGCTATTTTTTTAAGTCTTTATTTTGGAGGTAGTAAAAATAAATATGGTAACAGATTAGATGGTATTGAGGAAGTTAAAATAGATAATTCTTTCTATGATACATTGAGTGCAAGTTTAAGGGAAAATGAAGGTGTCGAAGAGGCTAAATGCCGATTACAAGGAAAGATTATTTATGTAGAACTTACACTTAATAATTCAGTTTCTAAAGATAAAGCCAAAGAGATTGCTCGGGCAACATTAGAAATGTTTGAAGAAGATAAATTAGCTTTTTATGATTTAGAATATTTCTTAAGATGGAAAGCTAATGAAGATGAGGAAAATGCTGTTGATACTGTTATTGTAGGAACAAAGCATCCATATATAGATGATATATCATGGACAAGAAGCTAGGTGATTGTTATGAAGAATAAAAAAACGAATCGAATTATTATTTTATCAATTATTGGAGTTGTCTTTTTAGTAAGTCTTATTATCTTTGTTTTAAATTATAGTAAAGATAGTTCTTCATTTTCTATTTTAGAAAAGAAATGGTTAAAAGATAATACTAATAATATTATTGATATAAGTGTTTTTAATGATGTTCCTGTAATTGGACAAGAAGGTAATGGTGTTCTTTTTGATTATTTAAAAAATTTTACTGATAAATATGATATTGAATTCAATAAAATATCTTATTATACGGATAGTCCATCAAATTTAAAGAAAATAGCCTTTCGTTCTTTAAGTACTAAAGAGCAGTTAACAGAAAAAGATATATTACTATATGAAGATAAGTATGTAATAGTATCTGTTAATAATAAAAAATATGATGAAATTACGGATTTAAAAGATTTAACTTTAGGAATTTTATCTTCGGATATTGCTGATGTTTCTTATTATTTAGCAGAAGGAAGTAATTTAGCATATAAAACTTATAAAGATATAAAGACATTAAAAACTGATTTAGAAAATAAACAAATAGAGTATCTTGTTTTACCAGAATTAGGTTATTTAGATTTTATATTAGAAAATGATTTAAATATTGTATTTCATTTAAATGATTTAAGTAGGAAATATGTTCTTACTATAAATGATAACAATACTCTTTTAAATATTATGAAGAAGTATCAATTACAATTTAAAAATCAATTTTATGATGAATCATATAAACAAAATTTTATTGATTTATTTTTCCAAGCCGAAGGTATTAGTGAATCAGAAAAGATGAGTTATAATGCGTCAGCTTATAATTATGGTTATGTTGTAAATATGCCTTTAGAAAATACTCATAATAATGAGTTTGTAGGAGTTTTATCTAATTATTTGAGTGAATTTTCTTCTTTATTTGATGTTGATTTTAAATTTATTAAGTATGAAAATATATCTAAATTAAAACAAGCTATGTCACAAGGAGATGTCGATGTTGTATTTGCTAATTTTAATTTAAATGGAATAAATAGTGATGTTATTAATACGTCATCTTTATTTAAAGAAGAATATGTGGTATTAACTAAAAAAGATTTGGTAGTGGATTCTTTAAAAAGCTTACAAGGTATGAATATAGAAATGGTAGCTAATACTTATCTTTATGATTATGCTAGTAGTTTAGGTTTAACTATTAAAGCTTATGATAATACTGATGAGATAATTCGCAATGCTTCAAGTAATTCTATTTTAGTATTAGATAAATATACTTATAATTATTATAAAAATAAAAAATTAGCTAATTATAATATTGTCTATACTGGTATTTTAAATAAAGAATATACTTATGCTATTAGAGATGTTAATAAAAATAAAACTTTTAGTAAATTATTTAGTTATTATATATCTTCTGTAAATTATAAAGAATATGCCTATAAATATAATACTAATTATGATGTAAGTTCAATAAGTGTTCTTGGAGCACCATTAAAAGTAATTTTAATTACTTGCGCTATTATTTTAGCTATTATAATTGTGGTAATTGTAATTCAAAAACGAAGAAAAAAGATAAATATTATGCGTAAAGATGAAAAATTAAAATTTATTGATGTTATGACATCTTTAAAAAATAGAAATTATTTGAATTATAATATAAAAAATTGGGAAGAAAATGTTATTTATCCTCAAAGTTTTGTAGTGGTAGATTTAAATAATATTAAATATATAAATGATAATCATGGTCATGAAGAGGGAGATAATGTTATTAAAAAAGCAGCTAGTATTTTAATTGTAAACCAAGAGCCAAATACAGATATTATTAGAACTGATGGTAATGAATTCTTAATCTATATGGTAGGATATGATGAGAAAAAAGTAGTAGCTTATACTAGAAAAATATATAAAGAATTAAAAGAATTACCATATGGCTTTGGAGCTTCGATTGGATATAGTATGATATTAGATGATGTTAAAAGTATTGATGATGCAATTAATGAAGCAACATTAGAAATGAGAAATGCTAAAGAAAAAATGGAAAAATAAAAGGAGAGCTTGCAATGTGGGATAAAATCAAGGAATATGTAAAAAAAATATATAAAACATTAGCTAAAATTGAGATGGGTATGTTACCTGCTTCGTTAGCTTATAACTTTGTTTTAGCCATAATTCCTATTTTAACTTTAATTATCCTGATTGCCTCTTCTTTTAATATTTCTATTGATAGCGTCATTACTTTTGTAAATAATTTATTACCACAACAAGCTAGTAATTTTGTTATTGAAATTATATCTGGTAAAGGTTTTGATAATGCAGTTGGAGCTTTTAATATTGCAGCTTTTGTTATTGCTACTAATGGAACTTATGCTATTGTAAAAGCTTCTAATACGTTATATCATGTTGAAAAAAGTGATGCAATAAAAAATCGAATTAAATCAGTTATTTTGTTAATTACAATTTTAACTTTATTAATATTTTTAATTATTGTTCCAACTTTTGGAGAAAAGATATTAGAATTTATCAAAAATAATGATATTTTAGAAAATATCATTGATGAAGTAATATTCCTATTTACGATTATAAAATGGCCTATAACTTTTTTGATTTTATATTTTAATATTAAACTTATATATACGATTGCTCCCTCTACGAAAGTGTTAAGTAAAGATACGACGAAAGGAGCTTTAGTTACAACTATATTATGGATTGTTTTAACAGCAATATTCGGATATTATTTAAAATATTTTGCAAGATACGATATTTTATATGGAAATTTATCTAGTATTATTATTTTAATGATTTGGTTATATATGATAAGTTATGTCTTTATTTTAGGTATTGTTATTAATACAACGAAAATAAGAGAAAAATAGTATTAAAATAAAAAAAATACTTATAATAAAAGTGAATACACAAATTAGTATTACTTAGTGTATTCAAGACTATCACAGGCTATATAGATATCATCCCTAGTTTGAAGTTTTAAACTAAAGTTGATATATTTATAGTAATACTATAATCTCCTTAAATTAATTTAGCCTATATTATTGGGTAAGCGACTTTTAAAAGTCGCTTTTGTTTGTTATATCATATACATTGTATTATCGGGTTCATTATAAATATTTGTAGTATTATTGTTATATGGAACTTCTAATCTAGCTATTCTTTGTTCTAATCTTTTTATTTGTCTTTCTAATTTATTTAATTTATTATTTATTTCATTATAGGTATTACTATAATTATTATTATAATCATTATTGCCTGTCATCATTGGATTATTTAAAACTGGCATTGGTGGCATCATTGGTGGCATCATATTGGTATAAGGTCCTTGGGCATAACCATATGAATTATAATACATATCTCTATCGCTCATTATATCAAACTCACTTTCTTTATCATTTGTTATATTATATGCAATTTATTTATTTAAAGTGCCTATAGTTATGATATAATACTAAAAAGGAGGCATTATGAGACTTAAAAATATAAAAGGAGCTAAAGATATTATAGTAAAAGGTAAATACTATATAGAAAATCCTTTTGAATATAAAGGAAAATGGCATGAATTATTTGGTAATAATAATGAAATACATTTAGAAATAGGAATGGGGAAGGGTAAGTTTTTAATTGAAAAAGCTATGTTAAATCCTAATGTTAATTATGTTGGTATTGAAAAGTATGATTCTGTCATTGTAAGAGCTATTCAAAAATCAAATGAATTAGAATTAAATAATTTAAAGATAGTAAGATTAGATGCTAGATTTATATCTTATGTTTTTGATAAAGAAATAGATGTATTATATTTAAATTTTTCTGATCCTTGGCCAAAGGATAGACATTATAAAAGAAGATTAACAAGTAGAGTATTTTTAGAAAAATATGACAATATTTTTAAAGATAAAAAGAATATTATAATGAAAACAGATAATTTATTATTATTTAATTTTTCTCTTGATACATTAAAAGATTATGGATATAAAATAATATATCAAACTAATGATTTACATAATGAAAATATAGAAAATATAACAACTGAATATGAAGAAAAATTTTCTAAATTAAATGTAAAAATAAATATGTTAAAGGCACAAAAATAAGACTTCAAACGAAGTCTTTAATTTAATCCTTCAGGATAAATATATTGATTAAAATAATGAATACCATCATTTAATTTAGTTAAAGTTTCATAATCAATTAGAAAATATAAATTTCGATTAAGGTTTGTTTTGCTAATAGGATCATCCCAAGTTAAATCTAAATGTTTCCAGCTACCGTCGATATAAACTAAATTCCAAATATGTTCTTTATTACTAATTTTGAAATTAACAATTCCTAGTCGATTTAAGAAAATAGCCATGGCATCAGCATAACCAGAACAAGTACCATAACCTTGAAGAAGAACACCGTAAGCTGTATTAGATTTATAAGTGTCATCTTCGATATTTTTATATTTAAGTTGATCATATTTAGTATTATCAATAATATAATCATGAATAACTTTAATTTTATCACTAGCTGTCATATTACTTTTTATATTTTCAGCGATTACTTTATCGACGACTTTGTTAATTTCATCGATTTCTTCATCGCTATATACTTTAGTTATTTCTAGACTAATGGGATTATTTTTACCATAGGTTATATAAATATTTTTAGAGCTATTAAAGGGATGAACAAAATCATTTAAAATAGAAACAATAGTGCTTAATCCTTCACCTTCGGTTAAATTATTTAACTCTTCGATATAAGAAGTATAACTTTTATCAGCATATCTTTCAATATATGATGTTCCTGTATTTAAGGCATAATATATATAATTAGTTAAATCAATTTTAGATTTAATATTTAAATCACTATAATTATCTACGTAGGAGAAATTATCCTCTAAAAAATAATCGTTTTTAGTTGTATTGCTATATTTGGTTTTTATAACATAGGCATTATAACTATAAATAATGTCATCTTTGAAGAAATTAGCAATGCTTATTAAAACAATCATAAATAAACCAAATCCTAAAATAAATTTTTTCATCCAACCACCTCTTATTATAATTATAGCAAATATCTTTTTAGAAGTAAATTAAAAATTTAAAAAATATTTGACATAAATTTGTCATCATTTTTTATAAACTAGTTTTAAAAAGCAAGATAATATGTTAAAATGTTATTGAGGTGTATATGATAGTGTCAAGTAACAAAACAAAAGTTATTAAAGTAGATGATGAAACAAAAGCGAAAATGCAAGAATTTTATCAAGATAAATTTAGAGAAAAGACACCACCTTATGCTATTTTTCAAGCTGTGGATGGTGATACTGTAATTACGTTATATGAATCAGGTAAAGCAATGTTTCAAGGTATGAGTGCTGATATTGATGCTAGTATGTGGGAAGAGATTAAAAAAGGAAGCAATATTTTAGAAGAATTTAAAGAATTAGATGATAATTATGAAAGTAAGCAAGAAGAAAAACAAGAAGAAAGCCTACCTTTAGATATAAATGCAATTGGAAGTGATGAAGTAGGAACTGGTGATTATTTTGGGCCTATTGTAGTTACAGCTTCTTATGTAAATCGCGAAAATATTCCTTTTTTAGTTGATTTAAATGTTAAAGATTCTAAAAAGTTATCTGATGAACAGATACTTAAAATTGTACCTAAAATAATTAAAGTAATACCATATAAAACAATAATTTTAAGTAATCGTGAATATAATGAAAAATATAGTTCAAATATGAATATGAATAAAATAAAAGCTATTTTACATAATAGGGCTTTATATAGTTTAATTAATGAAAATAATTTTGAATATGATTATGTTGTTGTCGATCAATTTGAAAGTGAAAAAGCTTATTTTAAACATTTAGAGTCGATTGAAAATAAAGTAGAAAATATTACTTTTATGACAAAAGCTGAAGATAAATGTTTAGCTGTTGCTTGTTCTTCATTAATAAGTAGATACATCTTCATAAAAGAAATAGATAAAATGGGACAAAAATATGGTATGTTTATTCCAAAAGGGGCTAATTATTATGTTGAAGATGTGGCTTTAAAATTAATTGAAAAACATGGTAAAAATATTTTATATGATATAGCTAAATTAAACTTTAGTAATACTAAAAGAATAGGTAAATAATTAATTATTGTTTGACTAATTATAAAACTTAATATATAATTATATTATGGAAGGTAGGATAGATGGTTGATGAAGAAAATAAAAATATTTATATTTACAATTTTATTATTAGTACCATTTAATAGCATTAAAGCTGAAACTTTACAAGATAAATATGATAAATTGTCCAACTTGCAATCAGAATATGAAAAAAATAAAAATGCTAAAAAACTTACTGATAGTGAAATAGCAAAATTACAAAAAGAAATAAGTAGTATTGGTAGTAGTATAGAAACGACAAAAGGTGAAATAACAGAAGCTCAAAATAATATTGAAAAAAGTGAAAAAGAAATAGATTCAAAAAAAGAAGAAACAGATGAATTACTTAAATTTTTACAGGTATCAACGGGAGAAAATGTTTATTTAGATTATTTATTTGAAGCTGAAGATTATACGGATTTTATTTATCGATATTCTATTGTAACTCAATTATCTGGTTATAATAATGAATTAATCGAAGAGTTAGAAACTTTAATTAAAAATTTAAAACAGAAAAAAATAGAACTTAATGATAAGCAAACAAAATTAGAAAGTCAACGACAAGAATTAACGGCTAAAAATAATAAACTAAAAGCTAATTTAAGTGAATTAAATCAAGAGGGAACGACAATTGAACAAGATATTGCTGATTTAAAAAAAGAAATAACAAGATTAGAAAATTTAGGTTGTGGTCGTAATCAAGATATAAGTAGCTGTGAACCAATTCAATATGCAAATGGATGGAAGTATCCTCTTACTACGGGATGTGTAACAAGTGAATATACCGGCTTTAATGAGAGAACTGACTGGTCTGGAGGAGGAGGACATCATGCGATTGACTTATCTTGTGTACCAGAGGGAACTAATGTATATGCAGCAGCTGCTGGAACAGTAGCAAGAGTAGTTAGACATACTGCTGCTAATCCAAGTACTTGTGGAGGTAATATGGTATGGATATATCATATTGTCAATGGTGTTGAATACACGACTGTTTATATGCATTTGCTTAATATTACGGTTGAAGCAGGTCAAAAAGTAACTGATCAAACTATTATTGGTCATATGGGTGGAGGATCTACTCAAAGTTATGATCGTTGTACAGGAGGTGCTCATCTTCACTTTGGATTAGCTTCTGGACATAATGCTTATGATTTTAACTCTTATTCCTTTAATCCAAGAAATTTGATTTATTTTCCACCAATGTATGGAGGATATTTCTATAGATAAAATATAAAAGTAATATGTTAGTACATATTGCTTTTATATTAACAATATAGATATTGAATGAGTTTTAATATTTAAGATAATGAAAGGAAGAAGTTATGAATGGATTAACAAGACAAGAAGTAGAATATCGATATAATAATGGACTTGTAAACAATGATAAAGTTAAATATACAAGAAGTATTAAGACAATTGTTATATCTAATCTTTTAACTTTATTTAATTTATTAAATATTATTTTAGCAATATTAGTATTAACTACAGGTTCTATTCAAAATGTTTTATTCGTAAATACTATTTTATTTAATACTATTATTGCAATAATTCAAGAAATAAAAGCCAAACATATTCTAGATAAATTAGCTATTTCTAATCAAGATTTAGTTACTGTAATTAGAGATGGAAAAGAAGAAGAAATTAAACCACAAGAGTTGGTTTTAGATGATATTATGGTATTACATAGTGGTGATGATGTAGTCGTAGATGCTGTAATAGTAAAGTCTTCATCATGTGAAGTTGATGAGTCTGTTGTAACTGGAGAATCTGATGCTCTTTTAAAGAAAAAAGATGATAGTTTATTATCTGGATCAATCATTGTAAGTGGTAAATGTTATGCTAAAGTAACAAACATTGGAAAAGATAATTATGCAAGTAGTCTTATAAAAGAAGCTAGTGTTATAAAAGATGATTCTTCCTACTTAAAAAAAGTAATTAATCAAATATTAAAATTTGTAACTTTTTTAATTGTACCAACTGGTATCTTATTATTTATATCTCAATATTTTTATAGTAATCAAACTTATAGTGAAGCAATTTTATCGACAGTTGCAGGTATTATTGGAATGATACCGGAGGGGTTAGTTTTACTAACTTCAGTAGCTTTAACTGTTGGAGTAATTAAAATGGCAAGAAAAAAAGTTGTTATTCAAAAACTTCATGGTATAGAAGTTTTATCTTGTGTTGATGTTTTATGTTTAGATAAAACGGGAACAATTACTGATGGAACAATGGAAGTTGTTGATGTAATAGCTATAGATAAAAAAAGTGATATTGAAGAAATTATAGGTAACATGTTAGATGAGAGTAGTAATAATGCTACTGATATTGCTTTAAAAAAACACTTTAAACAAAAGAATAATTATGAAGTAGTAGAAAGAATTCCTTTTTCTTCATCAAGAAAATATAGTAAAGTTGTTTTTAAAAATAAAACTTATTATCTTGGAGCATTAGAATACATAACAAAAGAGAAAATAACGAAATATGATAGTTATTTATTAACTTATTTGGAAAAAGGATATCGTATTCTTACTTTAGCAGAAGAAAGCACTAATAAAATAAAAGTAATAGCTTTTATCGCAATAAAAGATAATGTTCGAAAAAATGCTAAAGATACATTAAATTATTTTAAAGAACAAGAAGTTAATATTAAGATAATATCTGGAGATGATCCTCTTACGGTATCAAGTATTTTAAGACAGTTAGATTTTGAAAACTATGATAAATATATATCAGGAACAGCATTACCTCAAGATTTTGAAGAATTAAAAAAGATAGTTAATGATTATACTATTTTTGGAAGAGTTACGCCATATCAGAAACAAAGCATTATAAAAGCTTTAAAAGAAAATAGTACAGTAGCGATGATTGGTGATGGTGTAAATGATATTTTAGCTTTAAAAGAAGCTGATTGTGGTATTGCTCTAGCTTCTGGTATTAGCGCTGCAAGAAGTGCATCAGATGTTGTTTTGACTACTGCCGATTTTGGTGTTTTACCAAGTATTGTAAATGAGGGAAGAAGAGTAGTTAATAATATAGAAAAAGTAGCAAGTTTATATTTAGTTAAAACAACTTATTCTTTTATTCTGTCTATTTTATCAATTGTTATTTCTCATGAATATCCTTTTTATCCAATTCAATTATCTTTAATAAGCTCTATTTGTGTTGGACTTCCATCATTTTTCTTGGCATTAGAACCTAATTATAAAAAAGTAACATCAGGCTTTATTATAAAAGTTTTTAGAAATGCTTTACCTAGTGGTATATGTGTATTTGTAAATATCTTTTTACTTATTATGATTTGTACAATTTTTCATAAAGATTTTGAAAAATTTAGATTAATTATAGTGGCTTTAACAGGTCTTATCAACATGAGATTATTATATAATATTTGTAAGCCTCTTAATTTAAGAAGAGAAATATTATTATGTTTTTGTATAATTGTATTTTTTGAATTATTAATTTTATTGCCTGATTTATTTTTGGTATCAAGATTTAATATTTTAGCTATTCTTTTAATATTATCTTTAGCGTTTATGGATATATATATTATTGAATTCTTTGAAGATATTTACGATAAGATTATGGAAAAATTAATGAGGAGAAATAAATGGAAAAAAAGACTAGTATAAGTAGAATTATTGGTATAATTGGTATCTTTGCTCTTTTGATTGTTATTTTAATAATGGTAATCGTTTATAAAGTAAAATATGAAGATATGATGATAACTTTTTTTAAATTTTTAGCATATAATTAACTAGGTGGTTATATGGATAGCTTTAAAGAATTTGTAAGAAAAAATCCTATTTTGATAAATTATGTAAAAAATAATGAAATGACATGGCAAAAATTTTATGAAATATATAGTTTATATGGTGAAGATGAGGAAGCTTGGAAAGATTATTTAGATAAAGATAAAAAAGAAGTTAAAGAAAAAGCAAAAGGACCTACGACAATTCAAGATTTTTTAGAAATGGCTAAAAATATGGATGTAAAAAAAGTTCAAGATGGAATAACCTCACTTCAAAAGGCTATAGGTTTATTTGGAGATTTATTTGTAAATTCTGATAATAATACTCAAAGTACTTATCAACCAAGACCATTATATAGGAGTTTTGAAGATTAATGACTTTAGATATTCAATATAAACTAAATAGTAATATAAATTATATAAAATTTATAAGAGAAAATCCTAAATGGTATAAAATATTAAATAGAGATCCTTTAAGTTTTAGGGAATTTATTATGGATATGAAAGATAAATATGAATTAAAACCTATGGATAGAGTAAATAAACTACTAAATAATATTACGATGTTACAAAGCTTTCTTGATGTTTTGAAATGATATTTACAAACAAAAATAAATATTATATAATAAAGATATGAGGAGGTATGATGTATTTTGTTAGTAGTATTATTGATACTTATAATTGTTATTGTTTTATCATCAATAAGACAAATAGATCAATATGAAAGAGGCATTTTGTTTCGTTTTGGTAAGTTCGATAAAGTTTTAAATCCAGGCTGGCATATCGTTTTACCAGTTGTAAATTCTTATCGTAAAGTCGATATTAGAACAAAAGCAGTTGATGTTCCAGAACAAGATGCAATTACTAAAGATAATGTTTCAATTAGAATAAATGCTGTTATTTACTATAAAGTATTTGATGCTTCAAAAGCAATATTGGAAGTAGAAAACTTTTATTATGCTGTAAGTCAACTTGCTCAAACAACTATGCGAAATGCTGTAGGTTCTGTATCTTTAGATGAACTTTTATCAGAAAGGGAAAAAATTAGTACGGAGATATGCAAAATTATTGATGCTGCTACTGATCCATGGGGAATTAAAGTTGAAAATGTTGAATTAAAAGATGTAGCTCTACCAGAAGAGATGCAAAGAGTAATAGCTAAAATTGCCGAAGCAGAAAGAGAAAAACAAGCAGTTATTACTAAATCTGTCGGTGAAGTTGAAGCAGCCGAAAATCTTGCTAAAGCAGCTTCAATTATGTCAAATAGTGAGGGAGCTCTACATTTAAGAACATTATCAACAATAAATGATGTATCTTCAGATCAATCTAATACAATTATTTTTGCTTTGCCAATCGAGGTATTAAGAGCATTAGAAAAGAAGTCTAAATAGATTTCTTTTTTTTAAAACTTGATATTAAATTAAAATTAATATATACTAATACTGATAAGTGAAAAATGGTGATATTATGAATAAAATAATAAAAAAAACTTATGAATTGATATCAGTTTTAGAAAATAGTGATATTATAAAAAATATTCAAAAATATAAACTTAAAGTAATGTTAAGTCCAAGACTTATATCCTTAATAGATAAAGCTAAAAATGAAGATATATCTGATAAGCAATTAATAGAAATAAAAAAAGAATTATATCAAGATGAAAATTATAAAAATTATATTGATAATTATAATAAATTAAATTATATTGTTTTAGAAATAAATAGTAGATATAAAAAAATAATTGCTACTAAAAATTGTAAAAAGTAAGTAGGTGTTATTATGCGTGTAATTAGTGGCTTTTTAAAGGGAAGAATTATCGAGGGATACAATATAAAAGGAACTAGACCAACAATGGCAAGAGTAAAAGAATCAATTTTTTCTTCAATTCAAAATGATATACAAGGTGCTATTTGTCTAGATTTATTTTCGGGTTCAGGTAGTTTAGGAATTGAAGCTATAAGTAATGGGGCAAAATATTGTTATTTTATTGATAATAATAAAGAGGTTATAAAACAATTAACTAAAACTATTAATAATTTTAAAATAAATGATAAAGTTATGATAAAAAATATGGATTATAAGGATGCTTTATCATTATTTAGTAGTCAAAAAATAAAATTTGATTTAATATTTGTAGATCCTCCTTATGATTATAAAATTATAGATAGTATAATAAATTTAATAATTAAAAATGATTTATTATCTTTAAATGGGAAATTAATTTTAGAATTTAGAGATGATATATTAAATGATAATTATGATTTTTTAAAATTAATTAAAAATAAAAAATATAAAGATAAATATGTATTTATTTACCAAAAAGTAATTGACTAACAATTTAAAATATGATATATTTAATATGAAATAGAGGAGGACTTAATAATGAAAAAATTAAATGAAAAAGGTTTTACGTTAATTGAATTGCTAGCTATTATTGTCATTTTAGCCATTATTTTGATAGTAACAATTCCTACAGTATTAGATTCAATAAATGATGCAAGATTATCAGGATTGCATTCACAAGCTAAAGAAATAGCAACTTGGTATACTGATGGTGTAGCTTCAGATGAACTTGCTTTTGGTGGTTCAGAATACGTACAAGTTGTGGGAGATGCTCCAGAAACTTTAAAAGATCATGAATGGCATTGTTTAAGTGGTGTTACAACAACCACTGGTAAAACATTGTTTACATCTGCTAAATTATCTGCAAATGATTTAAAAAGTGATGGAACAGCATATAGTGGTAGTGGGAATCCTACAGCTTCAACTTGTTCATCAATTAAAGTAACAGCAGATGATTCTGTAGAGGTATTATTAGTAGCAACTACTGGTGGAAGATTTCAAGTAGGTGGAGCAGATAAAGTTACTTTTGCGTTAAGTACTGCATCTAAAGCAAATGCTTTAAGTTAATTAATGGGAAATTGTGAATAATAAAATTAAGCGAAAATTCGCTTTTTCTTTTGCTTAAAATATGTTACAATAATAATGAAATGAGGTAGGTAAATGAAAGAATTAATTATAGGAAGTCATGTATCATTTAAAAATGATACTCAACTTTTAGGAAGTGTAAAAGAGGCTTTAAGTTATAATGCTAATACTTTTATGTTTTATACAGGAGCTCCTCAAAATACTAATCGTGGACAAATAAATGATGCCCTAACTTTAGAGGCTTATAAATTAATGAGGGAAAATAATATTGATTTAGCTAATATTATTGTACATGCACCTTATATAGTTAATTTAGCAAATAGTAATAATTTTGATTTTTCAGTATCATTTCTTATTAATGAAACAGAGCGTTGTAGTTTACTTGGAATAAAATATTTAGTTCTTCATCCTGGAAGTGCTGTCAATGTTACTCGTGATATTGCGATATCTAATATTATAAGAGGATTAAAACTTATTTTAGATACTAACTATGATGTTATGATTTTATTAGAAACAATGGCAGGTAAAGGTAATGAAATAGGTAGAGATTTTGAGGAATTAGCTACGATTATAAATGGTGTATCTTCTTCTAAATTAGGAGTTTGTCTAGATACTTGTCATATTAGTGATGCTGGTTATGATATTAGTAATTTTGATGAAGTTTTATTAGAATTTGATAAAAAGATAGGACTAGATAAATTAAAATGTCTTCATATAAATGATAGTAAGAATGAAAGAGGATCACATAAAGATCGCCATGAAAATATTGGCTTTGGTTATTTAGGTTTTAATAATTTATTAAAAATAATTTATCATGAAAAACTTCAAAATATACCTAAAATATTAGAAACACCATATATAACTTATGATGATAATTCTAAAGAAAGAATATATCCTCCATATAAAGAAGAAATTGCAATGATTAGAAATAAAGAATTTGATAAAGATATGATTTTAAATATTAGAAAAGCAAATCAAACTTAAATTTAAGTTTGATTTATTAGTTTAAAACGATAATGTCCAATTAATTTATATCTTGAAATAGCATCTTCTTCATATCTTATTCCACCATGATGAATAAGATAGGGGATGCCTTTTTTATTTCTTTTATCAGATAAAATGGCAATATGATTTTCAAATACAACGATATCACCAGCTTGAAAAGAAGCAATATCATTAAGATCAATTGTAAGATTGATAGTATTTTCTTTAAAAAAGACATTTAAATTTTTAACTCTTCGAAAGTCAATATTAGGATCTGGTATTTCTATATCGTATTTTTCTTTATTATTTTTAATATCATTATCCACCAATTCTTTTAAATTATAACCTGCATTATTTAAAGCATACCAGATAACATCAGTACAAACGCCAATTTTTGATGGTGGATATCCACCTTCATAATATTCTGATTTATATTTAGGTTTGGTTTTTATATAAGCTATTGCTCCGTTTAATATATCACTATAGTCATCTATACCATCATTATCATAATCAATATCACTAACTATTCTTTTTATATTAAAATCATCATCATAATATACTTTTTTAGGAATAAATCCGTAATAATCAAGCATAACAAAATTAATTATTAATGTTAATAAAATTAATATAATGATTATTATTTTAAATCTTTTCATTGATTATCCTTTCCTTTTAAAAAAAGAGGGTTATCTACCTCTTCCACGCAAATCATCTTGTAAATCATAAAGTTGGGCTCTTGACAAATCATTCCATGAACTTACGATTTTATTTTCAATCATTTTAAATTCTTCGTTACTTACTATTCTTCCTTCTTGTAAAGCTTTTATTTTTAACTTGTAATAAATGTCTTTGATTATTGAAAGCATTCCTTCGATATGTCTAGAAGCAAGATATGTAGGAAGTGTAACGCAACATAAACCAAGTTTTACTATGCCACTTTTGAATGCTTCGTAATCAGGACCATCATGAGCTGCGATAGATAATCCTAGAATAACTGTTCCAAGAAGACATCCCCAACCAATCATTTTCCATTTAAAATTTTCTTTATCAATTTTTGCTAAAGCTTTGTTAAAACGAATTTCACTTTCTTCACGACAAGCTACATACTTTCTTTGTTCTCTAATTTTATTTTGTTCTTTTTTAACATAATTTAGGGTTGAATCAATATCATTATTATTTTTATTATTATTATCTTCCATAAAAGTTTACCTTCTTTCTAATTTAATTTTAATACAATAAATTATAATTGTCAAAGTAAATAGAAAAACTTTACATTTTATGACACTATTTTAATAAAAAATATGTTACAATAATAATGAAAGTAGGTAAGATAGATGAAAATAGAAATTCTAAAGCTAGGAGATTTACAAACTAATTGTTATATTTTATCAAAAGATAATAGTGCCTTATTGATTGATCCTGCTAGTGAAGGTGACTATATAAAGGAAAAATTAAAAGATAAAAACTTACTTGCTATTTTGATTACTCATTATCATCCTGATCATATTGGTGCATTAGATTACTTTGATTGTCCTATTTATGATAATAATTTAGGGGAAAAAGAATATGAAATAGGTCCTTTTAAATTTGAAATAATAAAAACTTATGGACATACTACTGATAGCGTAACTTATTATTTTAAAAATGATAAAGTTATGTTTACAGGAGACTTTCTTTTTGAAAAAACAGTGGGAAGATGGGACTTTGAAACAGGGGATTATGAACAAATGAAAACATCAATTTTAAAAATAAAAAAATATCCTGATGATATTACTATTTATCCAGGACATGGAAACACTACAAATTTAGGTTATGAAAAAATTAATAATATTTATTTTAAGTGAGGCGAAATTTTTATGAAAAAAATATTGATAGTATTAAGTAGTATCTTAATTTTAGGTATTTTCTTTATCTACTTTTTTAATAATAACAATAATAAAGAAGTAGAAAAACCTATTTTAGATGAAGAAGAGGTTTCTGAAAATGATATTGATGTTACTATCAACAAAGTAGAAGAATTATTAAATAGTATGACTTTAGAAGACAAAATAGGACAGATGATTATCGTTGCTACTTCCTCAAGTTCTTATGATGAGGCTTTAGAAAATTTATTAAAAGAAGTAAAACCAGGTGGAGTTATCTTATTTAAAGACAACATTACAACTTATGAAAAAACTACTAAACTAATTTCTGATATTAAAAAAAGTAGTACTATTCCAATGCTCATAGGAATTGATCAAGAGGGAGGAAAAGTTCAAAGAATAAAAAATTTATCTGATGCTAATGTTTTAGAAATACCTTCCATGTATGATTTAGGAAAAACTAATGATGAAAAACTAGCCTATGATGTTGGAAGTGTAATAGGAAGTGAACTTAATGCTTTTGGAATTAATCTAGATTTTGCTCCGGTCGTTGATATTTACTCTAATAAAGACAATACCGTTATTGGAACAAGATCATTTGGAAATGATGAAAAAACGGTAATAAAAATGGCTATTCCTTTAGCTAATGGCTTAAAAGATAGTGGTGTAATAGCAGTATATAAGCATTTTCCAGGTCATGGTGATACTAGTGTTGATTCTCATTATGAATTACCAATTATTAATAAAACAAAAGAACAATTATATGAATTAGAACTAAAACCTTATATTGAAGCAATTAAAAATAATGCTGAAGTTATTATGATAGGACATTTAGCACTTCCTAATATTACTAATAGTGATGAGCCTGCATCTTTATCAAAAAAAATTGTATCAGAAATGCTTCGTGATGAGTTAGGATTCAATGGTGTTGTAATAACCGATGCTTTAAATATGAAAGCTATTACTGATAATTATTCAATGGAAGAAATGTGTGAAAAATTAATTAATGCTAAAGTGGATTTATTATTAATGCCAAATAATCCTCAAGAAATTGTAAAGACAATAAAAAAATTAATCCAAGATAACAAAATTACCGAAAAACAA
Source organism: uncultured Bacilli bacterium (assembly GCA_947629035.1). Lineage (GTDB taxonomy): Bacteria > Bacillota_I > Bacilli_A > RF39 > UBA660 > CANRCE01. The sequence continues at coordinate 15,227 of CANRCE010000004.1, read as the reverse complement.
ATAGATGAAGCTGTAATGAGAATATTACTATTAAAAGAAAATAACTTAACTAATACCAAAACAACTTCTAAAGAAGTAATAGGAAGTAAAGAACATCAGGATATAATTGCTAAAATAAATAAAATTAAAAAAAACTAAACAATTACTATAAAATTTATTTTAACAATGTAAAAAGCAAAAAATGTTATTTACAATGAAAAAAAAATATTATATAATTATCTTATAAGAAAGTCGAGTGATAAAATGAATAAAAAGATAGTGATATTAATTGCTACAATTATTTTAATTATAGCAGTTGTTGTTGGTACAACTTATGCTTTGTTTTTTAAAGTAGATAAATCAGAAAAGGATTCTAGTTATAAAACAGGTCTATTAAAAATTGAGAAAACATCGGATAGTGGTGATATATCGCTAACGAATACTTTTCCTATGAAAGACGATGCTGGTAAGCAAAGTCAAGTTTATACTTATAGTATAACCAATAATGGTAATTTAACTTATACTTTTGATGTAAAAATGTTAGCTAAAGAAGGCTCTAATTTTGATTCTCAATATATTAAAGTAATGGTTGATGGTGATGAACCAGTATCATATAATAGTTTAAGTTCTAATGTTATTAAAAAAGGACTTACATTAGCTCCAAAAGCTAGTACAGAAATAAAAATTAGAGTTTGGTTAGCTTGGAATACTCCAAATTCACAAATTGGAAAGACATTTACTGCAACTCTTACAACTGATGGTGTAGCAAGTGAAACATCTACGACAAATGAGGTTCAAGATTCAGCTATTTCATCTGATGAACCATTTAGTGTAAATTCAAATGCATCTGAACAGCCAAGTGCAGAAGAAAATCAAATCGGAGATGAAACTACACCTCAAATTGATTAATTAGTAATGTAGGTTATATATTTAAACTGCAAAATTACTTTTTTAAAAAAGCCGATTTTGTAGTTTTTAAATAAGGAGGAATCATGGAAGCTGTATTTAAAAATCCTAAAATATATTTAATTTCGGGTAAGGCCCGTCATGGTAAAGATACTATTGCGAGTTATCTTAAAGAATTTTATGAAAAAGATGGTAAAAAAGTAATTATTTCACGAGCAAGTAAATATATTAAATTTTATGCTCAAGAGATGACTGACTGGGATGGTAGTGAACAGACTAAACCCCGAGAAATTTTACAACAGTTAGGTACAGATATAATTAGAAATAAATTAAATAAATCGGAGATGTTTATTGAAAGACAAAATGATGATATAGAAATATATTCATATTTTTACGATGCTATTATTGTACCTGATATTAGATTACCTAGAGAAATTTATGGTGTTAAAGAAAAATTTGATAATGTTGTAACTATTCATGTAAATCGTATTAATTTTGAAAATGATTTAACTAGTGATGAGAAAAAACATATTACCGAGACAGCAATGGATAGTTATGATGATTATGATTATAAAATAATTAATACTACATTAGAGAAGTTAAAAGCTGATGTTTTAGAAATTTATAAGGAGGTAGGCTAGATGAAAAAATTAACTGGTGAAGAAATAATAAATACTTATATTAATTTTTTTATTGAAAAAGGTCACACTAGGATAGAATCTTCTTCATTAATTCCTCATGATGATCCTTCTATTTTATGGATAAATGCTGGAGTTACGCCTTTAAAAAAATATTTTGATGGAAGTGTAGTTCCTTCAAATAAAAGGTTAGTAAGTGTCCAAAAATGTATTAGAACAGGGGATATCGAAAGTGTTGGTAAGACAGCAAGGCATCATACTTTCTTTCAAATGTTAGGTAACTTTTCTATTGGTGATTATTTTAAAAAAGAGGCATTAACTTGGGCTTTTGAATTACTTACTAGTCCTAAATATTTTGATATTGATAAAAATAAGCTTTATATGACTGTATATCCAACTGATAAAGAAGCTTATGAAATATGGAAATCACTTGGAGTAGATGATAGTCATATAATAAAATTAGAGGGTAATTTTTGGGAAATAGGTGAAGGACCATCTGGGCCTGATAGTGAGATATTTTATGATCGTGGTGAAAAATATGATAAGGAAAAATTAGGTATTAATTTATTAAAGAATGAAATTGAAAACGATCGTTATATTGAAATATGGAATAATGTATTTAGTCAGTATAATGCTAAAGCAGGTGTTAAAAGAGAAAATTATGATGAATTACCTAGTAAAAATATTGATACAGGTATGGGTGTAGAGCGAATGGCTTGTATTTTACAAGATAAACCTACTAATTATGAAACTGATTTATTTATGCCTATTATTGAAAAACTTGAAGAAATATCTCATATTCCTTATAATGGTAAAATGGAATATAAAGTTATTGTAGATCATATTCGGGCTCTTACTTTTGCTTTAGCAGACAAGGCAACTTTTGAAAATTATGGTAGAGGTTATGTTTTAAGAAGAATTCTTCGAAGAGCTGTTAGAATGGGAAGAAAACTTGAAATAAATCGTTCTTTTTTAAGTGAATTAGCAGATGTTGTTATTGAAAAATATGGAAGTATTTATCCTGAATTAATTGATAATAGTAATTATATTAAAACACAGATTACTAAAGAAGAAGAATTATTTCAAAAAACATTAATTTCTGGTGAAAAAAGATTAGAAGAATTATTTAAAACATCTTTAAATAATGAAATAACTGCCGAAGATGCTTTTAAATTATATGATACATATGGTTATCCGATTGAACTTACAATGGAAGCTTGTGAAGAAAAAGGATTTACGGTGGATGTTTTAGGTTTTAAAAAGTATATGGAAGCACAAAAAGAAATGGCAAGAGCTAATCGTAAAGTAGAAAATAGTATGAATTTACAAAATGAATTATTACTTAATTATAAAGAGGAAAGTAATTTTGTTGGTTATGATACATTGACTGTTACTACAGAAATAGTTTCTATTTTTGAAAATAATGCTTTAGTAGATACAGCAAATGATGAATGTTATGTTGTATTAAGAGAAAATCCTTTTTATGCTGAATCAGGTGGACAAGTAAGTGATATTGGTAGTTTAAAAAATGATTTTGCAACGGTTCAAGTAACGGATGTTATAAAAGCTCCAAATCATCAACATTTACTTAAAGCAAAAGTTTTAGATGGTATTATAAGAAAAGGTGATAAAGTAGAGGCTTCTGTTTTTCGGGAAAGAAGAGAGGCTATTATGCAAAATCATTCTTGTGTTCATCTTTTACAGAAAACTCTACAAGAATTTTTAGGTAATAATGTTCATCAAGCAGGCTCTAGAGTAGATGAAAAAACTTTTAGATTTGATTTTACTTATCATGGTCGTTTATCTGATTTATTACTTCTTCAAATTGAAGATAGAACGAATGAAAGAATAAATATGAAAAAAGATACAGTAATTGAATTTTTACCATTAGAAGAAGCTAGGAAAAAAGGAGCAATGGCTTTATTTGAAGATAAGTATGGTGATATTGTAAGAACTGTAACTATAGCAGATTCAATTGAGCTATGTGGTGGTACTCATGTTAAAAATACTAAAGATATAAATAAGATGGCAATTATTTCTCTTGAAAATAAAGGAGCAGATACTTATCGTATCGAAGGGGCAACAGATATTAATATTGAGCCTATGTTACAAATAGCTATTAAGCCATATATCATTGAAAGAGATAAGTTATTGAGTAAGGCAAAAAAAATAATTGAAGAAGCAAATAATCTAGATATTAAATTAACATTTGATTTTAAGAAAAATGATTATTCTTTAACAAGTTATAAAGATATTATTACGGTAAAAGATGATTTAGATGTTTTAAAGGAACAATTAAAAAAATTAGAAAAAGATTATTTGAGAGAAAAATCATCTAAATCAATAGGAAATTTAAGTATATTTTTAGCTACGAAAGAACAAATAAATGGTATTGATGTCATTATTACTATTACTAAAGATTATGAAATAAGTATTTTAAAACAAATTGTTGATGCATTAGCTAATCAACTTAATAATGCTTTTATCTTAATTGCTAATGTTAGTGGTAATAATGTTAATATGATTTGTAAAAGCAAAAGTGATAAAATTGATTGTGGAGCAATTATTAAAGAACTTGCTATTAAGTGTCATGGTAATGGAGGAGGAAATAAATCATTTGCTCAAGGTGGAGGAAGTGATGCTCATGATATTGCTATCTATTTAGGTGAAATTAAAGATAAAATAAAAAATATGTAAAAAAAAACACCAAATGTGTTTTCCAATTATGGAATAAACTAAAAATTTGGTGTTTTTTTAAATAAAGAAATTTGGTTGATTATTATAATTAAGAATTTGTGTATTTGAATCATTATCTAATGTAATAGTTTTATCTTCCTTATCAATATTGTTGTTATTTACGGTAGTTTTATCTTTATTTTTACGATAGTCATCATCAGTTTCATCTTTAAAAATTGATGCTAACTTTAACATTGATTTCATATTATTAAACATTGGACCTGCCTGTTTTACAAGAGGAATAGCCTGATTTACAACACCTAAGGCCCGAGAGGCGTTATTAAATAAACTACCCCAATTTATTCCTCTAAAAAGTGATGTACCTCCACGCAATGATCTAAATAATCCACCTCTTCCTAGACCCATAAAGCCAGGAGCCATATTGGACATATACATTGGCATTGGCATAAAACCTCTTTGAAACATATTAGTACCCCTTCCTAAAATAATATATGAAATTTTATAAAAAAGTGTTAAAAAAAATATAAAATTATGTTATACTATATATTAGTGGAGAATAGAGGTGGATTGCATGATACTAGATATATTATTATGGCCTTTTATGATGTTGTTTAAATTATTCGATGCTGTTATATCATTGCTTGCAAAGCCTTTTTCTAAACCTAAAGGGGAAAAGATTGTTATTAGTAAAAAAAAGGTGGATTTAGCAAGTCCATCAGCTTTAGCTGATATTAATAATGATGAGGTAAATAATGATCTTGATAAAGAAGTTAAAAATATTCGATTTAAATATGTGGTAAAAACTCAAGAAAATAAAGTTGTTTCAGCAACAATTGATGCTCCAAGTAAAGTTGAAGCCGAATCATTTTTAATAAGTCGAGGTAATCAGATTATTGAATTAAAAGAAGATAAGTTATCAACAACATTAGGACTTGCTGCTTTAAGTAGTCATGGGAAAATGAGATTTAAAGATTTAGCTTTTTTCTTAACTCAACTTTCTACCTATATAAAATCAGGAATTCCTCTTACTGATTCAGTTATTATTTTAGAAAGACAAGCTAAAAAGAAAAAAGATAAATTTCTTTATCAAAAAATTGTTTATGAATTAAATAAAGGTGTTGCCTTTTCTAGTGCTTTAGCTAAACAAGGAAATGTTTTTCCTAAACTATTAGTTAATATGTTAAAAACTTCAGAATTAACAGGAGATTTACCTGAAACTTTGGATGATATGGCTGACTATTATCGAACTAGTGACGCCAATCGAAAGCAAGTTATAAGTGCTCTTACTTATCCTAGTGTTATATTTGTTATATCCATTGCTGTTTTAACTTTTATTATGTTATATGTAGTGCCACAATTTGTTGAAATTTATGGTCAATTGGGTACAGATTTACCAGCAATTACTAAAGTTATTATGAATTTAAGTGATTATTTAGATAAAAATATTGTTATAATTTTAGTTATTGTTGTTATTGTAGCTATTGGTTTAATTTTAACTTATAAGAATGTAACAAGTTTTAGATATTTAGTTCAATGGATATTTATGCATATTCCAGTTATTAGTAATATTTTAATTTATAAAGAAGTAATAACTTTTACTAAAACTTTTTCATCACTAATGAAACATGATGTATTTATTACAGATAGTATGGAGATGTTAAGTAGAGTTACTAATAATGAAATATATAAAGTTTTAATAAATGATGCAATTACTAATTTGAGTAATGGTAATGGTTTGTCTCCAGCTTTTAAAGGACAATGGGCTTTTCCTGATATTGCGTATGAGATGCTTTTAACTGGTGAGAGAACAGGTCGGCTAGGAGAAATGATGGAAAATGTTGCTAATTATTATGAAGGTGAACAAAAAAATCTAATTACACAGCTTAAAAGTTTAATTGAGCCAATTATGATTATTTTACTAGCTGTAATTGTTGGTATAGTTTTATTATCAATAGTTATACCAATGTTTGATATTTATAATTCAATAGATGTAGAATAGGAGACAAAAATATGGAAGTAATATATTATATTATAATTATAGTAATTGGTAGTATAATGGGATCTTTTTTCCATGTTGTATCAACTAGACTTTCAAATGGACAATCTATAATAAGTCCACCATCTCATTGTCATATTTGTAAACGAAAATTAAAGTGGTATGAACTAATACCCATTTTATCTTTCTTAATTCAAAAAGGAAAAAGTAGATGCTGTGGTAATAAGCTTCCCTTTAGTTATCTAGTAGCAGAAGTAATGACTGCTGTATTGTATGCTGTATGCTATCATTCTTATGGATTTACACCTAAATTTTTTATAGGTTTAGTGTTTATTTCGGGATTAATTATTATTATTATAAGTGATATTGAATATATGATAATTTTAGATGAAGTTTTATATGTTTGTTCTTTTTTAATTATTATTTTAAATTTTATTTTTTATGGAATAATTGATACTTCAGAAATAATAGCTAATGGTGTTATTTCATTTGTAAGTATGTATATAATTAAACTTATCGGAGATTTCATTTTTAAACGAGAGTCTTTGGGAGGAGGGGACATAAAACTCTTATTTTTCTTTGGACTTTGTTTAGGATATGCTCTATCAATTACAAGTATTTTTTTAGCTACTTTTATTGCTTTTCCTGTAGCGTTATTTGTTATGATGAAAAATAAGGATCATTTAATTCCTTTTGGGCCATTTTTAAGTATGGCAGCGATTTTACTTTTTATTAGTAAAATCGAATTTATGGATATTATAAATTACCTAGTTTCTTGACATATGTTATTAAATATTTCGTATAATTAAATAGATTTATAACTTTTTAAATAAAAATATGTTATAATTTAAGTAACTTAATTAAGGGAGGTTAATAACATGAAAGTAGTTATTTCAGCAGGAGGAACAGGTGGACATATCTATCCGGCTTTAGCTATCATAAAAACGATAAAGGAAAAGGAAAAAGATAGCTCTTTTGTTTATATTGGAACAGATAATCGAATGGAAAAAGATTTAATACCAGAATTTGGAATTCACTATGAAGCTATTCATGTTACAGGCTTTAATCGTAAAAAATTATTAAAGAATTTTACAACTTTAAAAAACTTTTTACAAGCAAGAAAGAAATGTAAGAAAATAATAAAAGAATTTAATCCTGATGTTGTAATTGGCTGTGGTGGATATGTTACGGCACCAGTTATTTGGGCTGGTAAAAAATTGGGGAAAAAGACACTTATTCATGAGCAAAATTCTATTGTAGGTTTATCTAATCGTTATTTAAGCCATTATGCTTCAAAAATAGCAATATCTTTTGAAGATACTAGAAATATGTTTCCTCAAGATAAGGTTGTTTTAACGGGAAATCCTTGTAGTGAGAAAGCTTTAACTATTAAAAAAGCTTCTAAAAAGGAATTTAATTTAACAGAAGATAAGAAACTTGTTTTAATTGTAATGGGTTCACAGGGAAGTAGTAGTGTTAATAATAAAATATTTTCTTTTATTGATGCCTTTAAAGATAAAGATTATGAAGTTGTTTTTGTAACGGGAAATAAATATTATGAAAAAATAAAAAATCAAAAAGTACCTAAAAATGTAAAAATATATCCTTTTATCTATGATATGCCAAGACTTATGAAAAATGCTTCACTCATGGTAACTAGAGCAGGAGCGTCTACTATTGCAGAAGTAACTGTATTAGGAATACCTTCAATTTTTATTCCAAGTCCTTATGTACCTAACAATCATCAATATAAAAATGCTATTAGTCTAGTATCTAAAAAGGCAGGAATTATTTTAGAGGAAGAAAATCTAAATAAAGAAAATTTGATTAGTTTAATTGATAATACTCTAAAAGATGACAAAAAGTTAAAAGAAATTAAAACTAATTTACAGGCTTTAGGTATAAAAGATAGTTCTACTCGTATTTATAATGTATTGAAAGAAATGATTGATAAATGATAGAGGATTTTATAAAAAAATATCAATACCAAAAGAAGGCAAATTTAAAAAAATATAATACTTATAAAATAGAAAGTTTAGCAAATTATTTGATTTTTCCTAAAGATAGTCAAGAATTATTAGATCTTTTAAAATATTTAAAAAAAAATAACTTAAAATATATTATTTTAGGTGCTGGGAGTAATATCATTTTAGCTAAAAATAATTATGATATTGTAATTAAATTAGATAATCTAAATCATATTTCTATTAATAATGATACTATCGTTGTTGAAGCAGGTTATTCTTTAATGAAATTAGCAAGAGAAGTTGCAACTTTGGGTTTATCTGGTTTAGAATTTGCAGGAGGTATACCAGGTCAAGTTGGAGCTTCCGTTGCGATGAATGCTGGAGCATATAAACAAGATATGTCTTCGATTGTCGAAAGTGTTAAAATTATCGATGATAATTTTCAAATAAAAACTTTGACAAAGGATGAATTGAATTTTTCTTATCGTAGTAGTTTATTTAAAGAAAAAAGAGAGTATATATGTCTAGAGGCTACTTTAAAATTACAAAAAGATGATAAAAATAAGATATTTAGTTTAATGGAAAATAGAGCTAAACGAAGAATGGAAACTCAACCTTTAAATATGCCTTCAGCAGGTAGCGTTTTTCGTAATCCTAATGAACTTTTTGCAGGGGCTTTAATTGAAGATTTAGGATTAAAAGGTTACAATATAAATGATGCTTGTGTATCAGAAAAACATGCAAATTTTATTATTAATAAAGGAAATGCTACTGGAGAAGATATTATAAATTTAATAACTTATATTCAAAGTAAAGTCAAAGAAAAATATAATATTGATTTAATTCTAGAACAAGAAATAAAAAGGTGATAAAGATGAAAGAAAAGACTAAAATTAAAGTAAAAGTAAAAAAGAGAAAACTTAAAATTAAAAATATTATTATTTTTGCTATAATTTTAGTTTTACTTATTTTAGGATTTATTTGGATAAAAAATCTTCCTATTAAAAATGTTTATGTAATAGGAAATGATATTTTATCTGATAAAGAGATATTATCGATATCTTCATTGGATACATATCCCAAGTATTTACTTACTTCTTCAAAAAAAATTAAAAATATTTTAGAAAAAAATGATTATATAAAACAAGTAAAAGTAAAAAAAAGAAATTTTAGTAAAATTTATTTAGAAATAACAGAATATAAACCTTTATGTCTTTATAATGATAAATTAATTTTGACAAGTGGAAAACAATTAGATAACATTCATTATCTTACTGATATTCCTACTTTAATTAATTATCCAACTTTAGTATATGATAAATTTATAAGTAAATTTAGTGAAGTAGATTATGATGTTTTAGCTCAAATATCAGAAATTCAATATGATCCAAATGAAGTAGATGATTCTAGATTTTTACTTTATATGAAAGATGGAAATTATGTTTATATAACTTTAAGTAAAATTACCAAGTTAAATAGTTATAATAGTATCTATCAGGAAATGGAAGGACATAAGGGTATAATATATCTTGACTCTGGTGATTATATTGAATTAAAAGATTAGTTTAAGACAAAAGATGACAAAATATTGATCATCTTTTTTTTATAATAATAAAGGTGAGGTAAATGACAGTATATCTTGATTTGGTATTTATTCTTAATTTTTTAATTGATTTATTGCTTCTTATTACCACTACAATTGTCTTAAAAAGAAGAGTAAAAATAAAAAGACTTATTTTGGGAGCAATTTTTGGTAGTATTAGTTTATTATTTTTATTTATAAAAACAACGACATTACTGCTATTTTTCTTTAAAATAATTATAGCTATAATTATGGTGTTAATAGTATTTGGTTATAAAGGTATAAGATATACTTTAAATAATATATTATATTTATATCTTATAAGTATTATCTATGGAGGTTTTCTTTATTTTTTAAAAATAGAATTTGCTTATAAAAATAATGGATTAATTTTTTATAATAATGGTTTATCCTTAAATTTTATTATTATATTATTAATATCACCTTTAATTCTTTATTTTTATTTAAAAAGTAATAGAAAAATAAAACAACATTATTCTAATTACTACGAAATTAGCATATATATAAATAATGAAAAAAAGAATTTAACAGCATATTTAGATACGGGAAATAATTTATATGATCCTTATTTAAAAAGGCCTATTATTTTAGTAAATCCTCATCTTTTTAATTTAAAAAATAAGAAATTTATAATGACTCCCTACCATGATGTATCCTCTCATGGTTTATTAAAATGCTATAAGCCTGATAAAATAGTAGTTGAAAATAGAACTATTACTAATGTTTTAATAGCTACTTTAGAGAATAAAATAAATATCGATGGTGTTGATTGTATATTACATAAGGATTTAATATGAAAGGAGAAAGAGGTATGTTAAAATTGTTATTAAAGTTATTAGCAAAGTTAAATTATGTATTCTATGTAGGTAGTAGTGATATTTTACCAGAACCTTTAAGTAAAGAAGAAGAATATGAATATGTAAAAAAATCAATGGAAGGAAATACCAAGGCAAGAAATAAATTAATTGAACATAATTTAAGATTAGTTGTATTTCTTGCTAAAAAATATGAAAATACCAATATTGATTTGGAAGATTTAGTATCAATTGGCACTATTGGTTTAATTAAAGGAGTAAATACTTATAAATTAGATAAGAATATTAAACTTGCAACATATGCATCAAGATGTATTGATAATGAAATACTTATGTATTTAAGAAAGACAAAGAAAAAAAGAACGGAAATTTCTCTAGATGATAGTTTGAGTTTTGATAGTGATGGTAATGAACTTCATCTTGAAGATGTATTGGGGACAGATGCTAATTTAGTAACTAAAAATCTTGATGAACAGTTAGATCGTAATCTTTTATATCAAGAAGTAGCAAAATTAAATCCAAGAGATAAAGAAATAATAGAATTACGTTATGGATTAAATGGTAAGGAAGAACTTACTCAAAAAGAGGTTGCTGAACTTTTAGGAATATCTCAATCTTATATTTCGAGAATAGAAAAAAAAGTCATAAAACGACTTTCTTCGATTATTAAAATCTAATTATTTATATTTTTTTAAATGAAAAGGTAAATCTAGAATATCGTATCCCATCTTTGTAATTTGTGATACTACTTTAATTAGGACTTTATTGGTTAAATCAACATTTTTAGTATCAATATAGTTATTACTGATTTCATAAAATACTTCATTCCAATTCTTGTTTTTTTTATTATCATAGTTGATAATATCTTGACATAAACTTTCGATATCTATTTCCATATGCGCCCTCCTATTAATATCATACATTATAATAGTTCCTTTGTAAAGGTATATTTTTGAGGTTTTATTCATGTTACAATATTTTATAAGGAGGTAACATCAATAAAATGAGAGGAATTGCTCAATTAAAAGACTATGGTAAAATTATTATTAAATTAAAAGATCAAATGGATAAAAACAATCTTACAATTTACCAAATGAGTAAGCTTACAGACTTAAAATATAGCACAATTAAAGATTATTATAATAATGAACCTCTGACAAGATATGATAGTGATGTACTTGCCAAAATGTGTTATGTTTTAGAGTGCCATATTGATGATATACTAGAATATAGGCTTACTAAATGAGTCTTTCAAACACATATTAAATTTATAATATGTGTTTTTTCCTCTCAAATTATATTTTAACATAAAAAAGTAGTTATGTATGTAACCAAAAAGGATACATTTTGAATATTTTATAACCAATATAGAGAAATATAGCTTAATTTTTAATTGTCAAAAAGATGACAAATTATTGCTTATAAGCCCAATTTTTGATATAATTAACTAATGAATAGGAATGTGATAAAATGAAATCAGCTGAAAATAAGTATGATGATAGTTCGATAAAAATTTTGGAAGGATTAGAGGCAGTAAGAAAAAGACCTGGTATGTATATTGGCTCTACTGATAAGAGGGGATTACATCATCTGGTATGGGAAATTGTAGATAATTCAATTGATGAAGCTTTAAATGGTTATGGTAATCATTTAAAAATTGTTCTTCATAAAGATGGATCGGTCAGTGTTACTGATAAGGGAAGAGGTATTCCTGTAGGAATGCATGAATCAGGAAAAAGTACGGCTGAAGTTATTTATACTGTTCTTCATGCAGGTGGTAAATTTTCTGAAGGGGGATATAAAGTATCTGGAGGACTACATGGTGTTGGAGCTTCAGTTGTAAATGCCTTAAGTAGTGTTTTAGAAGTAGTAACAAGAAGAGATGGTGGAGAGTATTATATTAAGTTTGAAAATGGTGGTAAGGTAACTATTCCTTTAAAGAAAATTGGAGTTTCGAATAAAACAGGTACAACAGTAAAGTTTAAACCTGATCCTACGATTTTCTCTTATACTAATTTTAGTTTTTCAACTATTTGTGAGCGAATGCAGGAATGTGCTTTTTTAATAAATGGACTTACAATCGAAATAATTGATGAAATTGAAGGACGTAGTGAGAAATATTTATATGAAAATGGTCTTCGTTCATTTTGCGAATATTTAAATGAAGAAAAAGAACCACTTCATGATGTTTTATGCTTTGAAGCCACAAAAGATAAGGTTAATGTAGCTGTGGCATTACAATATACTGATAGTTATGCAGAGAATATTGTATCTTTTGTTAATAATGTTAAAACAACTGATGGTGGTAGTCATGAGGTAGGATTTAAAAGCGCTATTACGAAAGTGTTAAATGATTATGCTAAAGAAAATTCATATTTTAAAAGCAAAGATAAAAGTTTTGAGGGATCTGATGTTAGAGAAGGATTAACTGCGATTATTAGTGTTCAAATACCTGAAAATATACTTCAATTTGAAGGACAGACTAAAGCTAAATTAGGAACTCCCATTGCAAGAAGTATTGTCGAATCTATAACAACGGAAAAATTAAAATTCTTTTTAGAAGAAAACAAGAATATAGCTACAAAAATTATATCTAAAGCTTTAAAAGGGAAAGAAGCCCGTGAAGCAGCAAGAAAAGCAAGAGAGGAAACAAGAAAGGGTAAAGATAGTAAGAAAATAGAAAAAATTTTAAGTGGTAAATTGACGCCTGCTCAAAGTAAAAAATCTGAAGAAAAAGAATTATTTATTGTCGAAGGAGAAAGTGCTGGAGGTAGTGCTAAACAGGGAAGAGATCGAAGAACGCAAGCTATTTTACCACTTCGAGGTAAAGTAATTAATACTGAAAAATCAAGATTAGAAGATATTTTAAAAAATGAAGAGATAAATACTTTAATTCATACTATTGGAGCAGGAATAGGAAGTGACTTTACAGTAAAAGATAGTCATTATGGTAAGGTTATCATTATGACAGATGCTGATGATGATGGAGCTCATATTCAATGTTTGCTTTTGACTTTCTTTTATCGTTATATGAAGCCTTTAATTGAAAATGGTATGTTATATATAGCTATGCCACCATTATATAAAGTAACGACAGTCAATAAAGATAAATATATATGGTCTAATGAAGAATTAAAAGAATATACTAGTGAAAAAACTAATTATAAAGTTCAACGATATAAAGGATTAGGAGAAATGAATCCTGAACAATTATGGGAAACAACAATGGATCCTGCTAGTCGAAGTTTAGTTAAGGTTAATATAAGTGATGTTGCTTTAGCAGAAAAAAGAGTAAATGTTTTAATGGGGGATGCTGTTGAACCAAGAAAACTTTGGATTGAAGAAAATGTTGAATTTTCTTTAGAAGATAATTACAATATAAGTTAGATTTATATCTAGCTTTTTTTGTAATTAGATAAAATATAATCATATACTTCTAAATTTATTGATTACAAATTAATTATATTACAACATAAGTTGTTATCAATTGCTAGAATATTTAATTTAAAGAAGAAAAATAAAGATATATTAAAGGAAAATTTTAATTGTTAAAATGAAATTAAATAATTATGAAAAAAAATCAAATAAAATGCAAAATGATATAAAGAAATTAGAAAGTAAATCTGTTTGGTTTGAAAGTGAAGAAGAGTGGTAATTAATCAAAAAACATAATAAAAAATTATTATAAAACAGTAAACCAGTATTTTTATTATGGATAAATTATCTAATATAACATATAATAAAATAAATAGTTAATATATTATATTTCATAGTTGTTTTATTGACAATATAATATTTTAGTGCTATTATTAATTTGAAAGAGGTGTTATATATGGAAAGTCTTACAAGTGCTATTAGTGTTCAAGTTGATGCCTATGACAAAGAAGTTGCTAATAATATTCTTAAAAAATTAGGTCTAAATATGAGTACTTACGTAAATATGGCAATTAAACAACTTATAAATAAGGATGGTATACCTTTTGAAGTGGTTAATCCTAAACCAAGCAAGGATATGTTAGAAGCATTAGAAGAAGTTAACGAAATGATTAATAATCCTGAAAAATATCCTAGATATAATAATTGGAATGATTTGAAAGAGAGTTTATTATCAGATGATTAATTATAAGTATCAAGTGGTTTATTCTACAAAATTTAAAAAAAGTTTAAAAAAAATTCTAAAACAAGGAAAAAATATTGATGAATTAAAAGATGTTATCAATAAGTTAGCGATTAAAGAGGAATTAGATTCTAAATATAAAAATCACAAATTACTTGATGATAAATATTATAGAAACTGTAACGAATGTCATATAAGACCAGATTGGTTGTTAATTTATCAATATAATGATAACATGCTATTACTTTTATTAATGAATACAGGAAGTCATAGTGATTTATTTAATAAGTAAAGTACCTTTATTGGTGCTTTATTTGTTGTTCTAGTCACTTTATAATATCATAGTAATTATTTTTTTTAAAATAGTAGAATAAATATAAATTTTTTAATTCAACATCTCTATTATATTATAAAAAAATCACAATCCGAAGAGGTTAGTGTAGAATAAGTGTGGAGATTTAACTCCTAAAAAATAAGATTTATAATATAATTAAATTTTATAATGTAAA
>CANRCE010000003.1 GCA_947629035.1 uncultured Bacilli bacterium | reverse complement strand
TGTATTGAATTTCAGCAAATGCTTTTAATTCATCTACAGTATCGTCATCTAATTTAGTTGATAGCGAACCTGTACCTGTACTTGCATCATAATCATTTAAGTCAGTACCAAACATATCAGTACTATCTCCTAAATCACTTATATCACTAAATAAACTACCATCTAATACACTGTCTAATCCTTTACCAATACCAGCACCAATGTTATAACCAGTAACACCAGCATCAACATAATCCATCCTTGATAGTCCCAATGATTCACTTTTTATGTCTTCCCATTCATCTGCGTCGTATGAACCATTACCCCATTTATTTGCGGCTTTATCAGCTAAATTATCAACACCATCCATCCATCCTTGAACAGCACCTGCTAAATTAGAGCCAAACAACTTATCAATAGCACTTGCTATTGCTTTTAATATACCTAAAACGGTATTTGCTAAATCTCGGAATAAATAAATAATAGATGCGATTGGGTCATTAAATATGTTACCAAAGAAGTTTGCAAACATCATCCATGCTCTTCCTAAGGTATTAACGACACCTAAAATTAAATCTAATAAAGCTAAGAATAAGTTCCATATTAATGCTATTGTAACTCCTACAAAGGCACCAATGAAACCAAATACTTCTTGGAATGTATTTCCTAATTCACCTGTTGCATATCCTATTAACAATAGAACAGCAATAAGTAAATATAGTGGCCATAATATTGAAAAAGTTCCTATAAAGCCTTGTATACCCATTATGATAAATTGTGCACCAAGTAAAGCGACTTTGGCTATAACTAAGCCTAATACTACTAAAACGGCTGTAGCGAATATATTAGCTAACTTATCAGCCTTGTCTGATATATCATCAAACTCGTCTGCAATATCTTTAGGTATTAATTTATCTAAAAATCTTGTTAACCTTCTAGCGGCATTTACTAATTTATCAAATGTCTTCTTTAAGGCTTCAAAAAATATAATAACTGGCTTAGAATTTGCTAATTTATTTAATAATAAACCTATTTTATTTTGAAATTGTTTTAAAGCATTATTTACTTCATTGACTCTATCACCAAATGTTTTTGGAATAGTGTCTAACTTACTTTGTAATTCTGTAGCCCCATGTAACATAGCATTTTTAAATACTTCAGCAGTAATTTTTCCTTCACTTGCTAATTCTTTAACTTCGCCTTTTGCTACACCTAGTTCTTTTGCCATTAAATCTAAGAATCCTGGTAATGAAGATAATGATTTAAACTCATCACCTTGTAATTTACCTTTTGCTAATGCTTGTCTAATTTGAACCATAGCGGCTTTTGTTTCAGTTGTTGTTGCTCCGCCTATCTTATATAACATAGATAAGGATTTAGTAAAGTCTAATAATTCTTTATCATTAAACATATCACCAGAAGCTAAACCTATACCTGCAACACCTTCTGCTATAGCATCAAAACTAGTACGAGCTTCGTCAGCGGCTTTTCTTATTTCATCTTTAAAAGCATTTACACTACTACCTTGGTCTAATGCTAATGCTAGTCTACCTTGTAATCTAGTAGCTTCATCAGACATATCCATCAAGGCTGTTGTGGCTTCAACATAATTACCTGAAGCGAAATTACTAAAAGCTCCAGTCGTTTTAAGACCGAAGCTATTTAATAATTTTTCGCCTTTCGATAATTTTAATAGGGCACTGTCAACACCATCTGAAAGTTTGTCCATAAAAGTTACTTTTTTACTTTTTTCAGCAGTGTTTTTGAATTTATTCATTTCATTA
This sequence comes from uncultured Bacilli bacterium, assembly GCA_947629035.1. Lineage (GTDB taxonomy): Bacteria > Bacillota_I > Bacilli_A > RF39 > UBA660 > CANRCE01. The sequence continues at coordinate 59,592 of CANRCE010000003.1, read as the reverse complement.
ATAATGTTATCTAATTGTTTAGTGGCATTATCAATGACTTCAATAGGTAGAGTAATTTCTCCATCCATACCCTATCACCTCCTTCGTCTAGACGATATATGTTTGGAGGATTGTCCAGTTTTTGTGGTTGATGAATGCTTCTTCTCTTCCTTGATTCTTTCGTCAATCATTACCTTAATCACAACCTTTTCCTTAAGGGGCAGATTAACAAAAAAAGCAGGAGACCAGTGGAATTTATGCAAACAATAGTATGCATACATTGTGTCTGGGTCGCCCGCTTTTATTAGTTTTTTACTTCTTCTTCAAGTACATCTGCAGAAACATTTAGTCCAGACAACTCAACTACTTGTAAGGCTAGGGCACTAATTTCACCTGCTGTAAGTAATTTTTCAACTGCTTGCTCAGGTGTAGCAACTTTAAGTTCCTTAATCAAATCGACATCATTAAATTTAGGATTAACACAACTGTTAACAACTACTGAAGTAGCTAATTTATCAGTTTGTAATTTACCATTTTTAATTGCCATATTTTGAAGGTTCTTATATTCAGCCCTATTAATAGTATTCATTTCGAATGGTTCAGCTTGTGCTAAACGACCATCTAATTTGATTTTGAATGTTTTGGACGTTTCATCAATCGGATTGTCTTTTAAAAATTGTAATAAACCCATTTGAAATCATATCTCCTTTCGTTAATATATTACTTATTAACTTCTTCAAAGGCTTCAAGGATTTCAAAATCATCAAATGTAAATGGAATATCACTATTCATATCAGATGCATCAATATCGATTGCTAAAATATCATGGCTATCAATATCAACATGATATAAAGCAATTGATTGTCTACCAATCATTGATGCAGGGTCTTCGTTTGTTACGATTAAAGTAAATGTTGTATTAGTACCATTTTTGATATCATCTCTTAACATTTGAGTAAAGTATGAACTACAATAATAAACATTCATTGTACCTGCTAAAGTATATCCAGACAATCTATTTTTCGCTACTTTAGAACCTATTACTTTCTTTGTTTCTTTTTCTTTAGTAACAGTGGCGGTAATAGTTCTAACATTTAATAGCGGAATCATTGTGTTATCTCTTTGTAAATAAACTGTACCTTCAGCACCATTTACAAGGTTTTGAATATCTAATAATTCTCTTTCACTATGATTGTTCATCTAATATTACCTCCTATCTTACACCAATGCTAAAGTATAATTTCTTAGCACTTTGTGTTTTTTGTATAGCGATAGTACATAAGATTCCATCAGGTTGTTCACCAAATACAACTTGAACATCGTTGTTAGGGTCGAAATTAACAATTGCTTGTTCTTCAACATATTCATTCATTATACCAATAACAAATGATTTAACAAGATTTAAAGTTGTTTCAGTAACTTTCTTTTTACCAATAATAGTATTTTCACCAAAACTTACAATTCTATAAGATAAATTATTTAATAATCTTAAAGTATCGTTTGCTTTTAATGAACTAGATTGATTTTCAGAAAGAATAACTAACGTATTAATGTCATCTTCTATAACTACACTTCTATCACTTCTTAAACTTAGATTTAAAACTCCCATTTTGATATTTTGTTCTACTTTTTCATTTGATAATTCATTAATAGAAACTATATCATCACATAAGTTAAATGTTAAGTCATCAGTATAAGTAGCACCTGCTTCTTTTGCGGCTACATAAGTAGATAATTTTAATGGGTCTAATACTAATCCATTTGCTAATGTAGCTGTTTGAGCGGCAACTGCTATAACAAACTCACTATTTTTACTTGCTGATTCATCATCTGTTTTAGGATATACAACAACAACTTTTTGTACATGATTTGCATTATAATCATTAATGAAATCTTCTACAACACTGAAATCATATTTGTCTTCGTCAAATGGAATAGATACTATTTCTAATTCATAACAACTTAATGCGGCAAACATTGCTGTTAATGTTTCTTTAGCATCTATTTCTCCATCTACACCACCAGCTAAAACTGTTGGTACAGCTTCAGTAACTGTTTCACCGTCAACAACGATATCAACATAGTCATTTTCACCACTCATAGTTTTTGAATCAAAATCATAAACTTGAATAGCTACTAATTCATTATTATAGTAAGTATTAAAAGTTTGCTTTTTATCTTTTAAAGCTAATACTTCAACAGCAAACTTATTACCTTCAATACCAGCACCTTTTGCAGTAGCAGTAAATTCAGAGCTAACTGTTAATTTAGCTTTTGTACCACCTTTACCTGCAGAGAAAAGTAATAGTTTTGAAGAATATTTAAGTAATGTTGTGATATACTTATAGGCATCACTACCACTAATTACGCCATACTTATCTAATGCTTTAGATTTCATAGTGTTTGCTGTTACTTCAATTACTGAATTTTCATCAGGACTTAAAGGTAAAACATATGGTAGTGCTAATACACCGTCACTAGCATAGTTTATTAATTCAGCATCACTAAATACGTAATTAATATAAACACCAGGTCTAACTTTGTTTTGTGTAACCCAAGTTCCAATTGCCATATTAATTTTCCTCCTTCACTATTATTATATCTTCTAGCGATTTAACTTTTTCGCATTCAGATATATATCTATATGGTATCTTAAATCTTATAGTTATCGTCATTGCTAAATCATTATAACTTACATCAAAATCATTTACATGGAAAAGGCGTTTCGATTTATCAGGCATTATAATTTCAACATAACGAAAAACTCTTCTTAATATACCAAGAACGTGATTAGCATCTGCAGAAAACATTTGGTCAATTCCATTTTTATAAATTATAAAATATGAATACCTAACATTTTCATCAAATACTTCTCTATCTCTCCTACCTTTTGTTATTTTAGTATAAGCATTATATACATAAAAAGCAGGAACCTTAAAATCTTGGTTTTTTCTATCTACATAGATGGGGATATCAGATAGTTCTGGATGACTATGAATCATCAAACTAATTGAGTTTGAAAGTATATCCTCCACTAGAATCACCTCTCAATACTCTAATAAATGCTTTCTCTATTAGTTCAGGTCCTTCTGTAAGAATCATTTCCCTAGCAGTAGTAAGCATTAATCTTGGTGCCATGAATCTTGTACCAAATTCATTATATATTGCATAAGAGCTTTCCCCATTCTCTGATGCACTATTTGACACTGTTATTTTATATGAATTATCTCTTTCTTCAATCGGAGATAAGACATAACTACTTATTAATCTACCAGTACGAACTCTAGTTCTTGGAATAGCATAATCTATAGCGGCATCTCCCATTTGGGTTACTACCATTCTAAAAAATTGAGGTAGACTCTTTTTAGCCGCTTTCATTTTATCGATATACTTTTGTATATCACCAATTTCCATTTTTAACGAAATTGAACCAACACTAGTAGCCATATCAGTTTACCTCCCTTTCAGAGACTTCAACTTCTTGGTGACTTCCGTGTACATTTGGTTTATTGCATAACCCTTTAAAGAATAGTTCCCATTCATCATTATCTCTTCTTTTTCTATAAACATCAACCCAATCACCTGCTTTAAAGTAGTATTTAGGGTCACAGAAAATTTTGATAATTGAATTCGACTTTCTAAAATATACACTATCGTCATTTGGTAAGTCTTCTCTAGATAACGTATACATACTAAGTTTACAAGGTTCATCTTCATAAACTATAGTACGTTCGTCTTCGATTATTCCATATTCATTTGGATCGCTATTAGTTCGTCTTACAGTCATTTTATCATTATAAAGTAAGGCGTGAATTGCTCTCATATCAGGTAATTCCATCCTTCATTACCTCCTTAATCGCCTATATCTATTTAACTCATCTCTATAAGTATCAATATAATAAGCATCCATTCCAGTCATTGAAGATGTTTTCTTTTCTGTTTTATCATCCTCTTTAGTATTAAGAGTGATAATAGTATCACCTTCTTTGATAGAAGCAACATTGGAAGGAACAGCTAATGGTTTCCTATCAACTCTATTAGTCATTTGATTTAATAACATATCTAATGCTATATCACAAACAACATAATCTAATTCACTACCACTTTTGTAATTTACATAACCGTCAACGATTTGTTTAGCTTTAGCCAAAACAAAAGACTTATCGTCTTCTGTTATAGAACAATAGTCGTCTTCAGTGAGGCTTGTTTTTAACTGATGTTCTAGAATTTGAATTCTAGTCATAAGTTAACACCTCCTTATTTCTTTTCTGTAGTTTTATTAGCATCAGTTTTTGCTTTGTCTTCAACTTTATCAGTTGCTTTAGCATCAGTTGCTTCTTTAGCATTCTTTTCAGCTTCCTTTGCTTTAGCTTCTTCAGCCTTTTTAGCATCTTCCTCTGCTTTCTTTTTAGCTTCCTCTTCTGCCTTAGCTAATTCTTCAACTTTCTTTGCCTCTTCCTCAGCTTTTTTAGCTTCTTCAGCTTTACGAGCTTCCTCTTCAGCTTTAGCTTTTTCAGCTTCTTCTTTAGCAATCTTAGCGGCTTCTTCAGCTTTGGCTTTTTCTACTTCAGATTCAGCAGGAGCTTTAACCTTAATGGGTTTATAACCTTTACTAGTAATCTCAAGTTCACCTGGTGCATAAATAACACCGTCTAATTTAACTGTAAATTTATTAGTCATCTGACTTTTTCTCCTTTCATAGAATATATTACAATAATAAAAAAAACGCATACAAAAACTAATATCAATATCAACCAAGCTCTTTGGCGAGCTTAATGTTTTCCATCAGTTAATATATTTATACCATCTGATATAAAAACTATTGATGCTGACATAAGAGCTTAAGTATGCGTTTTAATTTTTCTAATCAGTTTGAGTTACTTTTAATACATATACTGAATCAGCTTTTTCAAGAGTAGGTAAGCATAATTCAGAACATATAATTTCGCTTGTTACTGGATGTTCATGGATAATACTTGTTAAAGTAACACCAGTTTCAACAACAGCAACATCAGCACCTTTATTTTCTAATGCGGCGGCATCAATTTCTTCAGGTGTGTAAGCGAATACTGTTGTACCAATTTGTCCATCTGGTAACAATACTACAAAACCATCTTTAAGATATTTTTCACTAACTAAAGTTCCGTTGTCTTGAGTTTTTTGGAATTGTTTATCATATAATTCAACAGTTACTCCTAATTCACTCATTAATAATTCACGGATTTTAGAAACAGTAGCAAAACTGTTATTATTTACAGTGATAGCATCTTTGATGTTTTTGTTTTGTCTTAGTAATGCGAATGTAACTTTATTCATATAAACTTTAGTGATTGTTTCACCAGTTCTATTAGCAATACTATCAATACCTTCTTGTAAATCTTCTAATGGATTAGAGTTTACTAAGTCAGTCCATAATGATGTACCAGCTAATTGAACAAAGTTATTTGTATGCCAACTATTATCAGGGTCGAAGTCATAATCATAATCAGCTTCATTAGAACTTACTGTAATAGCCATATCAGTTAATAATGACCATCTCATTTGTTCATTAACAGCTAATGCACCTTCAACTAAATTATTACTATCATTATAAATATTTTCTATAATGCTATTAAATAATTCAGGAGAACTTGCTCTAAATGCAACTAGTTGTCTTCTATCTTTTTCAGTTAATTTGAATGCTTCACGGAAGAATGGAATTTCAGTTTCAAGTTTACTTACTCCAATTCTAGGACGTAAAGTCGCTTTTGCATCAAATGTTGAAGGTTTTAATGCAACAGGTAAACCTTTGCTACCTTTAAACATTGATAGTGTTAAGTCATATTGTTTAGATGTTCCAAACAATTTTTCACCTGCATATGGAATTCTATTAACAACTGTTTCATCCCAAACAGTTTCTAGATTTTTTGCAGATAAAAGTTCAAAAATCTCATCCATGTTTATTCTCTCCTTCTTTAAATTATTTTTAATTTCAGATTAAATTAAGCTTTATAATCTGAATCATTTTTCATAAATGTTATACCACTAATAGCTGAGATAACATCAGCAGTAGGTGCTACAGGCATTTTAGAAACATCAACAGTACCTCTATAAATACCAGTTGCGCTTCTAGGACCAGCAGTTACATCAACATTTTGAAGAACGATATAACGAGCAGTGTCGTCACTAACAATTTTACCTTCTTTATCAACGATTGAACCAGCTTTTACAATCTTTTTACCATTTTCATCTTCTTCAACTTCAGAATCATCGATAGTAATAGATTTTCCTACATATGGGTCAAGGTTATAAAGAATAGTGTTTTCCATACCATAATCTTTTTTCTTAACTTCCATCTTACTCTTCTCCTTCTCTTTTAGATTGATTTAGCTTTTGTTTAGCTAACATTTTTTGGATTATTGCATCCCTTTGCTTAGTAACTTTATCTTCAGGGTCTACATTACCTCCTGGTTGTTGGCCAACATTTGGTGATTTAACATTAGCGGCAGGATTTGCATTATTATTACCTTCTGGAACATTCATACCATTATTAGTATTAGGTGTTCCATTTGGAGTAGCATTTCCATCACCTGGTAATGGTTTTTCATCTTTAAATAAGAAACCTTTAGATTTCTTTAAAGCTTCTAATTGTTCATTTAAACCAATTATTGGACCATTATCACCATCAACTGTAATTTTATCCAAGTTAAGTTGACCGATAACTAAATCATTGTCATGTACCTTTCCTGCTATTTCTGAAATAATTCTAATTTTCTTAGTATTTTCAGCCAATTGCAAAGCATACTCTTTATCTTTATCAGCTAATTTCTTTTCTAATTCATCAACTTTTTCTTTACTTGGTTTATCTTCTATATCCTTCTTTAATTGAGTTATAGAAGCATCCCTTTCAGATAATTGAGTAGTTAATGTTTTATTCTTTTCATTAACTTCGTCAAATCTTGCCTTTGTTACATAATTATTATCTAATGACTTATTGAAACCTGCTAAAATAGTATCAGCTTGTTCATCAGTAATAGTAATACCTAAACCTGTAAGTAAGGCTTTTATTTGTTCTTTATCCATTTCGTTTTTCCTCCTTTACGTCCTGAGCCGACGATTGAAACTAATGAAACAAATGAGAGGAAATAAAAGATTTATCTCCCTTCATTATTATTATATGTTTTGCAAAAATTTAATATGCAAAAAAAATAATAATGCAGGTTTTTATTCCTACATTATTATTATATGTTTTCATAAATTTCCCTACGTACATTTACCTTAACGGTGTTCGAAACATGTCGCTAGCAGTGTTTAGCGCGGTCGTTTTCTAAGTAAAATGAGTAAATTACGTTTTCTTCAGGGTCATATCCTAAAAGTTTTAGTTTTTCATTAAGGTTTTTATCTTCTTTATCTAACCTAATAATATCTTCTTTTAGTTCCGTTGTGTTATAAGTTTCTAATCTATTTAAACCATAACACCAAATATATGTTCTATAAATAGTGAATCTGGGATATATTAAAATAGGTGTTTGAAATATGCAAGACATATCGGGTCTAGTTTTTGCTAACTTTTTAGTTCTATCAATCATTCTCATTTTCATCCACCCTCTTTATTATCTTTCTTTGTTTAAAGTCTCTTGGTTTTGCATCTCTCCCACCTTTTAATTCCTGATGTCGCATCTCCCAACCCATTTCGTATAATCCTAAATCAGCTAAAGTTTGTAATTCATCATAATCTGTATCTATTCCACCTCTATTAAAATTCTTTAACATTACTGCTTTTATATCTTCAGTCATTACATCATCACTACCGAAGTCTCCACATAAGGATACATTATCTTTATAGGTCTTTTCTTTATTTAATGCTTCTAATAATTTAAAATAAATACAATTATAAGCATAGGTTGTGAACTTTAGATTGCTATTAGTGTCATACCTATAAGCGGCATTATATAATTCATCGTAAGCGACACTTAATAATAGGTCATAAGCGTTACCTTTAAACTTATCATATAAAACTTTATAAACGATATTCATATTCTCTGTTGCTAGTTTATTAGCTACAACAGTTGAATTTCTATATTTCTTGTTTATTTGTCTCATATTCGAACCTATAATTGCCCGGTATATTTTTTACTTTAGATAAATCTGGAGCGTTTTTAATAATATATATACAAGGCACCTTTTCACTAAATTTAATTAACTTATCCCAGTATTCCATTTTTCCTTCTAAATCTACTCTTATATAATCATAAATGGTAAGTTTTCCAGATTGGTCCATCTCCATAAAATCATATATGAAAGATAGCATACTCTTTTTGGGATGATTCTTTAGTTCTTCTTTGATAATAGCATTATCAGCACTTTCAATATAAATTAGATAGGCTCTTTTACGATTTAAAAGTTTTTTAATACCTTCGATAAGTTCTTTATTAACTTCAGGATTTTTTAAATAAACAACATTACAATTACCTTTACTAATATCCTTGAAATTAATCTCTGTTACTTCGTTAACATATTGTCCTTCTAAAGGCATTTCCTTTGCTAATTTTATCATTTTAATCATCTCCTTCATATATAATTTACTAAACAAAAAAAGTGCTATAGACACGAGCACTTTTATAGAAAGAAGTTGTAGGAGATAGAATTAACATTCATATAATTACATTTAGTTACTCACAGCAGTACCATGCTTTCTCACTACTAAATAACCTACAATTAAAATGAAATTTGCTAGAAAGTACGGGGTGTATCTTTCATGGCACAGGTTAAATGATTTGAACATTTATCAGTGGTTTTGGAGACCATCATTCTACCATTGAACTAAACCTGCATATTGGTGGAGATGACGAGAATCGAACTCGTGTCCTACAAACTGCTAAAATACAAGTTATCCTACAAGTTTATTTTAGTTAAGGAGGATTAGAGGTCAGTCTAGTAACTAAACAACACTACACTAACATATAAAGTTTAATTTACTCTTAAAACTTTCAACCGAGAGGGTTGCATTCTTTTACGATACTCATATAGTCGACGAATGCTGGACCTACTATATGAGCATAGATTATACTAAAGCGTAAGAAGCTTTAGGTGCAAATAAATTTGCTAATCTAGAAATAAAAGTTTTAGCGTTTATTTTGTTTGCTCTTTATACTAGCGGCCTAGTACTTGCTACTCATACTAACAACCTGCAGTCGAAACCTAAACATCCCCATTAATTGTCGTCGGGTGATAGACTTTCACTACCACACAGATTGCTCCAAGGTTATACCTTCGCGTCTATATTCCGCCACCAACTAATAATATTATTCGTTTGCTCCACAAGTAATACCTAACTCGATATAATTTTCATACCAGGTATTTGCTATTTCTTCATATTCATTCTTTTCTTTTTCTAATACTTCTACTTTATTTTCTAATTCTTCTAACCTATCATATATCTTCTCTATATGATAAAATGACATATAAAATAACGTTGTTATAAATATTAGACCTAATATACTAAATATGATTCTAAAAACTATATCAATCTTGCTTTCCTTCATTTACTGTAAACCTCCTGATAATATACTGTGCTAAAGAATATATATCTTGTCCATATGCTTCAATAAAGGTACAAACACCTTCTTCAGTAAATCTTGAACCAGCAAAACCATAAGCATCTAAATAAGCGTGAGTCACTTCATGTAGGATAACTTGAAACATTCTGTTAGGTTTTAAATCATTTCTAATATAGATGACTTGTTTTATTACATCTGTTAATCCCATATTTTCGAATTGCTCATCTTTATTTCTTAAATACTTATAATCTTCATCAACTAGCATAACTTTATAAGTGAAATCTTTTACTTGGATTTCTACTTCTTTAGTAATCATTTAATTACCTCCTATTTAGAATTTAATACAGTTGTAATTCTAGCATTTTTATCTACTAAGAATTTTTCTCCAACATAGTGAGTTTTATTAAATCGTCTATTAGAATTTCTTAATGCAACATATTCTTTTGGACCATATTTTACTATTTGATGTTCTCTCCAAGCATCTGAAATATTATTACAACCTATTTGTTGTTTTAATTTATTTCTTTCAATTTTTCTTAATGCGCTACACATTATTATCTCCTCCTATAATAATTTTACGAACTTTCCATATAATACTGCTATATCATGTTCCATTGTACATCCTCTAGATTGTTCCCAACCCTTCATAAATACTACTCCATCAGCTTCATTCATTAATTCAACTGATTTTGCTAAATATAATAAAGGAGTTGCATTTGGAATATCTAATATAGAGTCTATTACTTCATATCCTTCAGCTTTTAATTGCTTTACTACTTCTTCTCTTTCTCTATAAAGAATATCATTTGGTTTGTTTATCATAGGCTGGCTTATAAACACCTTCATTTTCTTCACCTTCCACTATTCTAAAATTATAATCTTTTAACTGAGCCTTTACTTCTTTTCTTAACTCTGTCAGAAGTATTGCTCTACTATCTTTATTTCCTAACCTATTTGTTAGTTGTCTATATCTATGTAAAACCCCCGTAATAACTTTGATTTCGCGTCTCCTTCTTCTTGCTAATCTCATTTTATTTAAAAATGTCTTAGGATTTTTAATTTCGTTATCTCCTTCTATAATATGAAGATAATCACCTATTTCCTTATCGACATTAGATAATTCTTTCACTTCATTATCTAATCTTTCTTCCCAAGCATCTAATTTATTAAGAATAACTTGTAATTCATTCAGATATCTATTATACCTATCAAACTCTCTTGGTCTTATCATTGTCATGCTCCCTATCTGCTAGGCATTTTTGATTATGCCAATATCTTGCTTCTTCAAATGTCATACCTATATCTTTCTGATAATCATAATTAACTATTTCATGCAACATATCAACAACTCTATATTTCTTTGCTTCTTCTAAAGGTAATTTTTCATTAGGTTTATCACATCTAAATAATCTACATATACTAGGTCTATTCTCATATATTGAACATCTTGTTTCTTTGCTTACAGCATTTAATATTAAGAATGGACACATAAAGTAAAATCTACCTTTATCATCATATTTTATTTGTACTTCCGTGTCAGGTTTCTTTACTAATTCCTTTAATTCTTTTATTTCTTCTTCAGTTAAAGGAATAAAGTTACTACAACAACTACCACACTTACTACATTTTCCATCTTTCATAAAGTTCGTCATTTCTCTTCCTCCTGACTTTTAAAGTACTCTTCTAATATGTTAGTTAAATCATATATTGTTATAACAGGTAATCTTTTAGCACCTGCTCCTGCACAACTACATAATTCTCCATAAATACTAGCGTATTCTTTTTCAAACCATTGTGTCTTTTCTTTTATCTTTTCTAATAATTCCTCTGGTATTTTCATTTTACTCTTCCTCCTTACATTTTTATTATACATACTATCTAATGCATAATTAGAAAGTGTAAACAAATCATTAAGAGTAAATATACAATTTCTTTGACATCCAAAACCATCAGCTATTTCATAGAAAGTACACATATATCTTTTACCATCTTTAGGTTCAATAGGTAAAGGCGCTACATATATCTTTCTTATTTTCCTTTTTACTATAGTAACATTTCCGTCATAGTCTTCATCTCTATAGTAAACTGTGTCTCCTACTTTTAATTTATCTAATTCAACTTGCATCATATATAGCACCTCCTTAAAACTTATACGCTATACCGCGCTATTTAACGCTTGCTTAATGTTTCCTATTTATCAATATAAATATTAATTCATTTGTAAATCGTCTTTGCTTAAGCCACATTCTTCAGCCATTCTTAATTTAACATCATATCTAATATATCTAATTCCATCAACAGGAACTTCGTCTAATAAATTAAATAGATTAATTAATTGAGTTTTAGATATTCTTTTTCTATTATGAATAGCCCAATCATATAATTTAGGTAGTACACTATTATTATAGTATTTCATAGCTACTTCCTCATTATCTTTATCTTCAACTTTTCTTCTAATTTCTTGATATTCATCTTCTTTACCTAGGCCATCATTTACCCATCTTGCTGTAATTTCGTCAACTACTTTTACTTTATCTTTACCTGATACTATTACTTCTTTTTCAGTTCCTACAAAAGTATCTGAATCAATTTCATGTCTTTCAACATAATCTTTAGCGAATCCTTCTTTAAATTCATCACTAGCATTTTTATAATAATATTGTAAATCTGAAGTATCGTGAGTTTTAGATGTTATAGAAGTTTCTACTATTTTGAAATCTTCAGTTTGTGATAATAATGATTTAGTTGTTAATTCACATAATTCATAATAGTTAATTGCTTTTCTATCTCTATCTAAATTAACATCTTCACTATTAAAACTATAACCGTATTTGAAATTTTCATCATTTTGAATGAATAATCCCTCTACATAGAACTTACCTTTATATTCATCATCTAATAGTATTTTACCATAATCACAATCTACCATCTTAATTTTATGATATCTATTTGTTTCTTGTCTTATTCTAATAGACTTTAACTTTAACATTTCAAACTCTGTTATTGTTATACCATCTATGATAAACATAACTCTTTCTCTATCTACTGCTCCTTCATAAGGTTCTCTTTCTATTGTTAAGACATCTGTTTCAAATGTTTTACTTTTTCTAAATTTAGGTTTCCATTTTTCACTACCTGTATAAATAGTTATTGTTTTACCTAATCTAAGTAATACTAATAATGCTAATTTATACCCTTCCCCATATTTACCTATCATACTAACATCATCTGTTTTAGTACTATTACCTAATATTAATGAAGAAATGTTTAATCTAACATCATCATTAGTTATTGTTAATGTTCCACCTTCTGGAAGGTCTTCATTTTCATATGTTATTGATAAAGGATGACCATCTTTTTCAGAGTCTTGTGCATTTTGCATTATCTCTCTGACGGCTTCCCATAAACCCCAATTACAAACATAATTCTTACCTAAACTTAATTCAATTTGTTTCATAACCTAACTCCTTCTTAATAGCGTTTGCTTTTTCTAATCTACTTTGTTTTATAGACCCTACTAAATCAGGTCTTCTTTCCTCAACCCTTAATCTTGCTCTATTAATTGAGGTAAATGCTGGATATCCTAATTCTTTGTGATTCTTAGCCCAGTTTGCTATAGTATCATTTCTAATATCTAAACCATATGCTTGACAAACAGCGGCATAAAGTAAGAAGTCGTCATTTCTTGTCTTAGGATACTTTTCTAAAATTTCTTCTACAATGATTTCGTGTTTCTTTACTATTTCCATTGCTAATCCTCCTTCACATATTAATACAATCTATTAGTTATTCTTCCCAAGTCAATTCTGTTTTACAAAGATAGAATGACCATTCATCTAATGGTTCTATTCCTTGAGCTAAACTATAACCTTGATAATATTCAAATGATTTTTCTTTTATAATCTTTAATGGAATGTTTTTATGATTTTTTAAATACGCTAAAATTAACTTAACCTTTGCACAATCTTCTCTATCAAATGTTTTTAAATCATCTTTTAGATATCTGATTAATCGGTTATACATAGACACCTCCTAGTGTTTATTTCTTTCCTTTGTTGCTACAAAGTAAATAACCTTACCCTCCCGATTTATTGCAAATGCGGCTTGAGCGCATCTACCTCTACTTTTTAAATTATCTTTAACTTCATTCGCTTCGTCTTCAGTTTCACAATGAATAAATTTATATCCTTGTTTACCTACGTTTTCAATATCTTTCCTAGACCACTTATATAACTTTGTCATAGACCTAATCTCTCCCTTAGATAATTTTCGTCGAATGTATTCTTATTTACTATTGATTGACTAAATAAATCAACTGCTGTAGATACTTTCCTTTGTAATTGACAAGCTTGTTCTCTATTTAGTTTACTATAAGAATCGTCTTTATATATTATACCTTTAGCTTCATCATCCCAATAGGCAACTTGGTCAAAACATATCTCTTTGAATAATTTACATACCTCTTCAAAATTTAATGTTTTAATTAGTTCCTTTAACATAGGTGATACTATTTTCATATCTATATCTTTAGAATAGAAACTTTTATTCCTATAAGGAATACCTATTACTTCGTCGCTGTCAGGCGTTAAGTAATCTACACTAATATTTGTATTCCAATTTAAACTTTCTTTAAGCTTGACTATTGCTTTATACTCAGCTTTAGTGATTCTTAGTACCCTTCCTGTTCTTTCATTAAATTTATAAACATAAGGTAAGTTAGTTATTTCAATTCTATTACCTGTTTCATTACTCCAGGCTACTATTCTATCATTTCTAAAATCATCTTGAAAAGGATAAAATAAATTATCATAACCTATTTTAGCAAACATCTCTTCTATTTCTTTTGCTATCATAAATCCATCAACTCTTCTTCAGTTACTATATAACCTAAGCCTTCAACTTTGCCATAATATAATTTACCTTTATAAGCTCCTGTTATATCTTTTCTTCTATCTAAGAAATTTTTACAGGCCCAATTACCTTCACATACACATAAGTGAAAAACTTCATCAACTGATAAACCGAATTCTAAAGTTATTTCTTTTCCACCTATTCCTTGATGTGTTACATCTTCGATAACTCTTCTCTTTTCTCCTGCAACACTCTCGTCATGTTTAAACATTCGTCTACATCTCCTCCCTTTACAAAACTAACTAACCATTCATATTGTCTAACTGATACTTTACCATTTTCTTTAATATAATTAATAATACCTGCTATCTTCATATATAATTCTAAATGGTATAATAATTCTACATTAGGTATACTATTTAATTTTGAAATTGCTTTTACATATAATTGTTCTAATCTTTCATTAGATATTCTTTTTCTTACTGACATACTATACCGCCTTCATTTTCTTTTCAATGTCTTCTATTTCTCTTGTAATAGAATCAATAGTATTTTCAGATTTCTTTTCTTTAATAAATTGTTCTTTCATTGCTTTTAAATCAGCAATATCTTCTTCATAGATACTAAAAGTTTTAACATTAGTTCTAAGACTCGATATGTCTTCTATTGAATAATTCTTATTATTAAATATGATATAATATGTCGGATAATAATCAGCAGGTCTTTCATAATCTTCTGCACAATGTTGTCTATACTCTAAATGACTTTCATAATCACTGCCTTCTTTATCTTGTACATATTTTATTGCTTCATCTACATCATCTGTTTCCAAAACAATACCAATTCCATAACAACCCTCTACTTTAAATTTCATTTTAATCCTCCTTCAATTATTAATACAAGGGAAGGCTATTTTATAACCTTCTCTTTACTATCATTCTATTTTCTTCTAAAAATTGTAAGTATCTAATAATGTCTCCTTCTAATGCATCAGGTATCATCTTAACATAGAACCTTCCTGTTTTACTGCAACCACAATTCCAAGTGTCAATTAATACTCCTTTAATTGCTACTGTTAAGTGACGGGCTACTCTAATAACTAGTATATCGTCTGGATGAGCATCTATTAATTGTTCTACATCTAACCAATTACCATTTTCATCCTTTTCTTGTTTCATTTGCATAAAGCCTTTTTGCTTTAGAAATGCTTCAAATGATTGGTCATCATTTGGCATTCTACATTTCTTAGCACCAATTTCACATAACTCCTTATAAGTTTCTTCCCAAGTTTGTTGAGTCGCAACTGATAGTGCCCTTACTACACAATCACCCGTTTTCCAATTCTTTGGGTTTGCATTAAATCTTATAAACTTCATTTTCTATTCCTCCTTTTAAACTAATCGAATGAAGTAAATAATTTAATATTTACATTATATATTATATAATATATTATTTAATTTGTCAATAAAAAATTTAAAATTTAATTAAAAATTTTAAATTCTTTTTAAATTATTTCCCTTTTGAATCATTATCATCGTCTAAATCGTCCCAACTTTCGTAGTCAGAACCATTACAATATAAATAATTATCGGTAGGTATATAATCTTCTAATATTAATACAGGTTCCTTACCTGCTATACAGATATGGTCTCCCTCTCCTATTGGTACAAAGTTTGTACAATCTTCACAACAGCATTTCTTATTCTTTTTCTTTACTGATTTCTTTGACTTTCTTTCCATCTGTCTTCATCCTCTTTCGTAACCTGTGCTAAGTATGTTAAACAATCTCTTTTTAAATTCTCTCCTAAATGTTCTTCTCCAATTATAGTTGATTCAATTATAGTCCTCAATTGCTTTTTATAACTTTCTGAAAATACTATTCTATCCCAAGGAATCTTTCCTCCTTTAAAAGGTGATTCTGTTAGTGGAAGAACATCTAAATCAATATTTGTTTTAGGTAATTCTATGTTTGGTAATTCTATTTTAGGTAAATCTACTTTTGGTAATTCAACCTTTGGCAAACCTAAATCTAATTCTAATTGCTCATATCTTTTATTCATAACTAACCTCTTCTTTATCACTTCTTACTTGCAAGAATACAGGAAATCTTAAACTTACTGTTCCGTCTTGATTTGTTGTTTCTTCAAAATATTGTACCTCTACTATATGATTTATAATTTTATCTGGATTATGATAATAGTAATCTCTACTACCGTCATCAAAACCACTACCTACTTTTACTTCATATCCTTTATAATCACATATAATGTAACCTAAAGTATTTGCTAACCTTCCGTCCCCATTTTCAATTGCTATACAAGGTATATCACAAGTTTTCATTGCTTTTACCTTAACTAAATTTTTAGTTCTATCTTTTATATAGTTACTATCTTCAACATTTATCATAACACCTTCTCCACCTTTTGCTTTTATTTCATCGTGAAGTTGCATTACTATATCGTTATCATATATTCCACTATATAAAACTTCAACCTTTTTAACACATTTATTTGCTCCAATATATTGACCGTTTGCATCACCATATTCTAAAAACAAATCTTCTAAATTTACTCTTCTTAAATGATAAGGTTCAGATACTTCTTTTAAATTATCATCAAAAAATTCATTTACTTTTAACATAAAATCAAATATATTGTAAACTAATCCTTTTTTATTACCTTTAGTTCTTAATGTTGATTGAGTATCATTGAAGTCGTCTGCTAGTAGTTCACCATCATATACTCCTTCAGGTAAATCTTTCATTACTTCTCTAATATCATCTAATCCTTCTATTGGCTTACCATTTCTGGAATAAAATGTTACATCAGAATAAATATCGTTATTTTCTTGGTTTTCATATTGTTTAACTACTGCTAAACATCTATTACCATCTAATTTTTCTGTTACTGTTACTTTCTTACCTACTAAACTATCTTCAACACCTTCTAATTTAACTCCCAACATACAACTAAAAGTTTGAATTACCTTACCGTATACTTCATTTATAGATTTTACATTTAATCCTAAAGTTAAATCTTTAGTTATTATATCTTCTAATATTTTTGTTTCACTAAATGTTAGATTATGTTCTTTTATACATTTATTAATAAATGCTTGAACTGATTTAATATCTGAATCTCTACCTGTGTTGTGGTTTAGAAAGAAGTTTGCTAAAGATTTAAAGTTTGTATCAATATAATTTATAACCTCTTCTTTTTTCGCCGTGCTAGCGCCAAGTAGCGACTTTCTTCCTTCGTTTTTATTAATGACTGGAACTACTTCTACTTCTTTGTTTAACTTTTTCTTAGCTATACCCGTTATTTTAAAAGGATTGAATGCTAAATTTAATGCAATAATCATTTCTTCATTATCTTTAAATCGACCTAATACTTCTTTTTTAGCAATTAGTCCTGTAGTATTTATTACAGTTTCTAAACAATCTAATATCTCTTTCAATTATATCTCCTCCAATAATTAATACAGAGGATTAGTTCGTAGAACCAAATCCTCCCTCACGATTACCTTCTGCATTATCATTTATTACTTTATTATATTTTAAGAATATTCCTTGTGCTATTCTATCTCCTGTTTGAATTTCTAATGTTTCATCACTAATATTAGTTAGTGCTATCCAAAAGTGTCCTTCGTTATCTTTATTATTGTAATAATCAGCATCTATAACACCTATACTATTTGGCATTATACATAATTTCTTAATACCGATACTACTTCTTACTGCTAAAATAAATACATCATCATCTTCCATCGCTACTTTTAATCCGGTAGGTATCATTTTAGTTTTACCTGGACCAATTAGGCAAGGTCTTGCGGCACTAATATCATATCCTGCTGACTTGCTAGTCGCTCTCTTTGGTATTTGTATTCTTTCATAATCTTCTTTAGTGAATACCTCACCTGTGTCTTTTTCAAACTGTTCATAACTTATTTTTTCAAATCTTCTAGTTTCCATTTATATCCTCCTCTTGGCAATAGTAATTTGAAAAGCATCTATCTAATTCTTGTGACATTTCATCTGAAATCATATACCAATAATTTCTTTCGCCTTCTAATTCTGAAATAGTTGCTTTTGACTCTTCTAATTGTGCTACAATGTCTTTAACCATTACACTAGTTATGTAAATAAATATCAATAATAAAATATTAACTAATATAAAGAATAAAGTTGAAGACCATAAAATGTCATATTTATAAGTATTCCAAGCATTTTTAATTTTCTCCTTCATAATTCACCTCACTCTCTCTAAATATCTTATCAATATCACTAATAAAATAAATATTACCGTCTTCATCTACTACTCTATTCATTTTTTGATTGTAATAATCTCTATCAACTTTAACTTCTATTATTTTCTTTAATCCGTCGTCAGTTAAAATATAATTGCCTACGAATTTCTTCTTCAATTTAAGAGTAGTATAGATATACCATCCTTCTTCATCAGACATCATATCTAAAACTTTAATCTTAAAGTCTATATCTTCTTTAGTGTCTTTATTCTTTAATGCTTCCATTTGGTAAGTTATTTCTTCTTCATTTAGTTCCTTGTGTCTTACCATATATCTTTCGATTTCATCTTCAGGATAAGTTTTTATACCATTCCAATCTCTAACATATACTTCATAAGTGAATTCGTAATCTTCACCACTCCAACATTTAACAACTACACCTATTAAGTTATGTTCTACAACAACAATATCACCAAAAGTAAATTTCATTTAATCACCTCTAATATTAGTAGTATATACTTTACCATCATTTCCATAAACTTGATTTCCATCAGGTTCTTTTAGTCCTACTAATAATCTACTACAAACTATTTGATGGATTTCTTTATCTATTTGGCTATATATCTTATTCATAGTATTAACTACATATTCTGTTCTTTGATATGCACCTTTATTATTCTTATCTTCATTATACCAATGTTGAAGGGTATTTCTTATAGTATTTTTAATTAAGTTTTCTAAATACTCATTATCATTGAATACTTTTCTACATTCTTCTTGACATATTTTCCTGA
This sequence comes from uncultured Bacilli bacterium, assembly GCA_947629035.1. Taxonomy (GTDB): domain Bacteria; phylum Bacillota_I; class Bacilli_A; order RF39; family UBA660; genus CANRCE01. The sequence continues at coordinate 40,184 of CANRCE010000003.1, read as the reverse complement.
CTTCGTCTAAAATAATATCCTTGACTTCTTCTTTAGTTAATCCTAAATAATTGTGAATATAATTTCTTATTGATTTAAAATCGTCAACCTTGAAATTGCTCTCTGATTGCTTCATAATATTCTACATACCTCCATTTAAAATCCTCATAAGATTTTGGTTTTATTACTTTACCTGTAGGAACCCAAATCGCTTCAGCTCCAGCTTTATTAAGTATTTCATACATTTCATAACTATTGACTGTTAGTATAAAATGTAATTCTCTACCTTTCTTTTCTTCTTCATTACTAATAAATATCATAGTAGATAAGGTTTCTATCAATCTATCTATAGATAAACCTGAGTCTGCTTCATCTATGAATACATATAATGGTTCTTTAGTAGAAAGTACTTCTTTTAAGAATGGACCATTCATCCAAGTATAAAAACTTTCTACCATTCTTTCGCCTTCTGAATGAAAAGCGGCCGCTATACATTCTATTCCAAAATTACCAAAAGGACTACCAAACTTTCCTACTAAATCATCTTTACTAGTTGAATATTCAACGAATTTAGTATGGTCATTTTGTAAATCAATCTTCATATCGTGTAAAGACCTAGATTTACCAGTACCATTTGGCCCTAATAACATTGTTATTCGTTTCTTAATCCTCTTTATATTAATTATTTTATGATAGTCTGGATTCTCTTTCTTTCTTTCAATAAACTTTTCAGTTAGTTTATCCATAAACTACCTCCTATTAATGCTGAACCAATTTCCTTGACTATCTTTTAATATTACTTTATTACAATATCTACATCTTGACTTTAAATTTACTCCATCAAATGTACTAGTTGGTATTGGTTTATGCCAATCTAACGTATTACATTTGAATTCTCTAATTTTCTTTCTTAACTTGTTCATTTATAACAATCCTTCCTAAAATTTTATCTTCCATATATCTCTTAACATAAAATGCTATCATTTCAGTACCTTTATCATTAGGATGTATTCCGTCTTCAGTATAACAATCTTCTTTTAAAGGTATATCAATTAAATTAACATTATACATAGTAGTTACTCTTTGTAATACATCTTTGTATTCGGCTAAATCATAAAAGCATCTACTTTTATCTTTACTATAATCAGGTATAGGATTTATGAAAAGTATATTACATCTTACTGGAGGTAAAATACTTTTTAGCCTCTGCATAATAATAATTAGATTTTCTTTATAACTATCTTTATTAATTGCTAACCTATAATCATTATTTCCAATCATTATTATAAAGAAACATTGAGATAAAGTAGTGTCATAACTATATAACCTATTCTTTACTTCTTCTAAAATTCTAGATGCTAAATCATGGCTGGTATTACCTGGAATACCTAAATTAAATACATCAACTATATCAAACATAGGAAACTTATTAGGTTTTGTAAATTCTTTTCTAATATAATCAGGATAACTGCCTTTTGTAGTGCCAACACCATAAGTAATGCTATCACCTAAACAAAAGATACTTAATTTTATTAAATAGTTCATTAATTAATTCCTCCTACATTATATAATACAGTTGAAAAGGTATATTAGAAATGTAATATACCTTTGATAATATTCTTATTAAATTTCAAATCATCTTGTAACTCTTTAATTATAATTTTATAAGTATTTTCTTGTCTTTCCATTTCGTCTCTATGGCGATTGTCCATATCAACTAATTCTTTTCTATGGTCTTCTCTTAGTTGTTCGATTATAACTTTTAATCTTTCATATTCCGCTTTATAATCAATTTCAACAGCTCTTCTTTCCATTAATCTTTCCACCTTTCTGGATAAGTCTCACTATATATCCAAGTATAATCAATATATTCATAGATATCATCTCTATACCACCCGTTATCTTGTGCTGTTCTAATAGTAAAACCATTATTATTAACTGTTAAAGTTATTAATTGACCTTTATCATTCTTTCCCGAATAGATACCAACTGTTAATACTTCATTTACGAATAATACTTTTAAAGTTTCTACATCATAATTAATAAACTTATTCATATTATTCCTCCTTCTTTAATTTAATACCTAATTCTTCTTCTAATGCTTTAATTCTAGCATCTTCATAGGCTTCTTGTCCTAATAATAATGTGCCTTCATCAATTAAATCTTCAATAGTTTCTTCACTCATACTAGTTGAATTTGCTACCCGTTTATCTAATTGATATTTAACACCTATTATCTTTACTATAGTAGGTTTACCTTGACGATTAACATAAGTAAATTCATCACCTATATTATATTTTAGTTTCATTCTTGCTAACCTCCTTTCTTAACATATCTAAATATTCAATCTTCTCCTCATCAGTCATCCAATGAGATATTTTATTTTCGCCATCAGAATAAATTCCTTTAATATGTCCTTGTTCATTAATAAAAGCATATAATAATTTGAAATTATCTTTCACTAAATTCCATTCAGCACCTTGTAATCTATTATATTTATTCTTACTCATACAATCCTCCTTAGAATGCTTTTCCTTTTAACCATTCATATGCAGTTTCAACATCCCAGTTATTTTTTGATAATGCTAACTTAGCTACTGCATCATTAACACCTATTTTATTTTTTAGTTCCTTAATCATAGCCTTCTTTTCATCATTAATGATTTCTAATTCAGCTATTCTTGCTGGGATGACATAAACATCATTACAAGTATTGCAACATCTTCCATCTTTAATTGGTAAAGCATTATTGCTAAATACTTCCTCTATTTGTTCTCCACATATACAACATTTCATAACTTTATTCTCCTCCTTCATTAATTAATACAGTTATTCTATTGCTTGTCTAATAGCTACAGTATCAATACCTCTAGCGTATGACTCCATTTTAATTAAATCTTTCATATCAACTTTTTTATTGTCACTAGGTAAATCTAATGCATCTTCCTCCTTAGGAAATATATTATTCTTCTGTATAAAGGCGTGATAAAATAAATCAACTTCCTTATACCAATTCTCTTTTAATATTTCATAAGCATATTCAAACTGAATAAGTTCAGCATCTGTTAGTTCTAATATCATTGTGTGTCTTGCTTTCTTATATCTTTTATTTGTATAATTCCAACTATCTCTTTTTGGAAACCAAGCATAGTATAATTGATTTAACAATCTTAATTCATAATCATTTTCATACCAAATATCTCTTTGTTTTGGCTTTTCTTCTTCTGAAATATCTTCTATATTTATTTCATATTTCTTTAACAACTTATTTAATAAGGCTTCAGCGTTTTCTTTTTCACCACCTATACCTTGTTCACTAAGTTTTAACAACTTTTTAAGTAAAGCTTCCTTATTCATTTCTTTTTCCTTTCTACAGGAGATAGCCAACCTTTAGCAACAGGACAAGTTTCTCTTGGTCCAAATCTACAACCATCTTCAATACTACAATAATTTCTATGATAAGTAATTTCAACAGGTGTTAATTGTTTCAAACTATATAATCTAGGTCTTTGTTTAATAACATAGGCCCAATCCTTTGGTAAATTTTTATAATCAGGATTACTTGTTTTAAAATCTCCTAAATTCGATAAAACTATCAAGTTAACTACTTTTGTTAATTTCAAACCTTCAATTGCTGTTAAATCATATCTTTCAATTGTATAATCAATTAATGTATTAACTAACTTTCTTCTTAGTACACCTTGGTCTCTTACTTGTATTCTTGCTAAATACTTTGCTTTCTCTTTAACAAACTTTCTTGCTAAATTATAATTACTCATTACTATAACTTCCTTTCTAATTCTCTTCCTCAACTCTTTGTGGTTTACTAAAATCTTTGAATAAATTATGTTCGCCTATCATTTCTGTTATTTGTTTACTCATTTTATTATTATAATTCTTTGTTTGTTGTAAAAGTTTATTTAGATAATAAGGAGTTAAATGTCCCATTACCTTTAAAACTTCACTTTCTCTAAAAGTAAATTGAATATTACAATTAAGATAAGAATTATGACTCAAAAAAGGTAAATATTCAGGTTGTAATAAAATTCCATAACCTCTTTCTTCTGATGATATCTTAATTGCTGTAAAATTAGTGCTAGTAGGTATATCATAACACTCGTGATAGCATACAACAAAGTATGCCTTTTTTAATTCTTGATTAAAATCTCTATATACTGCTAAAACAATATCTCCTACATTTACTCTCATAACTTCCTCCTATTAAATTTCTTTAATTTGACTAATCATTGTTTCTGTATCTAATTCAACTAAATACCTAACACCCTGACATTCATAAATAGTACTAATAATAAAATCATCATTATAATTTGTTTCAATCGGTTTACCGTCTTTAATCAATTTCTCTAATGTCAATGTACTAACCTCCTATCTTTTTTATTTATATAAATATTATATAATATATTATATAAAAAGTCAATACCTAAATAAAAAGAAAAATTAATCTTCTTTATAGTTAATAACATTAGTAATCAATTTTCTTTCAACAATTTGACAATGTTCAATATCAAAACAATCAACATTTTTAAATGCTTCTCTAATATGTTGATAGAAATTAGGAGTACTACCTTCAATAGAAACTAAATTAAATGCAACTTTAAGTTCATTATCATTAACATCTCTAAAAGTATACTCGATAACATCCTCACCACTCAACTTCATCAAAATCACCTCTATTTCCTTCCTCACTATATAATACAGGCGACAGGGGTGGTGGGGCAGACGAAATTTTTAAATACACTAATAAATAATACCTTTTTAATTTACATAATATAAACAAAACATTCATACCGTTAGTTTTGCAACAAAACTTCTTATACTAATATTTATTATTAGTATTTAAGATATAAATATAAATAAATAATATGTTAATATTAGTTATTAATATATTTATATATTATATATGATTGACTTTGAAAACAGGAATTTTAGTTCATAATATTAGATAAAATAACCATAATTATTAGATTTCGTCAGCGGAGTGAACACTGGGGCGAGATAACACTCTTCTCCAGTTTTCCTTGTATCTTTTTCACCGCCAATTCCTGTTTTCAAAGTAAGAATTCCTGTTTTCAAAGTAATTTTTCTCTAAAATTCACGATATTTTTAGTCGATTTTACTAAAAATCATTATCTAAAATATTATGGATTGACATCTGCCCCAGTTTTAGACCCGTTACTTTTTAATCGAACACTGGGGCGCAGTAACACTTTCGCAAGGATTTCTCCGATGTTTCGCATTTACGGTTTGCAATAAGCAAGCCTGTTTTGACTTATATCGACGCTTTAACCAGAGAATTCCACCCCCGGTATTTTTGATTTGGAGTGAACATTGGGGCGCGTTAACACCGAATCGGAGTTTTCTCCGGCTTGTTCGCATTTTTGGATTTTATGGCAAAAAGTTAAATTAATGGTCCCCCAACGACACGCCAGTTCGCGCTATAACCGTACCTTTTGCACCATACTAAGCGGCGAGTAATGGCTATTAGCAAGGCTTTAAGGGAGGAGGTGGTATATTAGATGGTAGCTAAAATAATAATTATTATTTATTTATTAATATATACATATACATATAGTTAATATAGTTAGCTTTATATGCTAATTAATTATATACATTAATAATATTACCATTATTATATTTATTTCCTTCCGCCTTTATTGTCTATTAATATAAATGATAACTTAACATAAAAGACACTATTTGGCTGGAGATTGGTTGGAGATTTATTGAGGATGTATTGGAGGTAGACGGATTGGTATGGAGAAATTATTTTAAATATTTCTTTCTTGCTACTTTACTCTATATCACCTTTATATATAAAAAATAATGTCGCCTTTATATATAAGAAATCTTTATATAAAAAATAATGTCAATTCATATATAATCTTTTTCAGTCACCTTTATATAATGTCATTTATATATTATGCTTAATGCTTATTACTGCTTAATTTGCTTTATTACATTATATAGGACTAATACTATTTTGCTTATACTTTATATTTATTTAACAATAATAAAAATGCTATTAATATTTCTACTAATAACATTTTTCTTTATTTTTCTTTACCTATATTTTTATCTATCTCCCCGGACCTCCGTCGACCTGGTTTGAAATTCTTTTACTTATTATTTCTCTTTTTCAAGGCACTTATACCTTATTTTTTATACCCTCATTTTTCTTAATTTCTATTTTTATTTTTATTTAATTTTAATTTTATTATAATATATATTTATTATTTTTAATTTTCTTTTTTATTTATTTTTATTTTTCTTTATAATAATTTCCTGCTATTTCTAATTTATGATATGTATATTCTATTTGTTTTTCTAAATCATTTAATATATTTAGATAAGCATTTATTTCTTCCGCGCTTATGCCTTCCCTTTTATTATTGAAAATTAGGTTTGATAATTTTTCATTATTTTCTGGATATATATTATATTTATTTGCTAAATCTCTTACCTTATTCATTTTTATTTGGATTGGGTCATTATTCCTATAATATTCAATTTCGTCTTTATATCTATTTATTAATAAATCGTGAAATAATTGGTGGATTATATCTTTACCGTCATATAATCTTTTATAACTATAATCCGTCCTTGGAGTTATACTTTCTAATTTATATAAATTACCTTCGAATTTATATCTTGGAAAAGAAGAGTCATAACTAATATAGCATATTTTTCTAGGGTCATTTTCTTTTATCCATTTGTTTAAAGAATTTTTATTAAAACCTCCATATTGTGTCATTTTAATTGCTTTTTCATTTTTAGCGGTTTCATATTTTAATATTAATTCTAATATATATGAACCTAATCCTTCCGTCATGGCATCTATTATTTCTAATTTCTTTTTAATGGATAAATCGTCTTCTATTTTAAATACCTTTTCTTCTTCTATATTATAATATTCAAATCTATTATGGACTTTTGTATATGTCTCCAATTTTGTTATTGCTAAATTTTCTATTTTATAATTAATTAATTCTTCCATTCTAATATACCTCCTTATTAATTAATTTCTTTAAACTTTCTATTCCTTTATTATATAATTGATTTGGGTCTAATTTTAATTGCTTATAAAATTCTTGATTTTTTATAGCATCCCAACCCCTTTGGATGTCAGCTATTAATTGCTTATCTCCTTTTCTAAATGTCTTGCCAATCCTTAAAGCCTTTTCATATTCTTCTTTTGCTAAATATTCTTTTACTAATTCCGTCTTACTTATTGGCATTTTTATTCCTCCTTATTTATTTATTTTACAATTATATTATATAATATATAATATGATTTGTCAATACCTTTATTAAAGAAAATAATTAAAATTAATTAATTATTTTCCTTTTGATTTTCTAAGGCTTCTCTTAATTCTTTATCTTTTTCGTCTTTTACTTCTTTAAATGAATTTTCTATAATACTTTCTATTTCTATATAATTAAGATTTAAGTCGCTTACTAAATTATATAAATCACCTTTTTCATATCTTAAATTAAATCTTCTTAATTCGTCGACATTTTTAATATATTCCTTAATTCTTCTTTTTGCTTCCTCTAAATATTTTTCATCTGAACCTTCTATATTGCATTCTTCTATATTTAATATTAATCCATTTCTTTGAGAATTTGCATTATAGAAACTACCTTCTACCTTTGCTCCATATTGGATAAACCAAGCTAAATTAGGTACGCCTAAAGTGCTTTCATTTCCATATAGGATTCTTTTATATCCATATTTTCTAAGTAATTTAATTGTTAATTTAATTTCATTAGTATTCCAATTACTATCCTCCATATAGAAATCATCTTCTAATATTTTAATGCTTAAGCAATATCTTTCCGTCTTGTCATAATTTGCTTTTTTACCTTCGACAATAACTATATCCCTTAAGGTACCCCAGGTACTATATTCTGGGTCTTCCCTGTCGTAATTTAATTTATAGTCATTTAATGCTTCATATCTTCTTAGGTTCTTTTCTTCTTCCTCTTCCGTTAATTTTTCACCTCTATTACTTAAATAACGACTTGCGGCAGAATTGTCTTCCCAAAAGTTATTAATAGCAATAACTAATTCCCTTCTTTTTCCCCTTAATTCCTCTTCTCTTTCTTCAATTTCTTTTAATTGAGCCTTTGTTAATTTCTTTTCCATTTTAATTTTTCCTTCTTTCTTTTTTATTTATTTTATATATATATTATATAATATATATATTAATTTGTCAATACCTTTCTTTAATTTTTTTTTATTTTTTTTAATTTTTTTACCATTTCCATACATTTACTTTTACATTATTATCGACAAAAGTAATGTCATATCCTAATTCTAAATTATTAGAGTCTTGGTAGTCTACAAATCTTTTGCTATAATAATTTTCTATATAATTAGAAAATATTTCATTTATACTTTCATTGTCATAATCTAAACTCCAACCTTTCTCCTTAATTTCTTTTAGGATATCGATTTCCATTTCTTTTGCTAAGATTTTTAATCCTAATTCTTTTTCATTTTCTTTTTTCATTTCTTTTTCCTTCTTTCTTTTTTATTTATTTTATATATATATTATATAATATATAATATAATTTGTCAATACCTTTTTAATAAAAATTTTAATTTTTTTTAATTATTAAGATTATTATAATTATTAACTTCGTCTAAATAATCCTTATACCATTCGTCATTTTGAAAATATATTTCGCATTGGCTATAAATTTCGTCATCCTTTAATAATTGTCTATAGCAATTAATGGCATTTTCTTTTTCCTCATTTTCTATTACTGCTTTTCTGTTGCTATTATTAGTGCCTATAATTGCTACTATAGTCATCCATATAAATAATAATATAATTACCTTCCAACTAAAGACTTTTCTTTTTTCTTTTTCGGATTCCATATATTTATTTCTATAATAATATATTTGTTCCAAGACATTATTTTCGTCTTCCTCCTCCTTAGTTAATTTTTCATTATTATTTAATTTTAGCAACCTATTTTCTAATTGCTCTTTTTTACTTTCTAATTTTAAGACATCTCCGACTTCATATCCTTTATTTGCTTTGTCTAATAAATAGTCAATGTCTTCTATTTGTGCTTTAATATAACCTATTTGCTTTTCTTTCATCCTAATTACCTCCTTAATTTATTTTTTTTTATATTAATTCCATCCATTTATGCAATTTTCAATTTCAGATTTTGAAATATTGAAAAGTCTTCCTCCACCGTGGAAATATAAATTACCTTCGTCATCGATTTCTAATAATTCATATCCATCAAATGCAAGTCTTTCCATATATTTATCTTTTGCTATTGCATATCCTATTATATTAATATCCTCATATCCTACTATAGGAGAATATTTTTTAATTAATCCTTTTATACTTTTAAATTCCTCTCCGGTATAATTATAAATATCCTTTCTAGTTGCTACTTTGAAATATTTGTTTAATGGTTCATTAATTTTAATCTTTTTCATTTTTTCTTTCCTTCCTTCTTTTTTATTTATTTTATATATATATTATATAATATATAATATAATTTGTCAATACCTTTTTTAATTTTTTTTTAATTTTTTAATCTTTTATATAGGAGGCGGATTATATTTTTCCGCCTTGGCTATATATTTCCCTGTCTATTAATGTCGTCGTAATAGTTATTAATTTATTATATTTAATCCATTTATTAAAATCTTTTTCAGCTAATGGATTTATATATCTACTAATTTCCATTACTAAGAAATTTCTTAGACATCTTAATTCCGGAATATTTAGACTTTTAATTTCTAAATATTTATTTAATTTTTCTTCCTCCTCTTTTTTTAAAGAAAATATAATGCTATCTTTAATTTCGTCTAAGTCTACTATACTTTCTAATTTTTTAATTAATTCCTTATTCATTTTTCTATACCTCTTTCTTTTTAATTTATATATATATTATATATTATATATAATCAAAAGTCAATACCTTTTTTAAAGAAAATTTAAAATTCTTTAATTATTTATATTATTATTATATATAAATTACCAAAAATTATACCCTTAAACCTTAAATTTCTATTAAAAATTACCTTAAATTACCTTAAATTTCACCATATACCTAAAATTACCGCGTAAAACGCCTATAGCGACATTTTTAGGTTTGCATTACATTTTATATTAACAACCTTTAAAAAACTAAAATTTGCCCTATTTTGCAAAGCCGAATTTTGCACCGACCCTCAAAAAACCGTCAATTTTTATAATATTATATATAAATAAGGAAATAGGATGAAAATTAATTTAAAAAAAATTAAAAATTTTTTAAAAAAGGTATTGACATTTTTATTATAATATTATATAATATATATATAAAATAAATAAAAGAAAGAAGGAAAAGGATATGAAAAAAAGAATTAGAAAATTTATTAGAAAATTAAGAAAGGTAAGATGGGACAATATTTTAAAATTAATATTAGCAATTTTCTTTATAATATTAATATTAAAAGATTTAAAAACCGTCTTATTTAGCTTCGCCGGTTTTACCTGGTTCGGATTAGCAACCCATTGCTTATATTGGTATATTGCTTATACCTTATTAAATTCTATATTTCATTTCGATGAGGAGGAGTAGACCTCCTTTTTTTGTGGTGAGATTTTGCACCTTGACCTTGACGATTTCAGAGTGGTGTCGTGTCTGGTGGCGGTCGCCTGGTGTCGTGCCTGGTGGCGACCTGTCTGGTGTCGACACTGGTGGTGGAAATGGTTGGCAGGTTGGTGTCGCCTTAGGTTGGCATTGACTTTGGTTGGCTTCATTTGGTTGCCTGTCTAAAAGACTTTTAGAAAGAAAGAATAAAACTAAAAGAATTCTATTAAAACAACTAAAATGCTAAAGATTAATTTCTAGAAGGTATATTTATATTACTCACACTAGAAACATGTCAGCTCGTCTAAATTGCATTGTCGAATTTAAAAGATTTATTAAAAAGAAAGAAAGAATATTTTAAAATTTAAAATTCTCAAGCATAGAAACGAAGCGTCTAACTTTCAAGCATTTAAACGAAGCGTCGAACTAAAAGTCAAGCATTAAAAAGAAGCGTCTAATTTTCAATCTTCAAGTCGTCTAACTCTGTATAAGGATATTCTTGTATTTCTACTAATTCTAGATATTCAGCATCACAATCATATTGCTCAACTAATACTTTAACTGCTTTATCAAATGCTTCTTTTTTATTTTTAGCAAATACTCTTACTGGATATTGTTTATCTACATTTAAGCAATACCACTCATCATCATACATTTTATTTATTCTAACAATATATCTTTTTTCGTCTTCATCCATCATATAATCTAAATATCTATCAGTCTTTCTAGTTATTTCATATATATTGCTGACATCTGAAGCGTGAACCTTCAGGTAGTCTTTCAACTCCTTCCGGCTACTAAATGTATGCTTTGTATGATAATAATTATCTTCTACAACTATGAATCTTATCATTAATTACACCTCCTCAAATATTAATTTATATTTATCATCTTCTGCAAAATCTAATTCATAATTTAATATATAACCTGTTAAGCCTTCATCTTCATATGTTGATAAAACACCTTTCTTTACTAATGAACTAATAACTCCTGCAGGATTGAATTTATTGTCTACATCTCTTTCAGATATTTCCCATCCGAAGAAACAATTACCTGACCTGGCTATTGTTTCATTACCACCTGACTCTTCAAAGAAGCTACCTTCATCTCTTATTGCTTGAAGCGCCATCTTTTCGTATTCAGTTAATTTGATTTCTCCTTTTCTTATTTTTTCATTTAATTTCATAAATTAATTCCTCCTCTTTTATTTAATTTATAAATATATTATATAATATATTATATAAAAAGTCAATACCTTTTTTAAAGAAAATAAAAAAAACCTAACGAAGCGTCAGGTTTTAAATTAATTTATATTTATCTTTCATCTTTAGGTGTAAAGAATTTCATAGAACCTAGTAACAATGCTATTGGAGAGAATACTGTAATAATTCCTTCAAGTATTGTTCCAATCATTGATGTTGATACTACATAACTAAATGGCATAATTACTTTTGATACAAATATTGATGGAAGTAATACATAACCTAAATATCCAAATATGAAATTTTCTATTAGGTTTGCCATACTAGATGTTGCACTCTTAAACCATAATGCTAACTTACTTTGACTTTTAATCTTTTTAACTAACCAATCAAATATAAATGTATTTAATAATTGACCAATATAGAATGCTATAATACCTCCTATACTAACCCAAATATATAATCCATCAGTACCATATACTGTTTTTAAACCATCTTGTATCCAGTCTAATTGTCCTGGAACAAATGCTATAGTTAATTGCATAGCGATAAAGAATAATACATAACAGAATGTTGCGATTGTAACACCTTGTCGTGCTTCTTTAGCGGAATATTTATGATTGATTAAGTCTGATATTGTAAATATAGCGGCGAATGCTACATTACCTAATCCTACTGATAACCAACTAGTTCCTAATTCTATTACTTTTAGAGTTTGTACATTTGCTAGTAGGATACACATTACCATCATACCTACTAACCCACTCTTTCCGAAAAACTTTCTTACAACAGGAATCATTCCAAATATGAAAATGAATTCAACTATCGCTAATATTACGTTTAATGTCATTTCTTTTTCCTCCTTCGGTTAAACGTGAGTTATTTCTAACTCCTGGTTTCGAGAGTAATTAACTTTCGAAAATTAATTAATTAATTTTTTGATAGCGAGTCTTATAGTGTACACTTTTATCAAGCATCGTAACGTAAGCGTCAGAACTAGGCTCTTGCATAAATAAAATGAATATTTTTCCATTAAATTTATTTTCTGTTCTAATTCTATCAGCTTCAATAATAATGCTTTCTAATTCTTTTTCTTCTTTTACAAATAATACAATAGAATCTGTTTCATCTAATCCTTCAACATATTCGAAATAAGTATTCAATACTTTATCGTAATGAACTGCTTTTCCGTCTTTGTTTAGAGAATGCATTAGATGAATCTTACAATAGTTAACAAACTTTTGTAAATATTCTATTAGTTCTTTTATATTACAATCATAATCTTGATTTTCAGGTAATGTAATTGTAATACAATTTGTTTTCTTTTTATAGATTTCTAATACGATTTGTTTAAAAGTCATTTCGCCGTTGTGTTTATCAATATTTAATACTGCAACTCTTTGACCTTGTCTATAACCGTATGGCTCTATAGTTAAACCAACAGAACATCTAATTTTTTTATTACTATTGTTATCATCTGTAAATTTAATCTTTTTAGAACTATTAGTCATATTCTTCCTCCTTCAATATATAATACAACGATTATAAGTTCAAGTTTTTAATAGTTTCAGCAACTTCTTCAAAAGTATGACATACAGTTCCGTTACTTACACCAATTAACATATTGTTTATCATTGGTTGTGTTCTTACTTTGCTATTTTCGTTAGCAGGTAAGCATTCTTTTGGATAAACATCATTGATATTAGTTCCTTCTTTTAGATACTTGAATTCTGTTGTGTATAAGATAACTGGTTTATTTAATGCATAACCAATACCTGTCTCAACACAAGTTCCACTATCTGGACCTAAACCATCAATACAAGCTACCATTACATCACAAGTTCTAATATTGTTTACATCATTATTAAAAGTTCTTAATGATTCAGCAAGTGTACATTTATCCTCTAAAATAACTCCTTCGTCTCTCCAAGGATGATAAACTGAATATCCTAAACCTTCTAAATAATTGCATAACTTTGTGAAATGCTCATAGTATGCTAGATTATCCATGCATTGCGCTAGGTAAACTCTCATTCTTTACACCTCCTCCTAATATATAATACAACCTATCGTGCTTTAATGAAATTATATTTCGCTTGCTCACCATTATCAATTAAGATAACTTGTCCTGTCATCGATTTATTTTTAACACTGACGAAATAAACCCATTCAGCGGCTTCATCAGGTTGTATCCATTTATTAAGAAGATTTTCATTAGCGACAGCGTCGACTAATTCTTTATGAGCATATAACTTTGGTTCTAATCCTGAAAGTACTGCTCCGAATGCTACACAATTAACTGGAATCTTATATTTTTCTGCTATTCTTATTGCTAAATTTTTAGTATAAGATATTCTTCCTCCTTGTGAAGCGGCATATATTGGTGTATCTAATCCTACTAATCCACTAATACTACCTACATTAACTATAGATTTAATACTATCATTAAAACCATATTTTTCAGCTACATTTATGTATCCCATTAAATTTGTTTCTATTGATTTATCTTCTTCTATAGTTCCAGCATTATTAATTAAATATTCTACACCATCTATATCAGGTAATTGTTCTTTCTTTCCTACATCAACTATATAGTGTGTATAATTTTCATAAGCAATAGCGGATTCTTGTATGTCGAATCCTATTACTTCATATCCTTTTTCACAGAATAGAATTGCTGTATCTCTACCAATACCTGAAGATGTTCCTGTTATCAATACTTTACCTTTATACATATCTATTAACCTCTATCCTTCCTTCTTTATATTCTTTATTTATGTAATCAACAAAGTCAGCCATTGCTCTAAGACATTTAGAATCAAATATTATATTATCAAATATTCCGTCTGTATCCCAAATATATTTTCTCCAAGGACCATAATACTTTACTATTCCCATATGAATAAATTCATTGTCTTTTTGACATATTACATAAATAGGTAATTTTCTTTTAGGTAAATAATCAGTATAAGCAACTAAATAATTACCTATATTATAATACTCAATACCTACTTTCTTATTTTTCATAAATTCTTGTATCCTTACTTGACAACATATCAGCTGTATGCATTAAAATTGCTTCAGGATATTTTTGAGTCAATGCTGTATAGAAATGTTCATTTCCATCAAATGGACCCATGTGTCCATAAATCATACTTATTTCTAAATCATCTAATTTGATGAACATTTGTGCAATAATAATTGATTTTGAAGCGTGACCTATAGGCCATTTATCATTATTAGTGAATGCATCAACTTCTTTCCATTGACCATTTTCTTTTACATTTCTTTTATAAGTGTCATATGTATTTGCTTTACATAAATCATGTAATACAGCGGCAATTATCATTTGTTCATCACTAATTTTGAATTTCATTGCTTTATTTAATTCAACAGCATTTTTATAAACTTCAATAGTATGGACAACTAAACCTCCTATATAAGAATGATGATAACTAGCACTAGCAGGACTTAACCTAAAATCTGTTGATTCAATGTACTTGATTAAATCATCTATTCCTTCTCTTTTAGTTGATTTTAATAATGTTTTTAAATACTCCCAATTATTATCTAATTGTTCTTTACTTAAAACTACTTTGTTATTATCGTTCACTCTACTTTCCTCCTTCATATATTAATACAAGTAAACCATATACTAATATTATCGATAATATAAATATAATTGCCTTATATAATTTTACTTTATATAAAAACATATTATATCCTTTTTCATCGAAATCATATCTTATGTCTAACTTTTCCATTAGTTCGTCAAACTTTTTCATATCTCTACTATCTAATGCTTCTTTTAGTTTCAACCTATCTTCTGGTTTTATATTTACTCTAGTATTAAACATTTCAGCAAGGTTATCTTCATCATATCCATATCTAATAGATAACCAAATGCATCTTAAATAGCAAAGGCATTCAGTTTCGAACCAAAACCTTAATCTATCCATCATAAACAAAATGTTAGATAATTATAAATAGCTTCTGCATCATAATACATATAGTTATTTAATAATATATCCAAAACCTCCCCTCGTATTTTAATACAGTTGATATCCTTTAATTGCCTTAGAGTTTTCCAATTTCCATACCCTCCAGCGGCTTTTTCAGCCTCTGTTTTAGGACGAACAAAGTTCTCTCTTAACAATTTACTATAAGCATAATTTAAACCTAAATTATAAGCTTCATTAGTGCCATCAAAGACATTTCTCTTTTTAATAAATAAATTATATATAGATAACATTTCTATTAATGCTGATATATACATATAAGGTGATACTTCTAAGTTAACTAATATATAATTATATCTAATTAGTAATTTCTTATCTCCTACTATTACTGCTACTGCATATTCTTCAGGTGTCGGTGCTTTTAGTTCATTTTCCACTAATCCTACATCAATAATATGACTTTCATCTTTTCCTAAAATACTTAAAGCATCTTTAACTATTTCTATTTGTCCTCTATACTTTAATAATGGACTAGATGTATACTTTTTTAATACTTCATCGGTTAGTTGCTCGAAATATATAGTGTCTTTTTTATCATCTAAAGTTACAATAATAACTAAAGAATCACTAGTTGTTTTTAGTTTTTCAAAATCAACATCTTTTATTGTTTCTGTATACAACAATAAATTGTTAACTGAATTACCAGTTAAACTTCTTTTACCTAACTTAGCATATAAATCATTTACATCTTTAACTTTAACTAAATGAAAGTCTTCTGTTATTTTATCTACATATTGCTTTTTTATATAATATTCTGGACCTGACAATACATAAATACCCTTTAAATCCTTATTCTTTACTTTTTCCTTGAATTCAAATAAGGTCATCTCTTATCTCCTCCAATATCATATGAACAGCTTGCCAATTAGGAATATAATCATTTCTTGCAAATCCTTTTGCTAATGATGCTACTTTCCTTATAGCAATATAATTACCTTTTAAGGCGAGCTTACTAATTAATACATTCGATACTAATTTAAAATCAAAATCTCCTAAATCATTTGTCTTATATGTTGCTGGTTCACTAATATATTCTTCAATACTATCAATAACTTTATCTATATTTTCATTTACTTCATTTAACTTAGTAGGTGTATCATAAATATTATATAACATTTTATCTAGTTCTTTCACTTCTTCTAATTCTTCTAATCTATATTTCTTACATTTTAGAACTAAACATCTACTTAATATTGTATCAATAGTATTAGTTGCTTCTGTTGTTATTAATATAACAGCTCCTTGTGGAATATTTTCTTCTAATAATTTTAATAATCTACTTAATACTTGTTGTCTTGCTTTATGTAAATCTTTTATATGATATAGATTACCTTCTTTTATTTCAGCAATTAATGCTTTAGTATTTTCTACATTACTCTCTACTAAAATATATTCTAAATTTAATTCTTTTGCTACTTCCTGTGCATAATATGTTTTACCATATTTATCAGGACCAATAACAATAGCGGCACCTTTTTTATAAATATCATTTACTGATTCTTTTAAATGTTCTTGGCCTATATATTCCATACTATTCCTCCTCATTAAATAATATGAATAAACCATCCATTATCTCTTTGTTTACAACATTCATAAAAGTTAATTTCTTTAATAATTTTCTTAACTTGATAGGGTCTACATTATTTAAACCTTCAACACTACTTAAATTAGTATATCTAATTTCATTAGTGTAATAATATTTTAAGACATCTGTTACATATTGTTGTAAACTTACTTTAAAATCTTCGGGTCCAAAACATTGTGCATAAATTTCATCTTCAACAATTCTCAATACTTTACTACAATCATCTAAATTAGTTATTACTTCTAATAATACATCTTCACTAATACCTAAATCTAATACCTTCTTTGCTGATGCTAAATCTGTAACTCCTGCACTAATAACTTGTTCTAATTTACTTATACCACTTCTTAATCCTCCGTGTGCTACATTAGAAATATAAGTTAATATATCGTCGCTAACATTTAATCCTTCTTTTTCACATATATATTTCAATCTATCATGTAAACCTTTATTAGTTATCTTTGCTAATTTAAGAATTAAACTACGACTCTTAATAGTATCTGGTACCTTTTTATACTCAGTAGTACATAACATAAATATTGTTTTCTTAGGAGACTCTTCAAATATTTTTAATAATACTTGAAAGGCTTGAGTAGATAACGCGTGTACTTCATCTATAATAAATATTTTATATTCATATCCAATTGACCCTGTACTAGCATTTTCAACTAATGTTCTCATTGCTTCAGCACTATTATAACTAGCGGCATCTATTTCTACATAACTATCTGGAGCATTATTAATTTTACTAGCAAATAATCTTGCTAAAGTTGTTTTACCGACACCTGCAGGTGCTAAAAACAAATAAACTGAATTAAACTTCTTATTCATTAAATGATTCTGTAATATTTGTACTGCATATTTTTGTTCTATTACATCATCCCAATCTTTTGGTCTATATTTGTTTGCTAAACTCATCTAACTTAACACCTTCCTTTTCAGCAGAAACTAATTCTCTTCTCCATCTTCTAATAGTTGCTACTGTCTTTCCATATTTTTCAGCTAACTCTCTATTATTAGGATTGAATCTATCTTCTATAAATTCAATAGGTACACCATTTGCTATTTTAGTTGGTTTAGATGGATGTAATTCTTCTTCATAAGCATATTTACTGAATTCTTCTATTTTACTTTTAGCATCTAATGCTAAATTAATATCTTTAAAATCAACTTTACCTTGTAATTCAGCACCTTTTGCCTTTTGTGGCTCTAACTTTTCATCTGATTTATCTACTTCGAAAGCATATCTTAAAGAGTCTAATAAATCTACACTAGTTTCTTTTACTTCAATAGGTTCTTTAATAAGTTTCTTCATTGGTTCAGGTTCTGTATAACCTTTTCTTGAAATTATAACCCATCCACCGATACTTAGTGGTCTTTTTAAATTAACAAACTTTCCTGCTTTTGCTAGTAATAATAGCATATTTTTTATTACTAAAGCGTTATCTATAGTTAAATGGTCATCATTTATTTCAATAATCAAATCATCGATAACTGCTTTCCTATTAATTGATAATGTATGAACGAATTGAATTGAATTAAATTCATCTATTATTTTTTGGTACATTTCGTTATACCTCCTTCATTATATAATACAAAGTTAATCACTATTTGAATCTATGTAACTAACCAATTGTCTAAATAATTTTTCATCTATTATATAGTAGTTTTGTTTATTATCACCGAAATTAAATGCTAATGCACTATAATTCTTTTTCATTTGAAATGCTTCTTCTTTATTCTTTTCTAACCAGTCTTTTTTAATAGTAAATGACTTTGATTCTTTCATTACTGTCTTACATTCTATAAGTATATTGGAACCAATGACATCGCCTTTGTAAAAGGCTGTAGCGCCAGAATTAGACTGTCTTTTCATATCTAAATTCTTACTAACAATACTCTCTTGTTCTTTTGATTTTGCTCTAGTTGATTTATATTCCATTTTATTCCTCCTCTGCTAATTTCTTTTGTCTAACATCGGGATATAATTTTCTTACTTCAGGTGTTCTAATAAAATTATAAATACCTGATACAGCGGCAAGATTTTCTAAGAACTTTTTAACTAGACCTCTTTTAGAATCATCAGTATAACCAAAATCGAAACATAATTCAGTCATATCACCAGACACATAATAGTAAATTAAATGCTCTAAAGTAAGGTTTTCACAAACATGTCCCAAATCGGCTTTTTTGGGAGCAGTCATTTTTAATGCTCTTCTAATACATTCTTTTAATTCTAATCCTGACGGAATACATTGTCTATCAAACCTTAATTTTTCTTTTTCATAAAATTCTTTTATTTGTTTCTTTCTTTCTTTTGGTAATTCATCCTTTGCTCTATAATCATATTTCTTATCAGATAAAATTGCTAATGAAGCTACCATTGTAAAGAAATATCTTTTATAAGTACTTCTTAATTTATCATCCTCTAATATTATTCCTGCATCATCAAATAAATTAATTAATTTATTCTTTTCTTTTGATGCCTTATATTTATCTAACTGTTCTTTTGTTAATTTCATTAAACATTTATAAGCATCGTCTCTTTTTCCATTTAATGCTTTTAATATAGCGGCTTCTTTATAATCTTCGAATGTTACTAGTGTCTTTGTTGAACTAAATAATGTTTTTCTCTCCATTAATATCTTCTCCTTTTTCAGCTAGTTGAATTGCTAAATATATTTCTTCATATACTCTTAAACAAGTTCTTCTACCTTTCATTGTTTCCCTATAACCTGGATACTTTTTGATTTCATCACTCTTTAGTTTTTCATTGATATATTTAATTTTGTTCTCTACATATTCTTTTACTGCATAAAATTTTGAATCCATTTCTATTACCTTCCTTCACATATTAATACAGTTAAAACTCGTCTAATTAGTAGACGAGCTTAAATTTTCTTTAATTTTCTTATATTCGTTAGGTATTAATAAAGTATTTTGACCTTGTTTAAATCTAACTAATAACCTACCTTTAGGAAAGTGAAATTCTTCTTTTATTTTCATTGCACTCTCTAATTGCATTTTATAATATTCAGAATCACTTTCAGCATCCCAACATACTGATTGTTTTGCTCTCATACAAAATGAACCTTGAATTAAATTAGAACATTGATAAACGAAAATATCTTTTCTTGCTTCTAATTGTAATCTTAATTTTAAATCTTCGCCTAATGGACAATTTTCATCGTACCAGATTAAAGGTTTTCCTATTTTTCTAAAATTCTTAATTATTCTACACTCTCCGGTAGTTTGAAAAATAAGTTTATCGAAATGATAAAAGTTATCTAAATCTAATGCAGAATTCTTTTTAGTAAATGGTGTAAATCTTCCATTAACACATCCACATACATCAATCATTTTAAATTTGTCTGGATTAGTATGCCATTCATATAATAAATCTTTAGCGTGATATCTATCATATATCATATTATCATCATCTATATATAACATATTATCGTCATCACTTTTATAGAATTCGTCTAATAAAACATTTCTTGCTTTACTAGGTCCTAATCCTTCTTTAAATTTAAAATAATTAAATTCAGGTCTATAATCTTCTTCGTCATATCCTTGTGCTACTACATATATTTTAACACCTTCTGGAATGATTAAAAGGAGTTTATCTAATATTCTATTAATATTAGCTTTTCTTGACTCTCTTTTTTCATTATGAGGAAGATAACTAATAATACCTACTCGCATCATCTTTTTATTTCTTCCATTTCGTAAGCTACACCATATTCATCAAATAATTGTTTGATTTTTTGATGTCCACCCTCAATAAATTGGAAACAATAGTGTGTTCCATCTTTAAAATAAACTACAAAATTGACCCAACCATCTCTGTGTTTCAAACCTTTAAGATATGTCTTCATACATTTCCTTTACCTTTCCATATACTAAATCATATATACTTTTATCATTTTTAAATTTTTCAATTACACTTTTCTTACCAGATACTTTAAATATTTCGTTACCATCTACAATACAACTATACCAAGCACCTGATTGTTGAATTATATCATATTTCATTGCTATATCCATTAAATCACCATATAAATCAACACCATCTAAATATCTTAGTGTAAATTGACCTTTCTTTCTATCTAAAGAAGCATTACTTAACTTATGTATAACAAAGTTTACTCTATTACCTGCAGGATTTTCTACAGCTTGACTACAATCATTTCCATTTTCATCAATGAATGTACCTTTTCTTAATTCTATTCTAGTTGAACAAGCGTGTTTAAATGCTTTACCTCCAGGTGTATTATAAGTTGGAAACATTGCTCCTAAATCTTCTCTAACTTGATTTAGACAAATCATACAAGTATTAAACTTTGTTAATAAACCTGTTATAATATTACTAAATCTAGTTAACGAAGCGGCTATACCACCATAATTTCCTTTATCTATACTCTCATCAATAACTTTACCACTTACTAAATGACCAATACTATCTAAAACGATAATACTTACTTCACCTGTTTTTACAAACTCTATAATTGAATCAAATATTTCTTCAGCGGATTGTGTTACTGGATTGAATACATAAAGGTCATCTATGTTAACTCCTAATTTATTGGCCCATTTAGAATCAAATCTACTCTCAGCATCTACAAAGATTGCTTTTCTTTCTGGGTATATCTTTTGAGCACTAGCAATGAACATTAATGATAACAATGTTTTACCTGCATGTTGTTCTCCACCAAATTCGTGAATTCTTCCCATCGGTAAACCACCATATGTTGCATAATCAACTGATAATATTCCACTAGGCAACATTTCAAACTTTAATCTTTGAGCGGAACCTTTAAAACAAACTTCCTCTTTCATATCTTTATTAATTTTAGCAAATACTTCATCTAATGCACTCATTATATTATACCTCCTAGGTTTATATAAGAAGGATAATAGTCTTCTATTTTTTGTCCTAAATTTATAGCAGTTGTATAAGTAGACAATTCATTTACATAGTTAATAACTATTATCCTATAAACCTTAAAACGAGGGTACAAGGCTTCTAAATAATATCCTTTAATAGTCAATTTAGATTCCTCCCTTCGTTAAAATTATACAATTATTTTACTCTAATAACTTTATATGAAACTGCTTTGATGTAATCATTTTCTACATCTTCTTTTTTAATTAATCCAGAAGCGATAGCGGCTTCAATAAGTTTAGCTACATTATCTTTATTGAAATCCATCCTAGTTTGTTCACTAACTCTTATTGTATAATCACCAGCTTCGAATTCAGATTGACCTACTGCATAGATTTCCTTCTTGATTTCTTCTAATTCTGCGTTAATTTCTTTTTCTTGATTTTTTAATTCAACATATCTTGCAATTCTATCTTCTGACATATTATTACCTCCTAATCTTCACCTTTTACTATAAATTTAACAGCAGTTTTATCCACACCATCAATGTTTACATCTATAAATGACGGAATACAGATTAAATTAGTTCCGCTTGGTGCAACAAAACCTCTAGCAATAGCGATTGCTTTTACTGCTTGATTAACAGCTCCAGCACCAATTGCTTGGATTTCTGCTTCTCCTTTATCTCTGATAACATTAGCTAATGCTCCAGCTACTGAATTACATTTTGATTTACTTGATACTTTTAAAATTTCCATTATATTTTTCCTCCTTAATAATTTATACTATCTTTTTAGTTTCAAGTCGCTAGCGTTAAGTTTTTAGGTACAGCTAACTTGTTACATTACTATTTGTAACATTAGCTCTTTCCATTTCTCTAACACTAAGAATCTTTTTAGCACTATTAACTAATTCATATGCGGCTTGTACCTTTCCTTGAATTAATTTATAGGCTCTTTGGTAAGCAACAACATACATTTCATCATCAGCAACTTCCTTACTTGCTAATGCTTTCTTAAAGTCTACTGTTCCTGATGTTAATTCTGTAAACTTAGAATTAAATTTATGTTCTACTATAATTTTTGCTGTGTCTGCTTTTCCTCCAATTACTTCTAATTGTTGGTAGACATTATAAATTATAGTTGGTAATTTTAATGACACTAACATTAAATCAGAATCACTCATATTATTTAGATTAGTTGTTATAAATATGATTTCTGAATCTAATTCCTTGCATATAGCGTCTACTGTTTTATTAATAAAACTTTCAACCTTAAAATTCTTTTCAGCTAAGTCCATTACTTCATCTCCTTTGGTATAAAATAATCACCTAATCTACATCTTACTATTATATGATTATCTACCCAACATAACCACCAATCTTCAGGTTTACCTTTTCCTGGTCTTTTAATTACTAAGAATGCTTTCTTTATCGTAGGTCGTGATAATCTCCAATACTCTCCCCAAGTATGAATTGCTTCAGCTTCTAATTCTCTTATGAATTCTTCAACCTCTTTATAAGAACATTCATTTTTCCTAGATTTTACTTCTATAATGACATCTGGGTTATCTACATCTCCAATATGAATATCTCCTTCATCATCTTTACCATGTAAGACAACTCTAGTTACATTATTTAATCCATGTACTTCTCTAAGATATTTAACTACTGCTGTTTCAGCGGCAGTTCCTATTGCTTTAGCCTTTGACATTGTTATCATCCCTTCCACATTTCATTCTATAAGGACAATAGTTGCAAACTTTATCAGTTTTAATAACATCAGTTAAACTAATATCCTCAACTGTTACTTTAGGCGGTAATTCATCTTTTTCTAAAGCATATAATACATCAGTTAATTTTCGTCTAAAATATTTCTCTATCTCTTCAGGTGTTGGAGTATAAAGATAAAATTTTAAACTACAATCGTCCCTATTTTCATATATAAATATTACATCTGGAATCTTTAGCAGTTGTGTATATGCTAAGCCTTGATGTTTATGGAACGGGTCAACATCTTGTCTTCCATTACTTTTAAAACTAATTTCAGTTTTAATTTCTACTATGTAATATTTGTTAGTTGGTTTATAGCGTAGAATACCATCTAACATAAACGATACATTATATTTTAGATTTCGTAATTTCCATTCATTTCCAATATGGCTTACAATCTCTAAATCAATATGATTATCTTCTATATACTTTGCTACGTCTACATATTCCCAATCTGTTAGATTTTTTAGATGATTTTGTAATCGATTATGTCTATCAGTACCACTTTCTGCCATCCCTGTCATTTGATAGTCGAAAGGTGAAGGTTCAGGAGATTCTCCTTTTGCCTTATAAAACATTTGCCTTTTACATATCATAGAGGATGGGGTGAAGAACGTTGACGGTAAACTTTCTCCATTTTCTCCACCCATTATTTCAGCCTTTAAAGCATCAGAAAGTTTATTTAATATATCTGGAGTATTTAATCTACTTAATAAACCACTTACTGCTCCAAGTCCTCTATTCATATAGACTAATTAATCCTGTATAATCGCCTTGACTAACATATAATGGTCCGTCTTGTGTACAAGACATTTTAATTGGTCCATTTACACAACTTGTTAGTATTGAATAAAGGTCTAATAGATTAATTTGTAAATCCTTTAATTCGTCTGCTTCAGTAGGACTCGAAAATTTAACTTCTTCAATAAATCCTATATCTTTACTCTCTAAAGTTATTCCTTCTTTTCCAATTGATACTAGCATTATATTTCTATCAAATGGTGAAATAAATAACTTACCTTTTTCTATTACTTCCATTACTTGTTCATATTCTAATTCAAAAGGTTTTACCATTTCAGCAGTTCCTACATCTTTTGCAGGATAATCTTCTGAATCATCATATGCCATTACTACTAAAGTATTATTTGAATCTTGCATTATTAGTCGTTTATCTTCTATTTTATAATAAACATCTCCTTTTAATGCAGAAGTTATGATACTTAAGTTTGCAACACTTAATCTTCCTAAAAAGTCTGTTTTATTAGGAATACGAATTAATTTAGAATCATTAGTTGCTACTACTCCTTCTGTTCCATAATAGATATTATATAAAACAGGAACATTTAAGTCTTCAGGACAAGCATTTTTACATACTCCTATAGACCTAACTAATTCTTCAAAATTTAATTTCTTCATTTCAGAAACTTCTAATTTTTTAACATCAGGTATTAATGCTATATTTCCATTATAGTCAAATACTGCTATAATTTTATATTCACCTTTACCTCTTATAAGTAGGTACTTACCTTCAGATAAACTTAATTCTATTTCTCCTGATAACTTTGATAATAATTGTGTAAACAAAGTGTTTTCGATACTACAACTAGTAAATCCTGTAGCATCAATATCTGTATAAACTTTAACAGTTGTTACACTTGTTTGAGCGATTAATGATAGTTTATTGTCATCATTTAACAATGTTATTGCTGTATTTAATGGGTTCATTCCTTTTTTACCAACACCATTAACAACTATGTTTACATATTCGTTTAATTTTTCTGCTTCAACTTTCATTAGACTATTCTCCTCCTTCTACTTGGTCTAAACTTCAACTTCTTCAGCAGGTCCTTCTGCTTTCATTTCAACAGCTTCTTTTTGACTTTGAATGCTTTGAACAGTATTAGATAGTCTAGAATATACTTCCATAGTAAAATCAAAACTTTTTACTAAAGACATATAATCAGGACTAGTAATGTCTGTTTCTTTAATCTTATCAATTAAACTACAAACTTTACCATCAAAGATTGAAAGTGCTTCGATTAGTTTTTCGTTCATCTTTTAGTTACCTCCTTCAATAAATAATACAGGTGAATTATAATGCAAGCACCATTTAGTACTACTACACTAACTCCTCCTAATTTTATACCATATATTACAAAGAAAATAGAACCAACTAAGTTTATTACTCTTAGTTTCTTTCCTGTGAATATATATGATAACATTACTAATACTCCGGCAATTAAACCGAAAATTTCTGTTCCCCAATCCATAATCTATTTCCACCTTTCATAGAAGTCGACATCACTTTTAAATACAATATCAACAACTTCATTTGCGGCTGATATCATATCTTCATATAAATACTTAGCGGCTTCATCTTTATTTTCAATTGGAACTGTAATAATATTTTCGTCATGTATTGACAATACAATTCTAGCATTTAATTTTCTTAATCTTTCATCTTCGAAAATCTTTACTAATGCTATTTTAGTTTGTTCAGCAGAAGTACCTTGTACCCAACTATTAAAACATTGTCTTAATGCTGAGTTATAGTTATTTTGATTATTTTTAATAACTATGTTTTGTCTTCTTAAATAATCTTCATAAGATTTCTTATCTTTATAAGATTTTAATTTAGAATAATTTTCTATAATTTCTTCCTTAAATGATTCAGTTAATGTACTTGTTCCATCATTACTGTTTAAATCAGGGTCGAAATTATATTGAGTATTTTCTGCTAATTCTACAACAAATGGACCTTCTAAAATATGGTCAATAGGTCTTATTCTATTTAATAAAGTTTTAACATAACCGTGTGTCTTTCCATATTCTTGTGCTTTATTAATAGCATCTTTGATTGTTGGAAAGGCTTCAAAATAAGCATCCATTACTTCTTGTGCTTCTTCAACACTACATCCTATTGTCTCAGCTAACCCTTGAGCACTTGTTCCATATGCTAAACCAAAAGTAACTGATTTTGCTTTCTTTCTTCTTGCTTTACCTTCTTTATTAACATCGCCTTTTTTCCATCGTCCTTGAGGGTCATCTTCAGGTCTAAATTCTAGGCATTCTTCATATGGCATTTTAAATGCAAGACTTGCCATGAATGCATGTATATCTTTTCCATGTTCAAATGCATCATATAAATTTTTATCTTTTGATATAGCGGCGGCTACTCTAACCTCTTGTCCACTATAATCAGCACCAATCCAAATGTCTCCAGGTTTAGGAGTAAACATACCTCTTATATTATATTTATTTCCTCCTGGACTTTTAAATTCATTTGGAATGTTTTGGAAATTTGGATTACTTGAACTAAACCTTCCTGTTATTGCACCAAAACTATTAAAATCTGAATGTATACATCCATCACTATCAACTACTGTGTGCATCTTATCTACATAAGTATTTATTTGCTTAAATAGTTTTCTATAATCTAATAATTTAACACATACTGGATGATTCAATTTAGATAAAGTTTCTTCATCTACTCTTACTGTCTTATAAGTTTCTCCTCTAGGTAATTTTAATTTCATATACCTAAATAATAACTCTTTTAACTTAACTGGTGAGTTAGGGTCGAACTTTTTCATATCAAATGTTATTCCAACACTTTTACTTACTAATTCATAAAGTTCTTTTCTAACTACTTCCATTTCAGCATTTAATCCTTCAGAAAGTTTTTCTGTATATTCTTTGTCGAAATATACACCTTCGATTTTCATTTCACTAATAACTTTAGTTAATTTAATCTCTAAATCAAATACTCTCTTTTGTTCAGCATATTCATTATCAAATAATCCTTTTTGATATTTATATAGCTCATACGTCATGTAAGCGTCTCTAGCGGCATAAATATAGACTAAATTAATTGGTAACTTCTCTAATGTAACTCCTTGGAACAAATCTGAATAATGACCAAATGCATCATCATCTTTTGCTACATACATATTATATTGGTCCTTTAAGTTTCTTTTATTTTTATCAAAGTTACTTAAGTGTGCACCAACTAAAGTATCCCAATAAGGATAATTCATATCTACACCTGTTGTAAGTTTTAATACTCTTAAGTCGAATGCGGCATTGTGATAAATTAATTTCTTTTTATTTAATTCACTAATAAACCAATGAATGTCTTCTTTACTTGCTACTTCTTCAACATCCTTATTAAGAATACAGTCAATATGATAAACTGGAACATAAATTGCTTTCTGTCCTGGACTATATACACAAACACCAACTAATTTATCATCAACACTTAATCCGGTTGTTTCTGTATCGATTGCAACTATATCATCACAATTATTGATGAATTTTTCTAAATCTTCTCTTTTATAGATAACTTCATAATCATCTTTAAATCGTGTTAAGTATTTATCAAAATTAGTTTTAATTTGTTGTATTAATGTCAGGATATTTTGTTTTGGTTCAGATTTCTTCTTTTCTTTTACTATTGGCTTTTTTAAAACTTTTTCTGGTCTTCCTGAAATTAATCCCATTTACAATTTCCTCCTTCATATTATAATACAGTTAAAAAGAGTCCTTTTAAGACCCTTTTTATTAATAAAAGAAAAAATTTAAAAAGAAAATCATTAACTAGAAATTATAATCTAATTTGTACTGAAACAAACTTATTACATACCTCTGAATAAATCATTATCATTATCAGAGTTTGCATTATTTGAACTATTTGATGCTGTTCCGTCATCTATAGGAGCATTTGCATCATATTCTTTTAATGGAATGCTTGCAGGTTCACCTAATTCAGCTAGTCCTACATTATCAGGTGTTTTATTGAATAGATTGTAAATCGTCTTCATATCACCTTTCGCTCCATTACGGACAATTTTAATTGGAATATTACAGATTTTAGCATTAGGATTTTCATTTAATACTTCTTCTAATGCAGGTAATAAAGTTTGTTTATACCATTGATAACTCTTCTCCCAAACCTTTGCCTCTTTAGTATCAACTAAATATAGTCTTAAGTAAACAACTGCTTTAGGTTTGTTACCACTTTGGCATAATGGACAAACTGAAATAGGGTCTGTAAAATTCTTTCTTTTACATTCAAACTTTCCATCGTCCGTTGTGTGTACTGCATAAATGTCTTCACCAATTTGTTCAATTGTTTCATACATTAATCGTACAACTGCGAAGTCTTTATCATTTGCTAATGAAAAATAATTACCTCCGCTACCTTCACTTAACTTTTGTGCAAAATCTTGACTAATCGCCATATCTTATTCCTCCTTCATATTATAATACAGTCGATTCATTATCTTCTTCATCTAATTTTAATTTTTTAATAATTAATGCATCTTTTTCTGCATCATATTGAACTGAAACATCTAATACATCTTTATCTTTATCTTTTCCAGAAAAGAATTTTTCAACTACTTTATCATTTAGAGTTAGTCTACAATAATCATATTTGTAGTTGTTTTTAAATTTTCTACATTTAGTTACTTGAATCATAATATTTTCCCTCCTTTAATAATATTATAAATAAATTATAATATATTATAATAGAAATGTCAAGGTTTTTTTTTATTTTTTTTTAAAATAATCTTTTTCTATGAGGTTTACTACTTAATTCAGTATTTCTTTTCTTTTCAGCGTATGCTTGATAATATAACATATTAACATAATTTCTTTCCATTATAGATGCTAAACATTTTTCAGGAGTAGAACCTAATCCTTCTAAATATTTTCTTATTTCATCTTGTTTTTCTTTCGTTAAATTATTAAAGTTATTCTTTTCATGCATTTTTCTATCACTACAAGTGATTGGACCAAATGGTGTTATAATAGTTCCAAATCTACCAAATGCGTTCCAACTACTACTATCAGCACTGGTTAATGGTAACTCATCTAACATTTTTAATGTCGTCATACCAAATCCATGTGTTTTAACATTTGGATTACTACTCTTTGCTATTCTACTAAATGCTTCAAACCACCAATTTGTATTTCTCTCTGCTTGAATGTTTTGTGGACCACCTAATCCTAAATATTCAATATGATTTCCATCTTCATCTACATAATTTAAAACCATATCTAAAAAGTCCCAAGTATCTCCTGCATGGACTACTGGTATGAATTTAGGCCATAAATCTTTTCTAATTTTACTTCTCATATAGATAAAGTTTTCCCAAGTTGCTTTTTGTTTTTCAACGTGACCTTCATCTAATCCATCTTTACCTGTAACAGCATCTATTTGTACTATTACATCAAAATAATCTCCATATTCATTTATAAAGTTAATATATTCATCTACATCAACTCTAATATCCTTATTTAATTTCTTACCTAAGTTCCAAGCACTAAATGCACCAGAATCTATCATTAGTTTACCTTGAAACCAATTATTTTTAATACCTTTAATAATAAATTCTTTTTCATTAAATTGACTTGAAAGAATATCTATATGATGTTCATTAGATAACCTTTCTCCATATTCCTTAACATATTTATTGCTATACATTGAAGGTGCGGCCGCCAAATATAATGTAAAATCTTGCTTCATCGTAATCCCTCCTCATCGATATTGCATTCCTTTAATAAGATACTAAACTCTTCTTTAGTTAAATCATTTACATCTTTTCCTTCATATATTAATACAGTCTTTACTAATTTATTTACAAGTCTATCTTTAAATGTCTTAGTTGCTTTTCTTCCTGCCTCATCTCCATCGAAGCATAATATAAATTCTCTAATAGGTAAATTCTTTATATCTTCTATTTGTTTATGAGAACCTGTTCCCATTAGTGCTATTGCATTAAAGCCCCATACTCTTAAAGTTAATGCGTTAATAGGACTTTCTACTATAAAACAATAATTAGGTTTTCTTTCTCTTTGAAACAATTCATATAATCCATATAATAATTTATCATCATTAGATAACTTATATTCTTTTTTATATACATTTCTTGTTACATAAAATCTAATCTCTCCCTTTAAATTTCTAATAGGAAATACTACTTCATCATCTTTATATCCTACTAAATATTCTTGGCAAACTGCACTAGTTAATTTTCTTTTCTGTAAGTATTTAGTTAATCCAACATTATATTCATAATGAACTACATCAGGTAATTTAGATTTTAACATTTTATTTTCTCTTTCAGGTAATGTAAAGACATCGTCATCTCTTTCATTCATTAATTGTGTTTCTTCTATTGGTTGATATATGTCTTGCATCATATCAAAAAATGTACCACTTGCTCCACAAGTAAAACAATGATATACTAATGTTTGAATATGAATACCACAACTTGGTCTTCTTTCTTGCCCTCCTTTATGATATGGACAACTAACTAGAATATTATCATTAGTTTCTTTTATTATATTAAAGTATTTAGTGTTTTGTTGAACTTCTCTAATTACTTTCATTAGTTTGTCGTAATTGAAGTTAGATAAATATGTCATCAGAACCCTCCAATACTTCTACTTTTTCATTTATTACTTCATTGAATAACCCTAAATCAATATCCCAAGTATATTTCACATCTTTACCTGTTGGACCATATCTATTTTTTAATACTCTAATAGTTAATACATTATTTTTATCTCTATTTATTGCTATTACCTTGCTACTATTTTGTGCTACATTATCTGACTCTGCTATGTTTTCCAATGTTGGAAATTCATTTTTAGCGGCTTCCCTATTTAATTGAACTAATAAAATAATAACTACATTATATTTCTCCGCTAAATGAAATAAATCCATTGAAATATTATCATAAGTTTGTCTTAAAGTATCTCCTCTTTGATATCTTTGGTCTAACATTAATGATAATTGGTCAACACCTATTACTTTTAAATCGTGCTTAACTATCATTGCTTCAATATCTTGTACTGTTGCTTTCCTTCTTAGTTTCTTAAATGTCTTTATTACAAACTTAGTATCTGAATCTGCAAGTTCTTCTTTGTATCTTCTATAAGTAGCATCTTTTTCATATAATCCTTCGGATATTTCTTTATTAGACCTATTTAGATTTAAGGCATCAAATCTATCAGCTATATCCTTTGTATCCATCTCCCCTGAATATAATCCTACATTTAATCCAGCCTTCCAATTCTCTAATAACATTTTTAATAGTATCCAAGATTTACCCATCCTAGTACGACCTACTAAAGTAATTAACTCATCTTTATCTCTAAACCCATCTATCTGTTTATCTAATAATTTAAAGCCTGTTGTTATATACTTTACATTTCTATCAAATTCGTGAGTAGTTCTTATTAATACTGAATCGTCTTGACTTTCATTTATCTTTGTTAATTCATCTAATCCTACTTTGATTTTACTTAAACCTTCAAAACTATTTGATTTTAAAGTTTCTTCATTTTTATTTAATATAGTCCTTATACTAGAATAGACATAATCTTCTTTGATTTGTTTTGATAAATAATCAGCATTCTCTTCTTCCTCAGGCCATTCTATATTAGGAAAAGTACTTGCTACTGTTTCTAATGTCGGTAGTTCCATATTTTCAGCATTAAACTTTAATATGAAATCTATTACATTTTTATAATGAGTGAAATATTCTGATGTTAAATCATTAGCAAATAAAGGTTGTAGACTTCTTTTCTGTAGAATTAAATATATTAGTTGCAACTCTTCCATAGTCTAATCCTCCTATATCTCTTCTGTTGTTATATTCGACTCATTCAACATCATAACATCATTCTTATAATTTTGAATACAGTGCTTTATTACCCCCTCATTTGTATCTACTACATCTTTTTCAAATAACATTATTGTAAATAAACCTTTACTAATTCTACTACTAATTAAATCATCAATTATACTTTTTCCTGTTGGGGATGTAACCGTGTGATAATTTCTTAATATTAATAATTCACATTCATTAATAGTTGTTATATTCTTATTTCCATTATTAAAATGCGCATCTAAAACATCATTGAATGTTATATTTAATATAATAGGCATTTTATCCATCGGCATTAAAAACTTATTAATTAAATATAATGAATATTTAAACATCAAGAATTGACATAAGTAAAAATCTTGAAATGTTATAATTGCTATTTTAGCATTCTGTGAAAATAATTCCTTCAGTGTATGTATCTTTCCTTGAACATATCCACCTAAAAATGTTGTTATTGCTCCATCTGTTATATTAAGTTGGCCAACTAAATTATTAAACTTAATATATCGATAACAACTTCTCCAACACCCATCAGATAAATTAGGACAAACTTTATCGTAAATACATTTCATTTTAAATTACCTCCTAATAAACTCTTCCTCTTTAATCCTACTTGTTTTTCCTTTCTATCCTTTTCTAATTTGAATAGTACATTTTCTTTAGATGTTTGAATAATATAATCATACCATTTATTTAATTGGTCCTCATCTAAGTTTAAACTAGGAATAAATTCTAAATCCTCTACAGAATAGTTCATATCTAAATACATATGATATGAAACATTAACTATTTGATTAAGTACTTTCTTTTTATCATATACTCCAGGAATTTCCAAGATAGAGATTCTTTTCTTATTAATTGTAACCCATTCATTAAAATTCATATTATTAAATCTCCTCTCATATATAAATACAGTCGAAATAAAAAGAATACTTATTCATCTAAATAAGTATTTGATTTTATTACATCTCTTATACAAGTGATAAGTTTCAATTCCTTCTTGTCTATGATATGGTCTGCTGTAAATCCTCTATTCATACAAGTTAAGTAGATAGTTTCATCTATTGTATTTTCAAATAATAGACTTACGATAACTACTGTATGGTCTGTACCTACACGGTGTGCTCTATCTTCTGCTTGTTCCATTGTTGCTCTATTAAATGGTAAGTCCATAAATACTATTGTATTACAAGCACTTAAGGTATGACCTGCTTTTAATGCTGTCGTTACACCTAATATACAAGCAAAACCTTCAATATTTTGATATCTACTTTTCTTATCCTCAAGGTCTTCTTGTGTCATTCCTCCTTCTATAATCATAAATCTATCCATATAATCTTTTATGATTTCATCATCTTTATAATAATCCATCATTCTATGAATTACTTTTCTAAAACTAGAATAAACAATCATTTTTTCATTGTTTTTGATATGCTCCCTAATTATTTGTCTTAAGTATTCAAGTTTAGTAGGTTTTTCAATTTGTGTTGATATTACACCAACATCTGATGTTAACTGTCTTAATCTTACTTGAACAGCTAAACCTGTTGTACTGCCTCCTTCTTTTAATACTATATCTAAGTCGTCCATTATTTCGTGTGAAACTTTATCATAAATAACTCTTTCTTCATTAGACATCGTTAATACTTTTTCTTCGTATACTTTTGGTGGCAAGTCTAATACATCTTTCTTTTGTCTTATCATAAATTTATCAACTTTTGCTTGTAATTGATTTAAGTTTTTAAAAGTTCCATCAGGTAGATATTTTCCAAAATTTAAAGTATAATTAGTATAATATGATTTAAAACTATAATAGTCTCTATCTTCTCTTCCTAATAATTTTAAAGGTACATATAAATCATATGGACTATTAACTACTGGTGTACCTGATAATAATATCTTCGGCATTTTAAAATCTAAACTTAATAAAGTTTCTGTACATTGATTTTTAGGATTTCTTAATTCGTGAAATTCATCGACTATAATTAATCCTAATTCTCCTTTTTCATACAATTCTTTTAATATATCAGCAGGAACTAATCCTTTTAAATATAATCTATCAAAACCTTTATATTTTTTACTTATTTCTTCATCTGTTAATGACTTTCTTAGTTCATCTAATTCAGCCATTCTCTTTTTCTTTCCTCTACCTACGTGTGGACATCTTAAAGTTTCTTGATTGCATATCCAAAAGAATTCATTTGGAACTGATTTTAAATGCATCAATCTTTCTTCTACTGTTTCATCATAATATCTATTAGGATTAGACTTCATTGGTTTTCTAAAAGGTTGTCCTAATAAACAATAACTTTCATTTGTATGCTTTTTAATTTCATTCACCCAGTTAGCACGAAGATTAGATACACCGCATATAATTAATACGTGTTTCAATCCGTTATATTTCTTTCTATAACAAGCAA
Organism: uncultured Bacilli bacterium; assembly: GCA_947629035.1. Classification (GTDB taxonomy): domain Bacteria; phylum Bacillota_I; class Bacilli_A; order RF39; family UBA660; genus CANRCE01. The sequence goes on along the minus strand of CANRCE010000003.1, from coordinate 5,015 downwards.
CATCTAAACTTTCTTTTGTCTTTCCTACTCCAGGCATTCCACCATTAATAAAACTTTCATTCTTTAATGCGAATTTTAATGCTTCTATTTGGTGTGGAAACATTGGAGTTTTACTCTCATAAGGCTGTAATTCGACTCCTGTTTCATCAGGAAAGAATAATTTATATAAATCGTCTATATCTCTTTCAGGTATTTCCCACATCTTCTGTTCAGGCAACCAATACCTAATAGGTAAAGACTTTATCAAATCAATATATTTAACATTATAATTAAATTTCAAATAATATGACATTGGAGAAGTCTTACAATTTGTATGCCTATCTAAATTTATTGATATACCTATTTCACTAAATTTACTTTCGTAATCCATTACCTTGTTCTCCCTTCAATAATTGATACAAGTTCATTTAATTTATTTTCATCTTTAGTAGAATCAATTATTGTATTTTCGTCAAATATATCATCATAGTTATAAGTATTTATATTTGCTCTCCTTTTATCACAATTTAATCTACTTATTTCTGTTAGACATCCTTGTTGAAATGCTACTTTAAGATATTTTCCAAATGTTTGTTTTCCAACACCTACTTTATATCTTTTTAAGCAATCTAAAATACAATCTACATAAACATTGAAAATATTATCTTGTCCTATAAAACCATATTTTCCTACCATTGAATAATACAATGGTTTATACTGAATAACTATATCAGCAAAACAATTTTCGTTCTCGGCGTAGTGGATATGAGGGTCGGGGATGCCGGTGGCGAAATTTTCATAATATCTAAAAGAATCTTCCATCATAAAAATTTACCTCCATTTAATCCTTCCAATATTTAATACAAGTGTTTATGAAGTATTTCTTTTAGTTTCCATGCAATTTTTGCATCTTATTAATAAGTTATTATTAATTTTAGTGTAATTATATTTAGAATGATTATTAAATTTATGTAATGAATTTAATAAATCATTGAATATAATGAAATGATTATTGATTGACTTTGAAAACAGGAATTTACAGCGATTACTTGTTAAAGATAATATTAATCTGCTGTGAAATTTCATCATTAAATATCCATCTTCAGTTATTTTAAAATCATCACTAAAACAGAAATATACTAAGTCATTTAGAATACTTCTAATATAACTTGCTTTTTCATATTCATTTGCATAATATGGACTATTAGTTTTATCACAGTATTCTCGCATAACTTGAATTATTTCTTCATTCTTTAAATTTAATTGATATTGGTCTTTACTAATTCTTTCTAAAACAAATAATTTAGAACATACTTCCATTATTAAACTTAATCCACAATTAAATCTCGGACAAGTCTTTCTTAATCTATTAAATAATTCAGGATATGTTTCTTTTAATTGTTTTTGAATATCTTTTGCTTCACTAATTTGTTTTATAGTCCAATTACCTTTTCTTTCTTCACTAGGATGATTATAATTAGACCAAGTTTCAAAAATTTCTTGATATTTAGAAAATCTAAAATTATTATTAATATAATTTTGATATCTTCTATTTATTTCATTAGCAACTGCTTCTAATTCTTTTTCTTGTGTTGTTGTAAATCCTCTATAATAAATGAAGTCAGGATTGTAATAAATTGATTCCTGTGTATCTAATAAAGGGCATAAAAGATGGCTATTAAGCTCGTTAATCCACTCAATAGCCACGGAATATTTATATTCTAAAGATACTTTTTTAGTGCAGTATCTAAATAAGTGTGAAGCAATTTTATCAATTACTTTATTTATATCTTTATTGTTTAAATAAGTTTTAGATAAATAATTAACTGTTCTGTTCATACTGTTTTCTCCTTCCTTCAATTTTTAATACAAACATCTTCAAGTTTTTTCGTAGATTTCGTAATTAAAAACTGAAGTTTTGAAAATCAGTATTATAATTACGGAATCTATTCCTTGCAAATAGGTTCCACAGGACCTTTTGGTTCTGGACTAGTGGTTACTTTTTCTAACTACTAGTCGATTTTTTTTGACTTTAAATATTTCCCTCTTCATTATTATTATATGTTTTTAAAAATTTAAAATCAACTTTTTAATAATTTACTTATAATTTTTAAAAATCTATTTATAATAAAAATAGAAGGCATTACTAATAAATAATACCTTCGTTAAACTAAGATGTCAGCTCGTCTATGTATTAGGCGCTCATCCCTCTATTTGGATACCTTCTTCTAATAATTGTTCATAACTAATAGCACTGTCATTTAGTTTATTTCTTTTTACACTTATATAATTTATAGCCCCCTGAGTGACTGCCATTTTAAATAATGTTAATAAGTTACTTCTTTTAGTAGTTTTCTTTGAGTAACTATTATAAAATAAAATGGAGTCAATGATTATATCATATAATCTATCATCTGGAATAGTAGGATATTTTTCTCTGATGTTATAGATTATTGGCATATAATCTTTTAAATCATCACTACCTTTGTCCCCTTCTTTTAGTTCGAACACTTTACCTGGCCCGAATAGGTTTTTCAAATCTTCGTATAAGTTCATTTCTTATACCCTCCTTCTTTCTATAAATTGCTATAAATTATTTAAAAGTGACCTTTTATTTAATTTATATTAATATTATATAATATATTATATAATTTGTCAATAAGTTTTTTAATAATTTTTAATTTTTTTTTAAATTTCTAAATTCATTGCTAAAACTAATACTCAGGTCATTACTAACGCCTCCTAGACTTCTATCTTATATTCATTATATAATATATAGAAAGAAAATGTCAAGGATTTTTACTAAGTTTTCCTTGGCAAAAAATAAAAAGCCTTATGAAACAAGGCTTTTTGATATATAATTTTTTTTTAATCGAAAGATAGACCACCTTTGTGTAGTTTTCCTAAAGCATATGAAATAGCATCAATGCTGTGTGGGTCAACAGAAGGGTCTTTACTCCATCTTTCAGGTAATCTTGGTTTTCCTGTTTTAGGGTCTGTGTCATAGATACAATTCTTAAAGTCTTCTATAACATTAGTACAGGAAGGATGAATAATTATATGATAAGATTTTAGTAATGCAATTCTATCTCTTATTTCTAATTTATCTCCTGCTCTTGCATTCCATACACCTTGATGTCTTAACTCTAATATAGATTTAGGTTCAGCGGCATCACAACATATAATGGCTTCTCTAAACCCTGATACTCTAAGCTTAGCGGCTATTTGTGGGTTCGTTAAACCAACTTGTTCCCAACTTTTATTTATATATATAACTGATTCTTTCTCATCTACAAATAGGTTTACAAAACAAGTAGGAGAAGTACTAAAACCAAAATCTAAACCATTAAACATTTTAATTGTCGGCTTGCCTGTAGTAGGATTCACACTACGTTTAATAATTTCCATAATATTGAAATCTTTAACTTTCCAGTGTGTAAATACATTACCTTCTGTAACACCCCAATTACCTAATCCTATAACTTTAAAAGCATCTGGATTAGAATGTCTTAATCTATCAAATCGTTTTAAGTCTAGTTCTGAAACGAATTCATTATCCATGAAATTACAAGTACCAACTAATACTCTACCAAATTCTTCATGGTCGTATTCACACCATTTATTGAATCCTCTAGTAATATCTCCTTCTTTTCCATTAGTGTCTTTTGCTAATTTCCATTGGTCATAATCCTCTAAAGTAAATTCCATATTTTTAGGACAAGGTTTAAAGAATTTTTCATTTATCCAATGTTCCTCGTTCCAACTATTTAACATAAACATAAATTGTGGATAATATGGTTCAGGTAATGCACGAATAGACCATAAAACTTTATCAACATCATCATAATTAGTTATTTGGAATGCTTCCTCGAATATTACATCTGTAATATAACCTTCTTCACAAGTAATGGATGTAATAGATTGAACATCATCCATACCACGGAAGAAAAAGCAAGTTCCTTTTGGTTTATATGTTATAGTTAATTCTGATTTAGGTATTATAAATAAATCAGTTAATCCTAATGCTTTTATTGCTTTAATAATTTCTTTTCTAGTTGAACCTGAGTGGTCTGTTAAATATTTACGTATAACTAAAACATTACATTTTAGATTAGGGTCATTAGTACCCATTACTCTACCTATTAATTTTAAAACTGCTCGCCTAAAGTTATTAACTGACTTCTTGCTATTACGCGAACCCTTCATAACGATAAAGTTCGCTTTCGTTTCTAATAGAGGCTTATAACCTAAACCAAAGATTTCTTTAGAATTTAATTCTATCTTTTTATTTTTAGGTGTTTTATCTATTTTGTTTAAGATTTTTCTTATTTGGTTATCAGTAGTCATCTACTAACCCTCCTTAAACATTTCCACTATCGCTTCATTAGTTTTTTGTTCTTCACTTCTTGTATCATTATCAACAATCCTAACCATCTTTTTTCTTATTTTATCAGTTTGCGCTAATGAAAGTGGAGTACTATTTCTTGGAGTATATACAATACCTTGTTTAATAAAGATAGGTGAATCTTTTAATTTAATATAACCATTTTTATTGCTTTCAATTTCATATTCCTTACCAAACAATGTAATGTATTCAACTGATTTATATTTTTCCAACTTAATCACCTCTCTACATTGTCATTAAATACTAAAGTAACTTTATCGTCATCTCCACCATCTTTATTATATAGATGTTGAAGTCTATTTAATTCTTTTAAATAATCTAATATAGTCTTTTGACCCGCTGATATTATACTAGATAATCTTTGTGCTTGTCTTAAATAAGTAGGGTCTTCAGGATTTAATTTAGTTAATATTTCATGATTTATTTTAACAGAATCTCTAGCAATTTGAATATTCATTAGACAAGTTTCTAATGCTACTTGCTTACTATATGATTCGCTCTTCTCATATTCTTTTTGTTTTTTATCCTTAATATATTCACCATATTCTTTTACATCAGCTAACAACCTAGTAACACCTAATTGTATTTGTTGTTCGCTTTTTCTTTCACCCTTTTTCTTTTTATACTTACC
>CANRCE010000002.1 GCA_947629035.1 uncultured Bacilli bacterium | reverse complement strand
GATGCAGTAGTAGAAATGACTTTAGGGGATGATGTGAAAAATGTATATGCATCAAAATATTTAACCTATTTGCCATCGAAGGAAGAATTGATTAAAATAATAAAAGATGAGAAAGAATTATATGAATTGGCAAGAGAAGGAGATGTAGAAAATGAATGAAAACAATAATGGGGTTAATAGAAGTGTAATCAACTGGTATCCAGGTCATATGGTAAAAACTAAAAGAGAAATTGAACAGCTTTTGAATTTAATTGATATTGTAATAGAAATAATTGATGCTAGAATACCAATATCTTCTAAAAATAAAGATATTGATACTTTAGTTAAAAACAAGCCACGTATTTTAGCTATGAGTAAAATTGATTTATGCGATATAAACAAGACTCTATCTTTTAAAGAATATTATGAAAATTTAGGATATAAAGTAATAACTGTTGATTTAATGAATAATAAAAATTTAGATAAATTACTAAAGGCAATTAATGATGAAGCAGTTATACTAAATGAAAAAAGAAAGAAAAAAGGACTAAAAGAAAGAAAAATTAGAGTATTAGTATTAGGAATTCCTAATGTGGGAAAATCGACTTTAATAAATCGACTTGTAGGAAAAAAAGCTACACAAGTAGGAGATAAACCTGGTATAACTAAAAAATTAGAATGGATAAGAATAAATAAAACTATGGAGTTATTAGATACGCCAGGAATATTGTGGCCTAAATTAGACAATGAAGAAATTGCTTTAAATTTAGCTTCTTTATCGTCAATTAAGCAAGAAATACTTGATATTGAACAAATAGCTATTCACATTATAAATAAATTAAAAAAACTATATCCTCTTAATTTAGAAAAACGTTATAATATCACCAAAGAAGAAGATAATCAGGAAATTATTGCAAAAATAGCTAAAAAAATTGGGGCTATGAAAAATAATGAAATTGATTATGATAGAGTATATCTTTGTATTCTAAAAGATTTAAAAGAAGGATACCTTGGAAAAATAACAATGGATGAGTTAAAATAAAAAGAATCATTATTATAAAGTGTATAAAAAGATCTTCACTTTATTAATTTGATTCTTTTTATTATAAAGATGTTATGATACTTGGAATAAGATAAGATACTATACTCATAATGATACTAGCAAGAATAACACCAAGAAGAATATAAATTAAAGATTTTTTCTTATCTAAATCAAGTAATGATACAAGTAAAGCACCTGTCCAAGCACCTGTTCCAGGTAGAGGAATACCTACAAATAATAATAATCCTAAATAACCATATTTATCAATTTGTTTTCTTTTTTTCAAAGTTTTAGTTTCAAGTTTACTAAAAATTATATTAAAAATTTTGATTTTTTTTAGAACTTTTTCTATTTTTTCAAAAAGAAGAATAATAAAGGGGATAGGTAAAATATTTCCTATAATACATATAATATAAGCTTCAATAAAATTAATATGAAGAAGAGAAGCAGCAATTAATCCCCCTCTTAATTCTAATATTGGTAACATTGATATTATAAATATTACCACTTGCTTATTAAATCCATTAAATAAATTTACTAAAAATGTAGCTAATGTTTCAGTCATGTTTTTAAATCCTCCATGTATTATATTATAGTATAATTAGTATGTAAAATCAAGGATATTGACAATAACTTTTAAAGATGATATATTTAATTAAGATAGGTATGATAAAAGATTACCTAAAAAAGGAGAAAAGATATAAAATGGAAGAAAATAAGAAGAATAAAAAATCAATCACAAAAATTGTAATAATTGTTTTAGATGTTATCTTTATGATTATTTTTATGAGCTGGATGGCTGTTATACTAGTTGATTTTTTTAGAACAAGAAAAAGTTTAGAACCAAAATTTTGTGTAGAAAATGTTATTATTGAACATGAAGACTATACAACCTATATGTGTAGGGGAGTAGGATATAAAGTATATCGTTATGAATTTCCTGGTTCTACCTTCGTTGAATTTGGTCCATTTTGGAAAAAAGAAAGAACTGATTTTAATAGTTGATTTTATTGATTTTTAAGTAATATTATTGTATAATTCTATTAGGGGGACAGTATTATGTTAAAAAAAATAGCTAAACAAATACCTAATATGATAACATTATCAAGAATTATTGCTTGTATTATTGCTATGATAAGTACTATTTTAGGAAATATTAACATTTCCCTAGTATTATATACTTATGGAGCAGTAAGTGATGCCTTGGATGGTTATTTTGCTAGGAAATTAAATGCTTTTACAAAGCTAGGCAAAAAGTTAGATCCTATTTCTGATAAAATATTTGCTTTAAGTCTTATTGTCCCATCGATTATTTTAGGTAATTTATTAATGATAATTCCCCTTATATATGAAGCTATTATTACCTATATGAATGTAACATCATATAAGGAAGAGTATGATGTTCATACAGAACGTGTTGGTAAATTTAAAACAGTATCATTATTTATAACAATGATATTAGGACTTATTGCCACAATAATACCAAGTGTTTATATTGCACTAATGCCTATGTTAGCCTATACTCTACATTTACAAAAACAATCAATAAATGCTTATCATAATCAAAAAAATAACCAAAAGCAATATAATAATGATTTTCCTATAAAACAAGAAAGTCAAAATAATCAAAATGAAGAAACAAAATCACTTAGTTTAAAAGAAAAATATATTATTCTTAAAAATGAATTAATATGTTATACATATATTCCCATTGAAAAAATAGATGAGACTAATATTAAAAGAAAGGAACTGAAAAAATGATAGATATAAATTTAATTAGAACTAATAAAGAATTAGTAAAGGAAAATATAAAGAAAAAATTTCAAGATGAAAAATTACCTTTAATTGATGAAGTAGAAAATTTAGATAAAAAAATAAGAGAATTAAAAACGAAAGGTGATACTTTACGTCAAGAAAGAAACAATATTTCTAGTGAAATAGGAATGTTAGTAAGAGAGAAAAAAGTAGATGAAGCTGATGCAAAGAAAAATGAAGTAAATGAAATAAATAAGCAACTAGTTGAAATTGAACAAGAAGAGAATAATTTATCAATACTATTACGAGAAAAAATGATGGTTATTCCTCAAATAATTGATGAGTCAGTACCTATTGGTAAAGACGATAGTGAAAACGTTGAAGTAAAACGATTTGGAGAACCAGTAGTTCCTAATTATGAAATACCTTATCATTCTGATATATGTGAAGCTTTAAATGGATTAGATAAAGAATCAGCTGGAAGAACAAGTGGCAATGGTTTTTATTACTTAATGGGGGATATTGCAAGACTTCATTCAGCTATGTTAAGTTATGCAAGAGATTTTATGATAGATAAAGGTTTTACTTATTGCGTTCCACCATTTATGATAAGAAGTGATGTAGTAACGGGTGTTATGTCATTTAAAGAAATGGAAAATATGATGTACAAAATAGAAGGAGAAGACTTATATTTAATTGGAACATCTGAACACTCTATGATTGGTAAATTTAAAGATCAGTTAATTGATGAAGAGAAATTACCAATAAAAATGACATCATACTCTCCATGTTTTAGAAAAGAAGTCGGAGCTCATGGTTTAGAAGAAAGAGGATTATATAGAGTTCATCAATTTGAAAAACAAGAAATGATTGTTTTATGTAAGCCAGAAGACGCTATGGATTGGTATAATAAAATGTGGAGTTATACCGTAGAGTTTTTTAGAAGTTTAGATGTACCTGTTAGAACTCTTGAATGCTGTAGTGGTGATCTTGCTGATCTTAAAGTTAAATCTTGTGATGTTGAAGCTTGGAGTCCAAGACAAAAGAAATATTTTGAAGTTGGTTCTTGTTCAACTTTAGGGGATGCTCAAGCAAGAAGATTAGCAATTAGAATGAAAACAGAAAATGGTAATAAATATTTAGCAACTTTAAATAATACGGTAGTTGCATCACCTAGAGGTTTAATAGCAGTAATTGAAAATAATTACGAGGAAAATGGTTCAATTAAAATTCCAAAAGCTCTACAACCTTATATGGGTGGTAAAGAAAAGATTGAATTAAATTAAAAGAAGAGAAATATGATAACTCTTCTTTTTACATTAATAAAAATACATAAATAAATACTTGTTTATTTTATATAATTATATTATAATTAAATTATACAGATAGATGGTGATATTAATTGAAAAAAAGATTAATTGGTGCTTTTATAATTTTATTGATTTTAATAATTTCTTTGACTAATAAGACAATATTTAGTTTAATAACATTGTTAGCATCAATATTTGCATTGACAGAACTAATTAAAGCAAAATATAAAGATGAGAAGTTAGATAATATTATTTATTTTATTTGTATTATTTCTATTAGCTTAATTGTTACAAATCATTTTTTATTTACAGTTAATCATGTTATTACGTATATAATTCCTATTTTACTACTTAGTATATTATTAGTTACTTATAATAATAAAAAATACAATGTTTCTGATTATTTTTATTTATTAGCAATTATTATGTTTTTAGGAATTACTTTTAATTTATTTATAGAAATATATAATGATAATATTTATAAATGTATTTATATTTTTATCGTAGCTTTTATGACAGATACATATGCTTATATTAGTGGTATGCTAATTGGTAAACACAAATTAACTAATATATCTCCAAATAAAACAATTGAGGGTAGTATCGTAGGTACAATTATAGGATGTGTTATATCTTCATTATATTATTATATTTTTATTGGAAATTTAAGTATTATTTATATTATTATAATATCTTTATTTTTAACAATATTAAGTGAAGTAGGGGACTTATTTTTTAGTAGTATAAAAAGATATTTTAAAATAAAAGATTATTCCAATCTAATACCAGGTCATGGTGGTATTTTGGATAGATTTGATAGTGTTATTTTTGTTATATTAGGTTTAAGCTTAATATTAAATATTTTATAAGAAGGAGGATAAATATGACAATTATATGGTTTATTTTAGTTTTAGGAGCAATAATTTTAGTACATGAATTTGGACATTTTATTTTTGCAAAAATGTTTGGAGTATATGTATATGAATTTTCTATAGGAATGGGACCACGTATTTTCTGTTTTAAAAAGAAAAATGGTGAAACTGAATATAGTATTAGATGCATACCTCTTGGAGGATATGTTAGATTATCTGGAGAAGAGGTAGAGGATGATGAAAAAATACCCAAAGATAAAAAATTATATTCTAAAAACTTTATTCAGAAATTTTTAATAATGTCTGCAGGAGCTGGATTTAATTTTATCTTTGCTTTTGTAATGCTATTTATAAGTGCACTAATCTTTGGTTCTTCTTCAATTACTCCAATTGTGGGATCAGTATCAAGTGATTATCCATCATATGAAGCAGGTATTGAAGATGGTGATAGAATTATCTCTATTAATGGTGATAAAACAGCAAGTTGGAATGAAGTACAATTATTAATTCAATCTTCAAAAGGAAAAGAATTAGAAATTAAATTAGAAAAGAAAAATGGAAATATACAAACAGTAAAACTTACTCCAAAAGAACAAAAAGATGAAGATGGTAATATAAGCTATGCTGTTGGTATAACAATCTCTAATAAAAAAGAAAAAGGATTTATTAAGTCATTACAGTATGCAATTACTACAACTGGTGCTTTATTTAAGCTTATGTTAACTACATTAAAGAGTTTATTTACTGGTGGAGTAGCTGTAAAGGAACTTTCTGGTCCCGTTGGTATTTTTAGCGTTGTTGGAGATCAAGCAAAAGCTGGAATACAAAGTCTTATGTATTTAGTTGCCTTTTTATCAATCAATGTTGGAGTTATCAATTTAGTACCATTTCCAGCATTTGATGGTGGACGTATATTATTCTTAATTATTGAAAAAATAAAAGGAAGTCCTGTTGATCCTAAAATAGAAAACACTATTCACAATATAGGATTTTTCCTATTACTTGCACTTATGATATATGTTACATTTAATGATATTTTACGTTTATTTTAAAATATAAGAGCTAATTAAAAAGAGTAGGGTGATAAACCCCTACTTTTAATATTTTAGCTGTTTTCTTCAAAACTATCACATATTGTTTCTTTTTTAGTTTTACATTCATCATTATCAGTTGTTGAACTTACCTTAATATGTGATAAATTGCAAACTTTTTCTTTACAATCATTGTAAGCACAAGATGTTACATCACATTTAATTGTTTGATTTTTTTTCATAATTTGCCTCCATTAATAGTATGGCTTAAAAAAACAAACTGTATTCATATCAAAAAATTAAATGATATAACAATGATATAATAGTTATAAAGAATAAAATAAATTAATTTAATTACACTAAAAAAATAGTGTATCTACAATAATTATCTAGGTTATTTTATTATAAATAAAAAAGAAAAGTAGGATGATTCTCTCTTCTTCTCTATATAGAAGTTAACATAACATATATTATCGGAACTTAAGAATAATATTTAAAAATATAAGTTTTATCTAAAATAATATATTATTTATTTATATTACTTTTTATACTTTTATTAATAAATCTATAAGTAATTCAATTATAATTTTTAAATAAATTTATTAATCTCAAATTTGTATTTATCTCTAACTTTATGAGATATTTCATATTAAATTATAAATTAAAGATGAATAATTATCTTACTAAAAGATATTTTTTTTATTAAATATAACCTTATAACCTAAAAATCAAAAACTCCCCTATTTATTATAAAAATCTAAAGTAGGGGAAATATATTTTTTAATTTATATAGCATTTCTAGACTGAATTTCTGCAATTTTATCAAATACTTCACTAGCATTTGCTTCATTTATTTCAGTATATCCTAATTCTTTTAAAGCTTGAACTTTTGCAGTATTTAATTCTTGAGTTCGACTCATTTTTTCTTCGTTTTTACGGGCTAATTCTGCTTCCCATCTTTTATGTGATTCTGCTAATTTAGTACGAGAAGCTCCCCCATTATTATATAATGTCATTGCAGAATACATAATACTTTCAAATACGTATTGATGATCTTCATCAAAAACAAATTCATTTGGATTAGTTAAACCAGCTGCTTTTGAAAAATATACCAAAACATATTTTAATTCTTTTGTATTATTCATTGCTTGTAAAAAATGATAAAAATAATTAATTGTATATAGACACATTTTTGTCTTATCTTCATTGAACATTTCTTTAATTAAAAATATCATATCACTAATTAATTCTTGTTCTTCTTTTCTTAAACCTGATAAATCAATTATTTCATCTTTTTTAGCTGGCTTTTTAGCATTAAAAATTTTATTACCTACCGACTGTATATATTCATCAGTAAGATCTAATTTTAAAATTTCTTCAGCCCCTTTGACATCTAATAATTTAAATAATAATTGACATTTTTCATTAGGAAGTTTTGACAAATCATTTCCATCTAAATAGTTGTATACCATTTGTCTTGAAACTCCTAAATATTTAGCCAAATTAACTTTTGATATATTTGCTCTCTTCAATATTAAATTTATTTTTTCAACTACATCCATGTGTTTTTAGCCTCCTATATATATTTTAACAAATATTTAAAAATTGTCAAGAATTTAAAGGTTATTTATATACTTCTTTAATTATTCCACCACCTAAACATAAGTCATCTAAATAAATGACACAAAATTGTCCAGGCGTAACAGCTTTAGCTTTTTTATATGTTAATTTTAGCATATTATCTTTTAAATATTCAATTTGACAAGGAATATCGGCTTGTCGATATCTAAATTTACAATTTGCCTCCCCCACTCTTTTATCAGTTAAAAAATTAAAGTCTTCAATAATCGCTGAACTAGAATATAGATAGTTATTTTCATCACCACTTGCTACATATAAAATATTATTATCTAAATCTTTACTAACAACATAATGACGATTATTCTCTCCTCCTAAATTTAGTCCCCTTCTTTGTCCAATTGTATAATACATAAGTCCAATATGCTTACCTAACACTTTTTTCGTATCAATATCTACAATATCACCAGGCATATTTGGTAAATAATTTTGTAAAAAGTCTGTAAAATTTCTTTCTCCAATAAAGCATATACCAGTAGAGTCCTTTTTTTTAGCAGTTATTAATCCTTCTTTTATAGCAATTTTTCGTACTTCAGGTTTCGTAAGATTACCTAAAGGAAATAAAACATTTTTAAATTTTTCTTTGTTTACGTATGCTAGAAAGTAAGATTGATCTTTATTAACATCACTTGCTTTATAAAGATTACCATCTATTAATTTAGCATAATGTCCTGTCGCAATATAATCTGCTTTTAAATCCAATGCCTTTTCGATAAATAAATCAAATTTAATATATTTATTACACATAACATCAGGATTAGGAGTTCTTCCCTTTTTTAATTCATCTAAAAAATAAGAAAAAACAAAATCCCAATATTCCTTAACAAAATCAACTCGATGTAAAGGAATATCTAATTTTTCACAAACAGCTTTAGCATCATTATAATCCTGTTCTTGAGGACAAATATTATTATTTAAATTTGGATTTCCTAAAAAATCATTATTAATAGTGCTATCCCAATTACGCATAAAAAGACCAATAACATTATATCCTTCTTTTTTTAATAGAAAGGCTGCTACAGAACTATCGACACCACCAGACATTCCTATAACAACAGTTTTCATAATACATCACCATCAAGTATTATAGCATAAAAAAAACTATTATACAAATAGTTTAACTACTAATTTAAGTAATGATGGTAATATAAAAGCTTCAGATATGGCCGAAATAATAGCAAGTCCACTTGTAATACATAAAATAATAAAATACTTTTTAAAAAATAATCTACTATTTAAATTCTTTTTTAAAAATATTTGACGAAATAACATTGTTGTAAACATTATACTATATACACTTAAGATAATTGTAATTAGTAAATTAATTAACGAAGTTGGAAAAACATATATTAAACTTCCAATAATTCCTTTTGCTCCATAAGTATAAATAATCGCCGATATTGAAAAACCTAATACAAATCCTTTAATATAAGTAAAAAAGATATTAATTATTATTCCTAACATTGACATTCCTAAAATCCAAAGTATAGCAATAAAAGTAAAATTTACAATTAAAGAATTTTTGAAGGCTAGTCCACTATTTAGAGAATTATTATTAATACTTGTAAAGAATCCTTGTATTTGGTTTATAACTAATGTTTGATCTTCTTTAGATAAAATTACAATGAAAATACTTCCAGATATTATTCCTAAAATAATTGTAAAAATTACGAAAAAGTTAATACGTTTACTAGGTAGTATAATCTTCAAAATATTATTAAATTTCTTGCTCATATGTTATCACCAATAAAATATATTATTATTTACTTGAAAATATTCCTAAAATAATATATAATTATTTAAGAGGTGCGATATGAGTAATACAAATAAAAGAAAAAAGAAAAAAAAACAAAACCTAGGTGCTAAAATATTTGCCATTATTATGCTTATTTTAGCAGTAGGTTCAATTTTAAGTACTATTGCTATTTACGCTTTTTAAACTATCTTACTAAAATAGAAAGTAAAATAAATGATATTACAATTGTAATAATTCCAAGAAACCAATATGAAGCATAGCCATAGCTATTGCTTGTTTGTATTGGTTCTTTTTGTTCTTGATTTCTTTCAATAATATCAGAAATTGCATCCGGAATTTTTTCGACATTATCTTGTTTAACTTCTATAGATTCCTCATTATTCTTTCCAACAACAAAACTTATACTAGGAGTATCTATTATATTATATGTTTTATCGATATTTTCAGCCTGCATAAGTTCTGGTAAGCTACGATATTCTACCCTTTCTTGATAACGTTCAACAAACCAGTTAAGAAAAGCTTTATATTCTCCATTATTTATAATGTAAACAGTGTCTAAAACCTGTACATTATGTCTAATTAAAGTGTTATTAGCATCATTAATAATAGCACCCATCATTTGATCTAATCTTGCAAAATTATTAATATTAATATTTTGATCTACTGCTTTAAGAGTGTTATCGACAAAGATAGGAAATACCAAAGTAACATTATAATTGTCAATATTACGGTACAAATTATTTATATAAGAAACTACTACATCAAGTCCTTTACTTGAAATATTAAAATTTTCATAATCTCCTCTTAAAGTAATAGCTAAATTAGTATTTTTAAATTCTTTATATGGTATTGCTATATAATAACTATAGGTAACATTATCTATTAAATATATATAATGCTTTTCTAGACTACAAATTAATGTTTCTCTCATATTAATACTCTCCTATCATGAAATAATTATATCAAAAAAATATAGAATTGTCATTAAAAAAATAGAAAAAATTTTAAAATTTCTATTTCCTATGTAAAATTATTTTTTTGTTTTAGAATTAGTCTTGGTTTTACTTTGCTTATTAGTTAATTGCTTTTGCATTAATAAATCACGTATTTCTTCTAGTAAAGTAATTTCATTAACAACTACTACTTCTTCTTTTACTTCTTCTTTTTTATTTTTATGACTAATTTTATTAATAAGCTTTATAAAAATAAAAATACAAAAAGCGATAATTAAAAAGTCAATAACATTTTGAATAAATATACCATAAGTAACTGTAGCATCTTGAACCTTAAATTTTAAATCAGTAAAATCAATACCTCCTAAAATGATACCTACTAGTGGCATAATTATGTTATCAACTAAAGAAGATACTATTTTTCCAAAAGCACTTCCCATAATAACTCCAACAGCTAGATCAATGACATTTCCTCTTTGAATAAATTCCTTAAATTCCTTAATCATAATTTTGCCTCCTTGTATTAAGTATACAATGTTTTATTTAAATTGTAAAGATTGTATTAGTCAAAGAACGAGTCTTTAAACTCGTTCTAATTTTCGGCTTCTTCTAACATACTTGTAATAAAAATACCATATCCTTTGGTGGGATCATCAACAACAACATGAGTTACAGCGCCAATAATTTTATCATCTTGAATAATTGGACTACCACTCATTCCTTGAATAATACCTCCTGTTTTTTCTAATAAAACAGGATCGGTTATTTCAAATAAGATGTTTTTAGTACTGTTATTATTATCATTAGTTTTAAGAATATTGATACTAAATTCTTCTACTTTTTCTCCTTCAATAACGGTTAAAATACTAGCATTTCCAGTTTTAATATCACTTGCTTCGGCTACTTTATATAACTTTTTATTAGGAAGTTGTGATGAATATTCTCCAAAAACACCTGAAGTAGTGTTTTCTTTAACATTACCATAAACATAAGAAGTATCATATTTGGCATTTTTTTCACCAGGAACACCATTACTACTTCGTGTTATACCAGTTACTGTCGAATTATAGATTTTTCCATCTTTAATTTCTAACTTTTGACCAGTTGTTTTTTCGATAATCTCATGCCCCAAAGCACCATATATTTTGGTTTCAGGATCAATAAAAGTAAGTGTTCCTACTCCACTAATACTATCTTTTACATAAAGACCTGTTTTATAGATATCATTTCCATCCTTTTTAAGTGTTAAATTTGTTTGTAGTCTTTTACTTCCACGAAGATAAGTTATGGCAATACTATCTTTATTATCAGAATTTTTAATGACATTTAACATCTCTTCAATTGAAGTTACATCAATACCATTAATTTTAATGATTTTATCGCCATTTTGTAAATTAGCATCACGTGCTGGATTATCATTTCCAACATTATAAGTTCCTACAATCATGATACCTGTAGACTTTAGTTCAATTCCAATATTTTCCCCACCAGCAATTATGTAGTCAGAATATGCAAATACTTGCATAGGAAATAGCATTATACTAATGACAAGAAGCCCAATTTTGTTTTTTAGTTTCTTAAAAAACATAAAATGCATCTCCTTTTTCATAATTTATCACAGACTACATTATTAGTATTACTTTTTTTCTAAAAAATAAAAATGTGAAATAATACCATTTTAAAACAATATAATTAATTGGGTGATTATAGTTTATGAATACAGAACTTTTTGCTTTTTTACTAACGACAATCGCTGGTTTTGCGACAATGTTAGGATGTCTTATTATTTTTTTTAAAAAAAGTAATTATCAAAAAATAATAGCCTCATCATTAGCTTTTGCATCAGGAGTCATGATTTGTGTATCTATTACGGACTTAATACCAGAAGCTATTTCATGTTTAAGAGAAAATTTTAATTTTTTAACAAATGTTAGTTTATGTATGATAGCAATAATATTGGGAATAATAATATCGATGCTAATAGATTATTATCTTCCTGATAAACCATATCAAGATATAAAAAATAAATCACTTTTTAAAGTAGGAATTATTTCAATGTTAGCTATAATATTACATAATATCCCCGAAGGTATTGCAACTTTTATGGCTACCAATAGTGACTTTTCACTTGGAATATCTCTTGCTGTAGCAATTTCTTTACATAATATACCTGAAGGTATCAGTATTTCCGTACCTATTTATTATGCAACAGGTAGTAAATCAAAAGCAATAATTTATACACTAATTTCTGCCTTATCAGAACCATTTGGAGCTCTACTTACATTTTTATTTTTAAAACCATTTGTAAGCGATACCCTACTAGGAATATTATTTGCTATTATTGCAGGAATTATGCTTCAAATTGCTTTTTGTGAATTATTACCAACTTCTAAAAAATATAATTTAGATAAAAATACAAAAATATTTTTTATTATAGGTATTATTTTTATGTTATTAAAATTTTTATTTTAAAAAGGAAAATTTTAATATTTTTTATTATTTAAATCTATTTAAGTAAACAAATACAGATAAAGTATTAATAGATAAATATATAAAAAAAGTCGCTTTATGATGTTACTAAACAGGGTTCACATCATTATTCTTCGACTTTAAATTCTTCTAAAACACCATTTTCAGTTAAAATTTTATTTACTTTCTCTTGAGCTGATGTTAAATTTTCAGAACATTCTTTTACTAAATTCATAGCTTTTGTATACTTATCAATAGCTTCATCTAGATTAACTTCACCGTTTTCTAATTCTTTTACAATAGCCTCTAATTCTTTTATTTTTTCTTCAAAACTTTTATTTTTCATTTTTATCACCTTTCCTTATCACTTTAGTCTCAATTTGACCATCTTTTACATCTATAATTAAATTATCATTTATTTTTACATCACTAATACTAGTCACTATTTTACTATTAACTTTTACAATAGAATAACCTCTTTTAATTGTATTTAAAGGATTTAGTACTTCAAGCTTTTCTGTCAACTTGACAAAATATTGTTGTTTAAATTTGTAAAGCATTTGGGGATTATTTAAAATATAATTATTTTTTAAATTAAATAACTTTACTTGTTTTGCCTCAACAATTTTTGTAATACTTTTATTTAAATTATCAATTAAAGTATCCAAACATTGCTCTTTTATTTCATACATAGCTTCTGGTTTTTTTAAAATATAACTATCTTTTAAATTATTTAAAAGTATTTTTTTACTTTCTAAAAAATTAAAAATTGCATTATAACTACGATTTTTCGCAGTATCTAAATAATTAATAATTGTTGTAATATCTGGAACTGCAAGTTCTGCAGCTGCTGTTGGTGTTGGGGCTCTTAAATCTGCAACAAAATCAGCAATTGTAAAATCAATCTCATGCCCAACAGCGCTAATTACAGGTACTCTAGAATTATAAATAGCTCTTGCTACATTTTCTTCATTAAAAGGCCATAAATCCTCGATTGATCCTCCACCACGACCTACAATTAAAGTGTCAATATCATAAGTATTTGCAATTTCAATTTTTTTTACAATATCACTACTAGCATCATTTCCTTGAACTAACGATGGAAATAATATCGTTTCGGCAATAGGATATCTTCTTTTAATCGTTGTTAAAATATCTTTAATTGCTGCTCCCGTTGAAGCTGTAACAATACCTATTTTTTTAGGAATTCTTGGTATTTTTTTCTTATGTTCTTTGGAAAAAAGTCCTTCAGCTTCAAGTTTTTTCTTTAATTGTTCATAAGCTACATATAAACTTCCTACACCATCTTCTAACATATCATCTACATATATTTGATAAGCTCCATTGGCTTCGTAAAGACTAACTCTTCCTGTTACTAATACTTTCATACCATCAGTTGGTACAAATTTAAGTTTATAAGTATTATTTAAAAACATAATAGCATTAATTCTACTAGTATCATCTTTTAAAGTAAAATAATAATGTCCTCTAGTATGAGCTTTAAAATTAGATATTTCACCTTTTATATAGACTTTTCTTAAGAATATATCTTCATCAAATATTTGCTTAATATAATGATTAAGTTCTCCTATTGTTATATATTCCCTATCCATTTTATCACCTACTTCTTTTTTTATTGTTAAGTATTTTCAAAATATTTTGTCTATGCCTACCATAGCTTAAAAAAATTATATTTTTTAAATTTAGAGGTATTTGAGATGATATATCATTTTCTACTTCTTTAAAAATTTTTTCTAATTCCTCTAAAGTTAATGTATTAATCATTTTATTTAATCTATCAATATATTCTTTATAACTTAATTCAATAAATCTTAAAATATTATCATAAAAAGTATCATTAGTATTATTTTCTACAGTAAAACGTGTATGATTTTGAAATTGAAAAGCTAATCCAAAATCGTGATAATCTGCTAATGTTGCCCCATCATTAGTTTCTAAAATTTCATAATTAAATGGCCCATTATCATGATTACCTATAATCAAATCTAATAAAAAATGACTTACTAATTTATCCATAATAGAGGCTACTACTTGCTCTTTGTTTTTATAATTTTTAAAATGATAATCTAAAACTTGCCAAATATATTCTAAATTCATATTATTATCTTTATTTTCTAATGATGAATTTGCTTTTTCATATTCTAAAAATAAAGAATGAAAATTAATTACTCTATAATTTTTTCGATAATTCAAAGCCATTACACCAAAAGATGTTGAGTTTTTAAAATTAATTTTAGCTAATTTATAGTCAACATGCTCTATATTTAAATGTGAAGCTATTTTTGCTCCAATTAATTCTTGATAATAATTATCTGTTTGTTTAAAAAAATATTTGTCATTAGAAAAGAAAAAAACTTGTTTTTCTTTTTTTAATCTAGTAATTTCTTTATCCTCAATTAGTTGTTCGTAACTTTTATCATAATTTTTAATATAAATATTACTCATCTTTACCTTCAAGCAAATCATGATAAACATTATCTAAAACACCATTTATCATCTTACTTATCTTATCATCAGAATATTTTTTAGTAAGTTCAATTGCTTCATTTATAACAACAACATTTGGAGTATCAGTATACAATAATTCAAAAATGGCCATCCGAAAAATTGCTTGATCATGATAGCCTAATCTATTAATAGGCCACGTTTTTAAATACTTATTTGCTATTTTATCTATTTTTTCTAGGTTACTAATAGTTCCCATTACTAATTTATTAACAAAGTCATTTTCAACTTCTAAATTATCTTTTATTACATCAGTTATATTATAATTTATTCTATTGGTATCTTCCAAAAAAATTTGATATAGTATAGCCATTGCTTTTTCTCTTGCTAAACTACGATTTAATGTCATGTACTTCACCTCTCATTTAATAATGATAACATAAAAATTAAAAAAAGACTAGCATCTTTTAATATATTTTTTTAATCATAAATATTAAAAAATCGCAAAACTATATAAGTCCTACGAAGTTAACTATTTTGGTAGCCTGTACGGGACTTGAACCCGTGAATAATACCTTGAGAGGGTACCGTGTTAACCACTTCACCAACAGGCCATGATATCAAAAGCAATATTATTATAACACTATATAGTTGATTTTACAAGACTTTTTAATTTTTTAATATCACTTATTGTAATCTCTAAGTAAACCCTCATATTCTAAATTTAACTTTTGATGATAAAAGAAATCCATTGGCTTTGTAATCTTTGGTAAATCAAGTTGTATATAAGCTTTATTCATTACATATTTTACAAATTCAGAACAATAAAAAGCATTATTCTTTTTACGTTCTATATTAAATCTTGCCATAAATAATCCCAATACATTAAATTTATAATTTTTTTTATTTTCATTCATCTTTCTAATGATTTTTTTAATATGTTTATACTGTTTTTCTGATACATTTATTGAAAATATTGCAGATTTTGTATCATTAAAACGTTTAAAAAAACCATAATTGATATCTTCTTTTACAAATCCTCCCCAAAAAGGAATATAAGAATTTAATCTTCCAAAACTATACATCATATCTAATCTATCATCTAAAGATAATGATACATGAGCAAATTCTGCTTTGGTATATCCTTTTATTACACGTGATAGTAAAGTTTTTGAAAATGTTAAAACAATATATATTTTGTATTGTTTCTTTCTTATTTGTCTCATATTATCCATCCTTTTATCACATTTTATCATAAATTAAGTGTATTTAGCAAGAGTTAATTTAAGAGTTAGGTATCCATTATATGCAATATTTATTATTTCAAATATAATATTTACAAAGGGGGTGTTAAATACATGTACGGTTATGGCTATGGCTGTGGTGGAGGTCTTTGGATTATTATTATTGTTTTAATTATCTTCTTTGTTCTATTTTGGGGTAATGGAAATAATTATGGACCTAACCAACCAGGTTGTTGTAATTAAAAAAGAGGTTTAGTAAAATATGCTAAACCTTTTTTCAATTCTATCACGTCCTAATAATTTTAAAATCATATATAAATCAGGACTTTTATTGGAAGTCGTAACTGCTACTCTTATAACATTTGCAACATCACTAATATTTCCTTTATATAATGTAGGATTTTCTTTATATTCCCTTATATCACTAGCATAACCTAATTTATCTGCTAATTGCTTCATTTTATTAAACCATGTATCTTTATCATCATTTTCATTATAGTAATTTTCTAAATATTCTTTTAAAATCGTAGCAATTTCTTTTTTATATTTTATGTTATCAAAATTATATTGTAATTGTTGATCAAATAATTCATCATACATATACCAAATACATGATTTTATTTCAGAATAACAACTAAAATCCTTACGAGGCTTTTTAACATTTCTTTCAATATTTAATACATCAATAGTATAATCCTTATACTTTTGAAGTATTTTAGCAAATTCTTTATCATACTCTAAAGACCAAGTTAAAGCATTATCATATACTTCTTCTGCTTTTAATTTTGATAAATAGTTTTTAGAAATATTTATTACTTTTTCTAAATCAAATAATGGCCCACTTTTACTCATTTTACTAAAAGAAAATTCAAAATCTCTATATGACTTATCTTGATTTTGTAAATACCAACCTTCAAAATTAGAATTCATAATCGTTGCAAAGTATAATTTTATTGCCTCAACAGGAATTCCTCTTTCATGATAAAATGCTACTGCTGCCGTTGGATCTTTTCTTTTACTAATTTTTCTTATAGTATTATTATCTTTGATATTTAAAGGTAATAGATGAGCATATTTTGGAGGTTTAAAACCACATGCATTCCATATTTCTAAATGATATGGAACCGATGAAATATAAGAATCATCTCTAGTAACGATAGTAACTCTCATAAAATGATCATCGCAAACATGAGCAAATGCATATGGAGGAATTCCATCAGATTTAATTAAAACTTGATCGATATCATTTGAGGGAAGTTCAATAGTTCCTTTAACTAAATCTTTAAAAATAATTTTTTTATTGAAATCACCATTAGACTTTAATCTAAGTACCCATTTATCACCATTTTCAAGATGTTTTTTCACTTCATCATAGCTTAAATTTCTACATTTTGCATAATGCCCATAATATCCTATTCTATCTTTTCTCTTTTCTTGTTCCTCACGCATATTATTAAGATCATCTTCTGAACAAAAACAAGGATATGCTCTATCAATTGATACTAAATATTTAGCAACGGTATGATAAATTTCTTTTCTTTCAGTTTGAATATATGGTCCATAAGCTCCACCTTTTATAGGATCTTCATTAATAATATAATTATAATGTTCTAAATCATTTAATATTAATTCAATACCATTTTCAATAGCGCGTTTATTATCAGTATCTTCAATTCTTAATATAAAAACACCATTAGTCTGTTTAGCTATTACTTCAGGAATAAATGAAGCATATAAATTACCCATATGCATTCTTCCTGTAGGACTTGGAGCAAATCTACATACCATAGCCTTATCATTAAGCTTTCGTTCTGGATACATTTTTTCAAGATCCTCAATTGTTTTAGTAATATTAGGATATAATAAATTAGCTAAATCTTTCTTATCCATTATAAAACCTCTTTTCCTCTATAAACTCTTCATCAATCATTTAACCATATTTAATATTAAAAGTCAAGAAGACATCTTAAAATTAAAAAAATAAATAAAAAGTAACTATTAACATAAAAAAACCTTATAAAATAAGGATTTATCAATCTTGGTTGCCCCAGTTAGATTCGAACTAACGAAATGTCGGAGTCAGAGTCCGATGCCTTACCACTTGGCTATGGGGCAATCAATAATATTATTATAGCACTAGATAAAGATGAAAACAATATTTTTTTATTAATTTTAGATTTATTTAATTCGCTTTAAAGCCTTTAATTTACTCTCTATTTCTAATACTTTTTGATAATCAATTACTCCTTTTTTTCTTTCTTCTTTAGTTAAAAATTTACTTATTCCCTCTTTATTTAAAATTCTATAATTATCATTTAAGACAATTCTATGAAAAAAATCTTCATAATTTAAATTGTTTGTAGTATATAAAATGAAAGATTCATTTAAAGCTACATCATTATGTGCTAAATTAACCTTATATAATGATTCAATATTATAATTTCCAGCCATAAATTCACTTCCTTTTTTGCTTTAATATAATATCATATTTAATACAATATTTCAAGTATTAATTTTCAAAATCCAATCTAATGAAACTACAAAGAAAAATTCCTATAATACTAAAATATAGTATCGTCTTTATATTATTAAATAGTAAAAAGGAAACTAAACAAATTAAACCTCTCATAACACAAAAAATAAGTTCTAATTTATTAATATAACCCTCTAAATTGTCTTTATTATAATTATATGCATTAAAAGAGCTTATTATTTCAAACATTTTAGTGCCAAATCCTTCGAAAAAAGCTAATATTAAGAGAAAATATTTATGATAAATATTAATTTTTAATAAAAGTATAAGGCAAAATACTATATTCAAAATCTTAAAATTTTGATAAATATTTTTTCTTCTTACAAACAAATATGTAAATATAATTGAAGCTATAGTTAATATAACATTAAATACACCAATATACTCAATATTATTATCAATATAGATAAATAAATATAAAGGTTGCATAGTTAAAAATATAACTTTAAATTGTTCCATTAAAAAAAATAAAAATTTATTAACTGGTATTTTTTCAAAATTTACTTTTGTATTTTTATTTTCAAGTTTAATTTTTGATAAAAATATAACTGATATTAATGATAAAAAAATAATAATAAAGACAATATAAATAAGTCCTAAATTATTAGTTATATAAGCTC
The DNA here is from genome assembly GCA_947629035.1 of uncultured Bacilli bacterium. Classification (GTDB taxonomy): domain Bacteria; phylum Bacillota_I; class Bacilli_A; order RF39; family UBA660; genus CANRCE01. Next base: position 47,610 of record CANRCE010000002.1, on the reverse strand, counting down.
CAAGATAAGATGAAAAAGTAATGGCAATATAAGAGATAATTAAAATATTACCAATTTCTTTTGAAGCTTTTTTTGGTAAAATTGTAAGAGCATAATAATGCCTTAAGGGATGATATGTATAAGAACCTAGACTTATTAAAATTGCAAAAATAATTAAATTTAGAAAACTATTATTCATAATAGATAAAAAATAAAAACTAAAAGCAAAAATAAAGCCTGATAAAAGCAAAATGTATTTAGGATTTATTATTTTGGCTATTTTTAAAGTTAAAAAACTAAAAATAAATCCTAAAAAAAAGACAATACTAAAAAAAAGTAAGATATCCTTTAAACTATAACCCATTTTATATAATAAAACGCAAGAAAATACTTCAATTATATTTCGCGAGATACTAGAAAATAGCATAAATAGATTATAGCGTTTAATATCATTCATCGAAGCTCACCCTATTATAGTATGTGTAGTTTTAAATTTTAGATACAAAAACTAAATTTTATGTTAAAATATAGATGGTGATTTTATGTTTAAATATACTTTAGATAATAAAAGATATCATACTCTAAATTATTTTTTTAATAAAAAATTTAATTGTAAAATTGCAAAAATTAGCTTAAATGCTGGTTTTACCTGTCCCAATATCGATGGAAAAGTTGGCTATGGTGGTTGTATTTATTGTTCTAAATTAGGTTCAGGTGAACATGCTGGTAATGTTGAAGATAGTTTAACTGTACAATTTAATAAAGTTAAAAATGTTATTGATAAAAAATGGAAAAATGCTAAATACATTGGTTATTTTCAAGCTCATACTAATACCTATGCTAAAGTTAGTGTATTAAAAGAAAAGTATGAAGAGATATTAAAACAAAAAGATGTAGTAGGTTTATTTATTGCAACTAGAGCTGATGCTATTTCAGATGATGTTTTAGATTATTTAGAAGAACTCAATAAAAAAACATATCTTACAATTGAACTTGGATTACAGACTATTCATGAAAAAACAGCTAAATTAATAAATCGTTGTCATAGTTTAGAACAGTTTGATAAGATGGTATCATTACTTCGAAAAAGAAATATAAATGTCGTTGTTCATATTATAAATGGTCTTCCCTATGAAACAAAAGAAATGATGCTAGATACCGTAAAACATCTTAATAGTTTAGATATTCAAGGAATAAAAATTCATATGTTAAATATTATTAAAGATACTCCTTTAGAAAAAATGTATTTAAAAGAAAAATTTCATCTTTTAACCAAAGATGAATATGTCGATATCGTCGTAAGACAACTTGAATTATTACGCGAAGAAATAGTTATTCATCGACTTACATCAGATCCTGATTTAGATACTTTAATCGAACCTAAATGGTTATTAAAAAAATTTTGTGTTTTAAATGACATAGATAAATTAATGAAAAAAGAAGATACTTATCAAGGAAAATATGCCAAAGAAAAATAATCTTAAATTTATTTTTGATAATAAAAAGTAAACCAAGAGAAAAAACTCTAGTTTACTTTTATTTTATTATTTTTAAAATAAAGTATTTTTATAATGACTTATACCAAGATGTTCATAACCTTTTTCCGTAACTACACGACCTCTTGATGTTCTTTTTAAAAAACCATTTTGTAAAAGATAAGGCTCATACACATCCTCAATAGTGGTAACTTCTTCGCCAATAGAACTAGCAAGTGCATCTATTCCAACAGGTCCTCCATTAAATTTTTCAATAATAGCCATAAGTAAATTATGATCTGTTTCATCCAAACCTAATTTATCTACTTTTAATCTTTCTAAAGCTCTAGAAGTTATATCTAAATCGATAACTGATTTACCCTCTACTAAAGCAAAATCCAAAACCCGTTTAAATAAACGATTACAAATTCTAGGAGTTCCTCTACTTCGTTTAGCTAATTCTCTTGCAGCATCATCTTCAATTGGCATCTCTAAAACTTTAGAGGTTCTTTTAGTAATTTGAAATAATTCATCTTCAGTATAATAGTTAAGTTTTGATATTATACCAAAGCGATCTCTTAATGGTGAAGATAAATCACCTGCTCTTGTCGTTGCACCGACTAATGTAAATTTAGGTAAATTTATTTTTATACTCCTTGTATTTCCCTCAGTTCCAATAATAATATCTAAACAATAGTCTTCCATGGCAGGATATAAAATTTCTTCAATATAGCGTGGAATACGATGTATTTCATCAATAAATAGTACATCTCCTGGTTCAAGGGTAGATAAAACAGCTGCTAAATCACCTGGCTTTTCAATCGCAGGACCAGATGCTGTTTTTATATTGCTACCTAATTCATTAGCAATAATATATGCTAAAGTTGTCTTACCTAATCCTGGAGGCCCATATAATAAAACATGATCCAAGGGTTTTTCTCTGATAATTGCTGATTTTATAAATACATCAATATTTTCTTTAACTTCCTTTTGACCAATATACTCATCCAAATTACTAGGTCTTATATTCAAATCAGAATCTAATAATTCACTAGTTAAAACATTCTCCTCCATTTTAGTCACCTCATTTTAATTATAGCATACATTTGTTTCTTTTTCTAGTCTTTTGTTCCATAATTTTTATAAAATTCATTTTTATACTCTAAAAACCTATCTTCCTTTATCGCTATACGAATATTTTCCATTATTTTTATCAAAAATCTAATATTATGAATTGATAAAAGTCTTTGCCCAAAAGTTTCACTAGCTATAATTAAATGTCTTACATAAGCTTTAGTAAAATTTTTACAAAGATAGCAATCACAATTTTCATCGACTGGACTAAAATCCTCTTTATATTTAGCATTTTTTAAATTAATTTTACCATTCAAAGTAAAAGCATGACCATGACGGGCTAATCTTGTTGGTAAGACACAATCAAACATATCTATACCACGCATAACTCCCTCAAATAAATCAAGAGGATCTCCTACTCCCATTAAATAACGAGGTTTATCAATTGGTAAATATCTAATACCATCTTCTATCATTTTATACATTACTTCTTTTTCTTCACCAACTGAAGTACCACCAATAGCAAAACCATCAAATGGTAACTTTACTGTTTCAATCGCACTGTATTCTCTTAAGTCTTGAAACTCACCACCTTGAATTATTCCAAATAAAGACTGATTTTCATTTTGATGACTATCTAAACATCTTTTAGCCCATCTAATAGTTCTCTCAACGCTTTTTTTCATATAATCATAAGATACAGGATAAGGTGGACATTCATCAAAACACATAGCTATATCACTATCTAATTTATTTTGGATTTCAATTGATTTTTCTGGAGTAAGTAGTAATTTATCACCATTAAGATGACTTTTAAATAATACCCCCTCTTCAGATATATCTTTATAATTAGCTAAAGAAAAAACTTGAAAGCCACCTGAATCAGTTAAAATAGGACCATCATAATTCATAAACTTATGAAGTCCACCAGCATGAGCAATAACATCTTCTCCTGGTCTTAACCATAAATGATAAGTATTTGCTAAAATTATTGCACTATTTATTTCTTTTAATTCAAGTGGTGATAGCATCTTTACACTAGCTTGGGTTCCAACAGACATAAACATAGGAGTTTCATAACTTCCATGATTAGTATCTAATATTGCATATCTTGCATTCGTATCTTTATCTTTGTGTAATAGAGTGTATTTTACTTTCATTTGGTTTTACCTTCTTTCAACTATTAATAGGAATAATTTTATTTTTCTTTATCATCATTTAGCGATAATACTAAATTTTTAAATTTAATTCCCCGATCAGCAAAATTTTTAAACATATCAAAACTAGCAGAAGCTGGAGAAAATAAAACTATTTCATTTTCTTTAGATACTTCATAAGCTTTTTTGACAACTTCCTCTAGAGTATTTAAGACATATATTTCAATATTATTATCATATTTATTTAAAGAAGCTAATATTTTATCTTTAGTTGCTCCAAATAAAATAAGTTTATTTACTCTTGAAATCATTTCCTTTGCTAAATTATCATAATCTAGATTTTTATCGTAACCTCCAGCAATTAAGACAATATTTTCTTTAAAAGTTTTAAGACCAGCGATAGTTCTTGATGGTGAGGAACTAACAGAATCATTATACCATTTTACTTTATTTATCTCTCTTACAAATTCTAAACGATGTTCAACACCATTAAACGAAGTAATAGCTTCGATTGCTTTATTTATATCAATTAGTTCATAACAACTAGCTAAAGCAGCCATAATATTTTCATAATTATGAACTCCTTTAATTTTAATATTATCTGTTCTCATTAGTTCTTCTTTATCTTTATATATTATATTATCATAATAAGAATAACCATGATTTAATAACTTTTTACTAGAAAATAAGATAACTTCACGATTAGCATCTTTAAAGCTATTAGTTACTTCATTATCGTAATTTAATATTAATTTTTTATTATTAGGATGCTTAAAAATATTTGTTTTAGCATCAATATATTCTTGATATGATGAGTGAATATCTAAATGATTAGGACTTATATTAGTAATTATAGAAATAAGTGGACTAACATTCATATTCATAAGTTGGAAACTACTTAATTCTAAAACAATAATATCATCTTTTTTAATATCTTTTAATTTGGTAAAAAGTGGTACTCCTATATTTCCCCCAAGAAAAACATTATGATTGGATGCTTTTAAAATTAAAGATATTAAAGTAGACGTTGTCGTTTTTCCATCACTTCCAGTAACGCCAATTACTTTGGCATCAGTTAGCATTATAGTCATTTCTATTTCGGTTGTAACAATTGCACCATGCTCTTTAGCATACATTAAATCACCTCTTGTAGGAAGACAACTAGGTGATCTAAATATATAATCAAAATCTGCTAACATCGTGTTATATTCTTTTGCAATAATATAGTCAATTCCATATTTTTTTAATTTTTCTAATATTTCTTCAGCAATTTCTTTATCATTAAAAACAACTACTTTAGCTTTATGTTCATAAAAATAATCAATCAAAGGAATATTACTTACTCCAAGACCAATTATTGCTATTTTTTTATTTTTTATATTCTCATTAAATTCATCTAATTTAGACATAAAAATCCTCCCTATAACATTTTTTTAAATTAAGAAAATTATTTATTCTTATTTTTATTTTTTGTTTTTGATAAATAATTATCTTCGTTAAAAAGATTAGTATATAAATGAAGAGATTTTAATACTGATGAAGTATCATTAGTAATTAGAAATTTAATAAGTGAATTAGTTAATTCTTCTTTTTTAGTCATTTTCTCTTCTTCTTCAATATCAATTAAAGCTTGTCGTAATTCATCTAGTGGAGCATTTTTAATATTATTCATAAAAAGAATAATTTTTGATTTATTTTTAAGTTTTATAACGGCCATAGCTAAATCGTATATCGGAGCATTTTCGACTGAATAAGCAAATTCAAAAATAGCATCGGCATTATTTTGTCTAATAACAGCCATAGCTAAATCATATATTGGAGCTCCTTTAACATCCCGAGCAAAGTAACACATATAAAAAGCATTGTGAGTCTCTATCATAGCATTAGCTAATTTATCTATTGAAATATTATCTATATATAAAGCTGTTTTATAAATTAAACTAGGATTTAAACTTAAAATTACTTGCTTTTCAATATAATCGATACTTACAATATCATTATGAATTAAAATGTTTATAATATCTCTATTATCTTTATTTAATTGATTTAATATTCTAAATAAATTTTCATCCAAAATTATCACCTCATCTATAAACTTATTTTACAATAATCAAATTATTTTTGTCAATGATTATCTTATTAGCATTTCTTCTTTTAAATTTAAATTAACAATCTTATCTTGTAAAATTGAATATAAATAAATATTTATAGGTTTATTAACTATCTTACTTATATAATTTTTATATCCATTTAATTGCTTCAAATAATTATTATCAGTTATATCATTTAATTTATAATCAATAATATCAATATGATCATCATATTCTAACATTAAATCAATAATTCCATGATATATATTATCTTCTTGTTCATAAATAAATTCATATTCTTGATAAATATTAGCCTTGCTTATATTAGACAAAAGTTTTTGTTTTAAAAAGTTTTGCATCTTACTAGCACTAAATTTATCTAAAATAGAAAAGTCTTGTACTTTGAAATCAAATCGTTCAAAAGATTCGTGAATATCATTTCCTACTTGTAAATTATGCGCTGTTTCTTTATCAATTAAATCATTACTTTTTTTTGAAAAAGTAAATTCTTCTTCATAAGTATTTTTAATATCTAGCTCTTCTGGTCTAACAACTTCTTTTAAATCATAATAATAAGCTAATTTCTTTTGCTTTTGATAATCTTTAGTTAGCCCTAAAGTATTTATATCAATATTTTTTTTAAATTTATCAATTTTAATCGCAACATAATCTAACATATCTTTAAAACTACGAAAAGTACTTTTATCTAAAACTTTCTTTTCTTCTTCATTTATAACCATAATTATTTTTTCACGAGCTCTAGTTAAAGCAACATAAAATAATCTTATTTTTTCTGATATTTCATCTTTTAGATAATTATCTTTTACTAACTTTTTATAAATTGTATCTTTTTCACTATCACTAAAAGAAGAGATAATAATACCATATTTTTTATCATATAAAATATTGGGTATTATATCTTGTAAATTAAATTTTTTATCTAAACCAGCAAAATAACATATCTTATATTCTAAACCTTTCGATTTATGAATAGTAAGCATTTTTACTGTATCTTCTTCTTTTTCATTAATTTTGTATTCAATTTTATAATCAAATTTATTTACTTGTTTTAAATAATCATTAAATTCTTTGAGATTATAACCTACTTCCATTAAATCATTTGCTATATCATATAATTTATCTATTTCAATTAATCTATTATCAATATTACCAACTTTTATTAAATTTTCATAGTAATTAAATTCCTCTACTATAAGATCTAATATTTGAATTAAAGATAAATTATCAATATTAGAAGCAATTTTCTTACATTTAAGATAAATTTCATTATTAATAAAATCATTATTTAAAAACATATCAAATATATCATTATCATCAATTTCACACAAAAAACTTCTTGCAACACTTAAAAAAGCTAATTTAAAATTATCATCATATTTTTTTTCATAAATACATTCTATTAAACAAATAATATTTTTTAATACATTTTCTTTTAAAAGTAATCGTTCATCTTTAATAATACTAAGAGGAATTTTCATATATTCAAATACTTTTTTATATAATGAATAGTTAGTAGAATCAGCAAATAAAATAGCAAAATCTCTATAGCTTACTTCTCTTATTTTATCATCATAAATTAAATATTTATTTTCTATTTTTTTCTTTATATCATTAGCAATAATAAAAGCTTCAATTTCAGCATTACTATATCCTTCTTTACTACAATAAGTTAAAATATCCATATTACTATCTTGAGATTTACTTTTATTCTCATCATAGGCTAAATTACCATAAATCATTTGATGATCTTTTTGATAGTTAGCATTACCATAAGAATCATCCATAAGTTCATTAAAAATAGTATTTATATTTGCTAAAACTTCCTTACGTGAACGAAAATTTTTATTTAAATCTATCTTAATTCCCAATTTACCATCTTGATATAAATCATATTTTTCTTTAAAAAGATATGGATTAGCATTACGAAAACGATAAATAGCTTGTTTTATATCTCCAACCATATAAACATTATTATTAGCAATATAAGAAATAAATTCTTCTTGTAAATCATTAGTATCTTGATATTCATCAATTAATATTTCTTTGAAACTATTTTTAATCTCTTTTGCAATTTCTTCTTGCTCCTTTACTAACTTAATAGCCATTAGAGCTATATCATTAAATTCATAGATACCAAGGTTATTTTTATAATTTTTTATCTCATCATCTAGTTCTATTAAGATTTTTATTAATATCTTTAAATTATCTTTAGTATTATATAGTTCATTTTTAATTTCCAAAATATCACTATAATTAGTTAAACTTACAATATTATCAATTAAATCTTTTATTATCGACTTAATATTTTTAGCTTCTTCACTACTATTTTTAGGTAAATTAGGTAACTTTAGATTGCAATTTTTTTTAATTTCATCGTAGTTATTACTAATTAATAGTCTTTTTATACTATTATAAATTTTATCATAATATGAACTATCTACATAATATTTTAATTCATTAGTATAATTTTCTATCATTTTAATTTTTTCTTTTAAATAATTTATATAATCTAAAATATCATTATCAATATTCTTAAAAGCATCATATTCTTTTAAATATTGTTGTTTATCTGATAACATATCTAATTTTTTATTTAAATCTAATATTCTCCTTTTTAAAAGTTTATCATCTTTAATACAAAAATTATCTACTAATTTTAAAAATAAAGGATCTTGCTTATTATAGTAATCTTCAAAAATTTTCTCTAAAAATTCTTGTTTTTTTAATTCTAAAAGTGATGTATCCCCAATTTTAATATTACGTTTTAATCCTAATACATAGTGATATTTTTTAACAATTGATAAAGCATAACTATCAAAGGTTGTAATATAAGCATTATCTAGTAGGTCTAGTTCATCTTTTAACTTTTCTTCTTTTAAGATAGCTTTTCTTATTTTATCTTTCATTTCACTTGCTGCTTTATTTGTAAAAGTTAAAATCAACAATTCATTAATATGAGTATGTTCATAAAGTTTTCTTATAACTCTTTGAGTAAGTACTGCTGTTTTACCAGAACCTGCTCCTGCTGAAACAATAATATTAGTGTTATCTTTATTTATAGCCTCTAATTGTTCTTTTGTATAATTCATAAATATCACCTACTTTTCAATAAAACTCATATCTTCTACTTTGACATAACAAATATCTTGATACGGACAAAACTTACAACTTACATTATTTCCTTTAATAACTTTAGGATTAATTTTAAAGTTAGCTTTTTTAATATTAGAAATAGCAAATTTTATCCTATCATCAACTTCATTATAAATATTGATAAAATCATCCTTATTTAATATTTTTGCATTATGATTAAAAGAACCATCATTATTTATTTTTAAGCCTTTAATCATTTTTGAATCAAAGTAATTACTATCAAATTTTTCTAATATTTCTTTATCGGATACACTATAACCCTTTAATTTTAAACTATCTAATTTGGAAGAATTTAAATCTTCTTCTTTTTTGTCATAGTTTAATAACTCTTGTAAATAGATACCTACAATATTTGGATTATTAATTTTTTTATAATTTAATATAAGATAAATATAAATAGGAAGTTGCATATTTAATCCATATTTTAATAATGATAAATCAAGGGACACATTTCCTGTTTTATAATCAATAATCGCTAAATTAGTCTGATCATTTTCTTCTTTATATAAAATCTTATCAATAATACCAGAAAAAATAACATTATCTTTAAGTAATACTTTTACTTTTTCTTCCTTTAAGCTTTTGTTAAAACTACAATAAGTAGCTTGTTTTTTTAGAGCATCAATTATAAATTTTAAATCTTCCTTTAATTTATTATAGAAAAATTTTTCCTTTAAATTATTAAATTTTAATTTAGAAAAATATTTATCTATATCAAAATCACTATCTTCATATTTAGCTAACACTTCATGAAAAACACTACCGATATCACTATAATAAGTATCTTCAAAAAAATTAACGTTTAAAATATTAGCTAAATAATATTTAAATGGACATAAAAAGTAATTATTTAGACTACTATAAGATAAAAATAACTTATTATCTAGATATTTATTTAGACTATCTAAATTTATATTATGATAATCATTAGTATAAGTTTTATAATTAAAATTAGGATACATACTAGCTAAAATATTTATATCTGTATTTAAAATACCATACTTATTATAAAGATCTAACATTTTAGCTAATTTTAATTTGTTCGCTAAATTAGAATTTTTATATGAAGAAAAAGATATCGTTTTAACTTCTAAATTTAGCTTATCTACTAAACTAGAAATATAATAACTACCATTTATATCTTCCTTTTTAAAAGTAATTGTTAAATTTTTTATCCTAGTTAAAATCCTAGTAATGTTTTCTAGTTCACGTCTATTTTTTAAAGTTATACTACGATAACCTAAATCTTGTTTTATTTGTGATGAGAGATAATCTTCATCTTTATAAACGAAAGGAATATTATTCATACTAAAATTCATAACAAAAACATATTCATCATTAAAATCTTCTTCTTTTAAATCAACAATGCTTATTTTATTTTTAGTTATCTTACTTTTAATTTTCGTTTTTTTAAATATTTCAATTAAAATTTCTTTTATTTTAAGGTAACTATCTGTCCAAGTAAAATTATTTAATACATCAATAATAGTATTATAGATATTCAAGTTTTCACTATTATCTAAATTATAATTTTCTTTAATTTTATTTAATACTTCAAAATCATCCGATAAGTTTTTTAAAAAATATAGACCAATATCAGTATTATATAAAACTTTATTTATTCCTAAATCTAAAGGTAAATGATAAAACTTAAAAGTTCTTTTTAAAATATTAATGTAGTTTTTATCGATACCTACTAATTTTATTTTATTGATATCTACATTATTTTTTATTAAACTGACAATTTCATTTGCTACATAATCAACTTCTTCTTCGATAGTTGAAAATTCTAAAATACAAGGTAATTTATAAGTATTATTATTTTCATTTATTACATCATAAGAGAAATTATCTAATTTCACTAACGCTATTTCATTTAATAATTCTTTTTTATAAAGATAAATGTTTTTTGTTTTTAAATAACTAGAAAAACCTTTATCTATAATAAGAAGATCATTATTTATTAAATCATTATAAATATCTTTTAAAAATAAAACTTTAGAATTATTATTGTTAGAATCTATTACATAATAAATATTTTGAAGATAAATATTAGCAATTTCATAATTTACTTTATATTTTTGCATTATATAATAACAAGTTTTTTCATTATAATCAAAATAATACTTTTTAATAAATTCTAAATCAGATATAAATTTAACATTTAATAATTTATTTTCTTCTCTTATCTTTTTAATTAAACTATTTTTAAAAGCACTAGGCATTATAATAATACTGTTATTTTGAATATTCAAAACTAATCACCTACTTTTTTACTAAATTAATTTTATAATAGAACAAATTAAATGTCAATATTTTTAGATACATTTGTTTGTTTTGCTATAAAAAACATCATATAAAGAAAAAGATATCAATAAATATCTTACAATTAAAAATTATAATATTTTATCTATTATCTTCCCTTTGGTCGTGTTTCTGTATTTTTAAATTGTTCATAGAACATTAAAAGTTGTTTTCTTTCTCTTATATCATATAATTTCATTCGAAGTTCATTGATAATAATTTGAATTTTTTTAAGAGTTAAACTTTGATAAGTATTTCCTAAAAATTTTACATAATTAGTGATAATATTTAATTTTAATCTTTCAGCATCTTCAAGTGTTTTTCTAATACCACTTTCATCATCACTATCATCTTCATTATAATCCTTTATTGCATTTAAAAATTTATTTATTTGCAAATCTATTTTTTTTCTAATTAATTTTTCCGTTAAAGTTGGTGATACAAATACTATTTTGTTTACTAAAATAGCATCATCTGGTTGTTTTTTAGGTTTTATATTGTAGCCTTTTAACTTATCAAATTCTAAATATATCGTTTCGTTAGTACTCTTATTTTTTTCGATATAAAAATTACTCATCATTATCAGTCCTCTCTAGTAAATCTGGTCGTTTTTCTTGGGTTATTTTATAACGCATTTCATTTCGATACTTATCAATATTTTCATGATGTCCTGATAGTAAAACCTCTGGTACTTTTAATCCTCGAAATTCTCTTGGATAGGTATAATTGGGATAATCTAATAAATTATCGTTAAAAGATTCAAAAGTTTTAGAATCATCACTGATAACATCAGGTACTAATCTAATAATTGCATCCATCACAACCATCGAAGCAAGTTCTCCTCCGGTAAGAATATAATCTCCAATTGATATTTCTTCATCGACAATAGTGCTAATTCTCTCATCAAATCCCTCATAATGACCACATAAAATAATTAAATGTTCATTTAAAGAAAGTTCTACAGCTTTTTTTTGATTAAAAACCTTTCCCCTTGGACTCATCATAATAACTTTAGTATTCTCTTTTTTTAAATCATCAATTGCTCGAAAAATAGGTTCGCACATCAAAACCATACCTGCTCCCCCACCATAAGGATAATCATCTACTTTCTTATGTTTATCAAGAGAATAATCTCTAATATTATGAAGATTAACTTCTATTTTTTTACTTTCAATTGCTCTTTTTATTATCGATTCTTCTAAAAAATTTTGATACATTTGTTCAAATAAGGTTAGTACATCTATTTTCATCTTATCAGTCCTTCAATATTTTTAAATACAATTATTTTTTTAGTTAAATCTATTTTTTCAATAAAATTATCATGATATGGTACTAAATACTCTAATTTATTATTTTCAATAACAATTAAACAATTTTTTTCATATCTTTCTATCCTTTTAATAAAACCTATTTCTTTATTTAAAAACATAGCCTTTAAATTTATTAAATCTTCATCAAGATATTTACCTTCCTCTAACTTTAAATCTTCTTTTTTAAAATAAATATTTTGTCCTTTATATTTTAATACTTCATTTATATTAGTATAGCCAATAAAAGTTAACATATCAAATTGCTTATGTTTGCGATAAGTTAAAATTTCTTCTTCCTTTTTTTCTTTTCCTATATAAACTTTAAAATTCTTTTTAAAAATTAAATCTTTATATATAAAATTAGATAAAATACGAACTTCTCCTTTAATGCCATGAGTATTTACTATTTTTCCTAAATAAATATAGCTCATTTGTGATATAACTCGTACATTAAGATAGAACTTGCTACAGCAACATTTAAACTCTCACAGGCATCATTCATTTTTATATATAAATTCTCATCGCATAAATCTAATAAATTTTCTTTTACTCCACTTCCCTCGCTACCTACGATTAAAGCAAAATGATTAAATATTTTAGCATCTTTGACATCTATTCCATGTGTTACTTTTGTACCCACTATTTTATAGCCCTCTTCCTTTAATTTTAAAATACAAGAACCTAAATCTCTTCTTAAAATATTTATATGAAATAGCATTCCTTGAGTAGATCTGATTGTTTTAGGATTATATAAATCAACACAATCAGAAGATAAAATAACCGTATCAATATCAAAAGCTGTAGCGCTTCTTATGATCGTTCCTAAATTACCAGGATCTTGAATACCATCGACCATTAATATTTTATCTCCCATCTTCTCTTCATTTGGTTGTCTTACTAAAGCTAAAATATTACATGGTGTATCTAAACTACTAATTTTTCTTATAATTTGCTTTGTAACATAAATTGTTTTAACATCAAGAGGAAAAAGTGCATCTTCATCTAAAATTAATTCTTCAATTAAACCTTTTTTATAAGCTTCTAAAACAAGATGTTCACCCTCAATAAGAAATTTTTTATTTTTATCTCGATATTTTTTATCTTTTAGTTTTATTAAATCTTTAATATGACTATTATTTAATGATGTTATTAACATATTAACTTCCTCATTTCTACTTTTATTATAATATAGATTAGATGAAAAATAAAGAAAAAAGAATCTAATTTCTTAAATTCTTTCTTAAAACTTTATAATTTTTACAATATTTACCTACAAGCATCCAAAACTCTTTTTGATGATTAGGATAAATCAAATGAGAAAGCTCATGAATAATAACATAATCTAAATAACATATTTCATATCTTGATAATTCTAAATTTAAAGTTACAATATGCCTTTTAGTATTACATACTCCCCATCTTGTTTTCATCTTTCTTATTCTTAAATCTGGATAAGGTATTTTTTCTTCAAATAAATTATAATTATAAAGAAGCCTTTCTTTAAATATTTGTTCAATATATTTTTTTAAATATCTAGCTAATTTTTTTTCATCACAAGCAAATATTTTATTATCACTAACTTCTACTTTAGAAAATAAATTACCATAGATTATATCATATTCTTTTCCAAATAGTTTAAATATTTTACTATTAGCATTTTTTTGCTCATAGTTTTTAATCATTCTTATAATTGATTTTTGATTATCATAAATTAGTTTTTCAATTTGTTTATTGCTTACTAAATAATTAGTAGTAACGATAACTTTATCATCTTTTACTCTAATATAAGTATTCTTATTATTTTTTCTAATTATTTCTGTTTTAAATATTTTATCTTGATACTCAAATTCTACCATAATACTATTTATTATAAAAGTTAAAATTACTAGATTTCATTAGCTTAATAAATATATTTAAAGGAAATTTTTTCTTAAAATTATTATAGTCTGCAACCGAATCATTATAAAAACTAATCGCATAATCAATTTTATTATTATATTCTTCAAAATCTTTTACCATTTCTTGATATTTTTTATTTTCATTTAAATTTATATTATTTTTACAAACATCAAATATTCTTATAAGAACATTATCTAAATTTAGATTAGCATTAATTTTACTATTAATATCACTAGCCTCTAATAAAATATTTCTTGCATTTATTATTTCCTCAAATAAACTTTCATCTTGAAAATATTCTTTTAATATATCAATTAAATTAGGAATTATTTCACATTTTTTTTGTAATGCTAAATCAATTTGTTCAAACTTTTCTATCACTTTACTTTTTCGATTTAAAAGTCTAGTATATAAACCTACCATTAAAATAATAATAAATCCTAAAATTGCCCCTATAAAAATAATTAAAAACGATTCTTTTGACATAAATATCTACGCTCCTTATATTTTAATTATACATTATTTTATTTTAAAAAGATAGATAAATTTTTATTTAAGTAAATTATCTAATAAACTATCAAACTCTTTTTGAATTTCTTCTTTTCTTTTTTCACTAGTTGCCTCATAACGCATAGTTATATTAGGACCAGTATTTGAAGCTCTAACAATTGCACTTCCATCTTCAAATATAGCTTTAACACCATCGATAGTAAGTACTTTGTAATTTTTCTTTTGACAGTAATTTAAAACTTCTTTAACAATTTCAAATTTTTTATCATCACTAACTTCTCTTTTTAATTCTTTAGTAGCATAATAAGTATTAATACCTAAAAGTAAATCACTTACATTTTTATCTGTTTTACTTAAAATTTCTATTAATCTTAAACCTGCATAAATACCATCATCAATACCTAAAAATCTATCTCTAAAAAAGACATGACCTGATAATTCACCTCCAAAAGGGAAATTACCACTTACTGACTTTTCTTTCATATAAGAATTTCCCGTTCGATAACAGACTGGTTCTATATTCAATTTAACAAGTTCATCCTCTAGTACTTTAGAACATTTAACATCAAATAAGGCTTTTTTAGGACTTACTTTATCGTAAATATCACGCCAAATAATAATCATATACTTATCTATATCGACCATATTACCATGCTCATCTACTATTCCAACTCGATCACCATCACCATCAAAAGCAATACCTAGTTGTGCTTTATTTTTTAAGACTTCTGCTTTTAAATCTTTTAAGTTTTCTTCAACACAAGGATCAGGATGATGATTTGGAAAATTACCATCAGATTTATCAAATAAAGGTATAAATTCAATATTATTAAATTTTTCAAATATTTTATTAGCAATAATTGAAGTTGTACCATTACCACAATCATAAACGACTTTTAATTTTCTATCTCCTAGACTAATTGAATTAGTAATTAAATCAATATAATCTTTCGTAATAGAAAAATCACTTATAATACCTTTACCATCATAAAAATCTTCATTTATAATTGTATCATATAAATCTGTTACTTCCTTACCAAAAGCATTATTAATACCATTATAAGAAAACTTAAAACCATTATATTCTTTTGGATTATGTGAAGCTGTTATCATAATACCACATTTAATATTAAGTAAATCCCATGAATAATAATACATCGGTGTTGTTACTAAACCTAATCTTACAACATCTACACCACTATCAATAATACCTTGTACTAACTCTTTTTCAATATCTTTTGAAGATAGTCTATTATCATAACCCACTATTGTTTTCGTAATATTTCTTTTTCTTAAATTAGAGGCAAATCCTCTTCCAATTAAATATGCTACACCAACAGTAATATCTTCATTATAAATACCTCTTATATCATATTCTCTAAACATTAATTTATTTATTTTCATAATCTTCCTCCCTAGCTTCTTGGATGATATAAATCATAATTTTCTCTTAAAACATCATTAGTTAAATTTGTATAAATTTGCGTAGTCGATAAATTAGCATGACCTAACATCATTTGAATACTTCTTAAATCTGCTCCATTATTAAGAAGATGTGTTGCAAAAGAATGTCTTAACATATGAGGACTTATTTCCTTTGTAATACCAACATCCATTGCTTGTTTTTTTATTATTTTAAAAAAGCCTTGCCTACTAATAGCTTTACCATGATTATTTAAAAAAATATTATCACAAACATAAGCTTTTTTTAAACTACTACGATAATTATCTAAATAAATATTTAAATAATCTAAAGCAACTTCTCCAATAGGAACAATTCTAACTTTATTACCCTTACCTTTACATCGCAAATAACCCTCTTTTAAATCAATATCATATAAAGTTAGACCTACTAATTCACTAACTCTTAATCCCGTTGCATACATAAGCTCTAACATAGCTTTATTACGATAATCATAAGCATTTTCTAATTTAATATCAAGTAATTTTTCTACTTCTTCGATAGTTAAAGCCTCTGGTAATTTTTTTTGTATTTTTCTACTTTGTAATTTTTCTGCACAATCATAAACACTATATTTATGACTTAAATATTTGTGAAATAATTTAATTGATATCATTTTTCTTCTTATCGAAGTATCTGAATATGATGAAGACACTAAATATTGTATATATTTTTCAATATCATCAATACTTATTTTAGTAGTAAGTTTAGCGATATCATCAAACTTACCCTTTTCTTTTTCTTGAAATTTTAAATATAAGATAATATCCGTAATATATGACATAACACTATTATCTTGTTTACTTAAAACATTTTCTAAATAATACTTATATTCTTTTAATACTAAAATACTAGCCTTTCCTAAATCTAAATCTTCAATTTTTCTTCGCATAATTAAGAAACTCCTACTTAAGATATAACAACTATCATATCTTACAAATCAATTTTAGCATTTTTTTTTAGAAAAATCTACTCTTGTTAAATAAAAAGATATAAAAATTAACACTTAAATTTACTATTTTAAATATACTTTACATCAACTTTAGTTTTTGATAAAATTATCTATATAGGAAGTGAGCTTAATGAATGAATTATTAGCTATTAAACTTAGACCTAATAAACTTTCTGAAGTTATTGGGCAAAAACATTTAATTGGTGATGATAAAGTTCTGACTAATTTAGTTAATAATAAAAAGTTATTTTCCATGATTTTATATGGTAAACCTGGAATTGGTAAGACTAGTATTGCTCTTGCTATTGTTAATGAACTTAATCTTAAATATCGCATGTTGAATGCTACTATTAACAATAAAAAAGATTTTGATACAGTAATCGAAGAAGCTAAATATAATAATGGCATGATTTTGATTATGGATGAAATTCATCGTTTAAATAAAGATAAACAGGATCTTTTACTTCCTTTTTTAGAAAATGGACTTATAACTCTAATTGGCATGACTACTTCTAATCCTTATCATAGTATTAATTCTGCTATCAGAAGTCGTTGTCAATTATTTGAGCTTCATGAGTTAGACAGCAATGATATTAAAGATGGAATAGATAGAGTAATTAATTCTAATTTACTTCCTGGAATTGTTATTGAACAAGATGCTATTGTTAGTTTAATTAATATGGCTGGTTATGATTTACGTTATGTTTATAATTTAATTGAGGTAGCTTATTATGCTTCAAATGATAAGAGGATTACTTTAGAACTTTTAAGTAGTATTAATAATAAAGCTAATTTCTTTCATGATAAAAATGAAGACGGCTATTATGAAGTATTAAGTGCTTTTCAAAAATCCATAAGAGGAAGTGATGTTGATGCTTCACTTCATTACTTGGCAAGATTAATTGCTGCTGGTGATATTGAAGCTATTGCTAGAAGATTATCAGTTATTGCCTATGAAGATATTGGACTTGCTAATCCAACGATAGGTCCTAAATTGGATGCTGCAATTAATGCTGCATTAAGAGTTGGATTTCCTGAAGCTAAAATACCACTTTCTGCGATTGTAATTGAAATGGCTCTATCTCCTAAAAGTAATTCTGCTGTTATGGCTATTGATCTTGCTCTTAATGATATTAAAACAGGTAATACTGGTAATGTTCCTAAACATCTAATAAATCCCTCAACTACTTATCTATATCCTCATAATTATAAAAATTCATATGTTAAACAACAATATTTACCTGATAAAATCGTGGATAAAATCTATTATCATCCCAAAAATAATAAAAATGAAAAAATATTAAAAGAAATAAATGATAATTTAAAAAAGATAGATTCATAATTTTAGTTATAATCTATCTTTTAATATATCATTTATAACATAACTTGTACAAAGTAAACCTGCTACGGAAGCAACATAACTTACAGTTCCTATTTTATCACGACTTTTAATACGTGGTTTTTCAGTTGAAGATACTACCATTATTTTATCTTTTATCTTATTATCTTTGACATATTTTCTTAAAATTTTAGCAAGAGGATCATAAAGGGTATTTCTAATATCCGTTATTTTAATTAAACTAGGATCTAATTTATTTCCCATTCCCATTGAACTTATAAATTTTATTTTCTTTTTAAGACAATTTTTTATAAGTTCTTTTTTGACATTTATATCATCACAAGCATCAATTAAATAATCCATTTCATAAGCAAATAATTTATCTATGTTACTACTATCTAATTTTATATCTAAAATTTCTATTTTAAGAGAAGGATTTATTAATAAAAGTCTTTCTTTAAAAGCTAGAGTTTTCTTTTTAGATATGGTATTAGTATCGGCAATAATTTGCCTATTTATATTGGTAATATCAACAATATCATAATCGACGATAATAAGATTTAATACTCCCATTCTAGCTAATGATTCTAAAGCATATCCTCCTACACCACCAAGCCCTACTACGGCTACTTTTAAATTTTGAATTAATCTAAAATTATCATTTCCAATTAAAGTAATTGTTCTATCAAATCTTTCCATTTTATCTCCATTAAAAAATCCAAAGGATCGACTCTAAATTAGGATAAAACCCGCTCTTACAACAGGTGGGTAATCACAACAAACTAATTAGGATTCTTAAGAAATATCTTAAGCATTCAACACATAGTAAGTATTAGATTCCCGTATATATCCTTAGTCGGTTTTATATAATAGATATCGTATCCTCTAGATGTATTAATTGTATCATAATAATTTCTTTTTTTCAAGAAAATTAACTATATATTTACGAAAGTGTCAAGACATAAGGATTATTATATGACCCATCACCACTTTTTACATAAACATCAGACTTTAAATAAAAAGTTGGACGAACAAGATTAGCAAAACAAGTATAATTTTTATTAATACTACTATTATACTCAACTCGAAGAGCAATTTGCTCATCAGTAGTTGGAGTTATAGTCCACTCATAACCCATATATAACCAATTGGAAATACCATAATTGTTTTCGACTAATTTATGAGCATTATTACTATCAGCATAATTATTAGTTGCATATAGATAATCAGTAGGATACATAAGTCCAATTGGCGCAGTGATACTTGTATCAGATGCTCCACTATTTGCACTAGTACAATCTCCCGATCCTCTTTCACACTCGTACATATCTCGCCTTTGTACTTCTAAATTAGTACTTAAAATGCCATATAAATACCAGGTTGCCTCACTTTCAATATAATTTTGATATTCACTTTTTATACCATAGTCTACTATAACATCACAATTTTGGGTTTTTCTTAAATTGGATGAAAAATATGTCCAATCATTACAATTACCATATGTATCTGAAGTATCTTTTTTATTATAAAAATATTCATTTAATAAAACATATAAATTAGCTGGCGTACTTTGACCTTTTCCAGTCCAATTAGCACTATAATTAGAATAAGTACCACTAGTATTGCTATCATTATATACTCCCCAAGCATAAGCCCCGATTGGTTTTGCTCTTATTAATTTTACTCGATAGCCATCCAATCCATGGGTATTTTTATTAAACATACCAATTATTTGATATCTATCATCATTAAATATTACCCAATTATTAGGATTTGCTCCGACATATCGATAGTCACCATTTTCATCCTGATATAATCCTTCATTACCCGAAGACCAACCTTGGCCTTGGCTTTTATTCTTAATCTCCTCTGTTAATAAAGTAGTTGCTGCTTGGGATGATTCATCAGCATGAGCATAAGTATTTCCTATATATACTGATGCCATAGTAATTACTATTAATATTAAACTAAAATTTATTATCAATTTCTTTTGCAAAGGTTAACACCTCTTTTCTTTATCTTATAAACTTACTTCATAAGGATCATTATAAGATCCACTTCCATTTATTATTTTTACATCTGATTTTAAATAAAATACAGGACGTAAGACAAGTGAGTGATATGCACTCTCTATATCAACTAAACCTTGATCCGTTATTTGAAAAACTTTTTTAGCATCACTACTTGATGGTGTTATAATCCACTCATAACCTGTAAATAGCCAATTTTCAATACCTAAATCTTTTTCAGATAATCTTGGATCTTCACTTATTGAATACTTACCACTAGCATATGAATAATCTGATGGGTACATTAATCCAATTGGAGCTATAATACTTTCACTAGACGCTCCACCATTTGCACTAGTACAACCATTTAATCCTCTCTCACACAAATACATCTCTTGTCTTTTAATAGTATTATCTGCATTTCCATATAAATACCAAGTTACATTACTTTCAATATAATCTTGATATTCACTTTTTATACCATAGGCTAACATTTTATCACAGCTTCCTACTTGTTTTCCATCACTATTTCGAAAATATGTCCAATTATTACAATCACCATATGTGCCTGACGTATTAGTTTTATTATAAAAATATTCATTTAATAAAACATAAGCATTTGATGGACTAGCTTGAGTATCATTCTTAAAACTATTACTATAATTAGAATAAGTACCACTATCATTAGTAGTATTATATATTCCATAAGAACTAGAAATAAAAGCACTTGGATATATTAGTTTTAATAAATTCTCTTGCTCTTTTTTATGAGTATTACCATCAAAAATACCAATTATACGATACATATCATCATTAAATTTTATCCAATTATCTGGACTTGCACCGATATATCGACAATTTCCATTTCCATCTTTATATAAGCCTTCAGCGCCAGATACCCACTCTTCATCAGCACAAGAATCTAATATATCACTTACTCCCTTAACTTCAACCATAAGTTTAGCTACAAATTGCTTATTCATCATATTAATATTATTTTCCATATTACCATCGATATAAATTATAAATTGATAATACGTAATACCTGGATTTACTTCTATTTCTTTAATTGTAATAGTTTGAGGTCCTTGATCTTTAAAATTACCATTGGCTATTTCTGTAAAACTATTATTATCATTGGAGCTTAATAAAACATATTTAAAATCTTCAACTCTTAAATTTTCATCTATCGTTGTTATTTCTAAATTAACCATACCAGTAAAGGTTTGTTCTTTTTTATTATTTATAGAAAATGATGTCATTTTTCCATCTTTATAGTCTAAAACAGGAGCTAAATCATCGACATTAATATCATTTCCTGTAGCAAAACTTACATCAGCCATACTCATTATTTTAAAAGAAATGTTAGTGTTACTATCTGATTGCCAAGTATACCAAGCATAAGTCATTCCAATTCCTAATAAGAAAGTACTTATACAAATTGCTAAAATTACTTTTATTTTATCAATCATAATGACCTCTTATAATATTATTTTTTAATTTAAAATGATATGGCTTTCTTTTTTTTAGATATTTTGAATAGAATTTTACAAACATTATCAATCAAGCTCCCTTTACTCTATTTTGATTATAACATAAATAGATTCCTCTGTCTAGTAATTTTCTGTTTTTCTATAAAACAAAAAAATTAAAAAGCTTTTTTACTTCTTAATTTTTTCTTAATATATATTTTTTATTATTATTAACGGTATTACCATCACAAATTAATTGATTATAAGTATTGGGATTTTTTAATATTTCAAATAAAGCCTCCTCTAAAGCTTCATTTATGACAACATCCAAAGCCCTTGCTCCTGTTTTTTTAGCATAAGCTTTTTTTGCAACTTCATTTATAAAATCATCAGTAGTAATTAATTCAATATTCATATCAGCAAATAATAGTTCATTTTGAAGTAAAGCACTTGATGGTACTTTAGTTAAGATAGTTATTAAATTTTCAACTGTTAAATCTTTTAAAGAAACTAATGAAGGAAATCTTCCCATAAATTCAGGCATCATTCCAGCCTTTATAAAATCAGCTAATTGTAAATCTTGATATTCTAATTTAGTAATATCCCTATTAAAACCTAAATCATTTCCTCGTTTTAAACTAATATCAGAAAAAGCTCCAAGAGCACCAACCAAAAGTTTTGTCGTATCAAATTTAACTTTGGTATAGCCATATTGAACATATGCTTCTTTACCTTCGATTAGTTTTAATAAACTTTGCTGAACACCTGTGGTAGATACTTTCTCATAATCTCCTCTTAATTTATCAATCTCATCAATTATCAAAATACCATTTTCGGCTAAAGCAATATCTCCATTTGCAGCTATTAACATATCAGACAACATTTCATTTACATCTCTACCATAATAACCTTCCATGGTAAAATTATTAGCATCCTCAATTACGATAGGAACTTTAATTAATTTAGCAAGTTGTCTAAATATTTCCGTTTTTCCTACCCCAGTTTTTCCATTGACAAAAATATTTTGAGATTTAGTTATATTATTATTATAATGTTTATAAATACTTACAAGAATTTTTCTAATAGCTTCATCTTGTCCAATAATATTTAAGGATAATTGTTCATATAATTCATTTATTTTTATTTCTATATTTGGTTTTACTGCTTCATTTACTTTTTTAATAGAAAAACTTGAATTTTCTGCTTGATGATTATCAACTTGTTCATTACCATTATCTACCACCATAATCAACTCATCACTAAAATATTCATTTAGTTTTTCTGTATCTAAATCATTTAGAATTTCAACTTCTTCGGTAGCTTTATCTACTATAGTTATATATTTTTGTTGATTTTGATCAATATTTAAATAATAATTTTTTCCTTTTGCCTTTTGTAAAAATTCTTTCTTTATTTCGTTTAACGTTATATTAGGATTTTCTCTTTTCAAATCCTCAATATTAGTCCTTAAAGCAAAACAATTTCCTTGCATATTTTCAATCATATGATAATAAGCTATACCCTCTTTATCAAAAAAGATAAGATCATTTT
The DNA here is from genome assembly GCA_947629035.1 of uncultured Bacilli bacterium. Taxonomy (GTDB): domain Bacteria; phylum Bacillota_I; class Bacilli_A; order RF39; family UBA660; genus CANRCE01. Next base: position 23,853 of record CANRCE010000002.1, on the reverse strand, counting down.
TATCTAAATAGCCCTCAACTACTTTATAAGGTACATACCCATTAGAAAATTTATTAATATTTTTTTTAAATATAACTGCAATTTGATCATATTTATTATTAATCGATACCATAATAAAACCTCCCCTGTATCTTTATTTAGTGTTAATACCTAATATTTCTAATTGCGCTAAATCAACTACATTTGGTGCATCAGCCATTAAATCAGTAGCGCTTGCTGTTTTAGGAAAAGCAACAACATCACGAATATTATCAGTATTAGCTAAAATCATTATCAATCTTTCTAGTCCAATACCCACTCCTCCATGTGGAGGTGTTCCATAATTAAATGCCTCTAGGAAAAATCCAAATCGTTCTTTTGCTTCTTCTTTTGATAGTCCAATTGCTTCAAAAACTTTATTTTGAATCTCTTGATCGTGAATTCTAATTGAACCACTAAGAAGTTCATAACCATTTATAACTAAATCATAAGCTCTAGAATAACAATTTTCTTTATCAGTTAATAACTTATCTATATCTTCTAAATTAGGAGATGTAAATGGATGATGAGCTGCAATATAACGTTTTTCTTCTTCACTATATTCAAACATTGGAAAATCAGTAACCCATAAGAAATTATATTTACTATCATCAATTAAGCCTAAATCATGAGCTAATTTTATTCTTAAAGCCCCAAGAGCACTATTAACTATTTTTTCTTTATCAGCAATTATAAATACTAAATCATTATCTTCCAAAGCTAGATTTTTAATTAAAGCTTCTTTTTCTTCATCACTAATTACTTTAGCAATAGAACCTGTAAATTCTTTATCATATTTTAAATAAGCAAGAGCATTTGCTTTATATATTTTTACAAACTCTGTTAGCCTATCAATATCTTTTCTTGAAAAATTATTAGCATTATTTTTTACAACAATAGCTTTAATTATACCCTTATTATCAATAACATTTTTAAAAATAGTAAAATTAGTATTATGAAAAATATCATTAAGATTACACAATTCCATTTTAAATCTAGTATCGGGCTTATCACTACCAAATCTATCCATACATTCATCATAAGTTAGTCTTGGAAAATCACCAAGCTCAATATTTTTTATCTCCTTAAAAATTTTTTTCATTAAAGATTCTACGATAGAAAAAATATCTTCTTCATTAGCAAAACTCATTTCAATATCTATTTGAGTAAATTCTGGTTGTCTATCAGCTCTTAAATCTTCATCTCTAAAACAACGCGCTATTTGAAAATATTTCTCCATTCCACTAATCATTAAAAGCTGTTTATATATTTGAGGAGATTGTGGTAATGCATAAAATTTACCTTTACTAATTCTACTTGGTACTAAATAATCACGTGCTCCTTCAGGAGTTGATTTACATAAAATCGGAGTTTCTATTTCAATAAAACCCAAACTAGATAAAAAATTACGAGCAATTAAAGTTACTTGATGTCTTAACATTAAATTTTTCTGTAAAACACTTCTTCTTAAATCTAAATAACGATATTTTAATCTAGTATCCTCTAAAGCATTAACTTCATCATTTATTTCAAAAGGTAAATCTAATGCTGTATTTAATATAACAATATCACTAGCTACAACTTCAATATCTCCAGTAGGAAGATTAGGATTTTTACTTTCTCTTTCAACTATTTTACCAGTTACTTCTAAAACCATTTCATTTTTATAATTTTCATTATAAAAAGGCATATCTGGTTTAACAACAATTTGAATGATACCACTTCGATCTCTTAAATCAAGAAAAATTAAACCTCCCAAATTTCTTTTTTTAGCAATCCAACCATATAATGTAACTTCCTTATTTACATCTTTTAGATTAAAACTTGCATTATCATACTTTTTCATTTAACATCCCTCCATAAAATAAAACACAAAAACAAGACATAAGGACGATATTACTCGCGGTGCCACCTTATTTCACTTATAATTGTGCTCTTTTTTTCTTTAACGCAAAAGTACGCTTTAAAGTATAACTATTCTGTCACAAATAATAGTCCCTTAAAGAATTATAGTTTTATAATAGCATATTTTTTTCTAAAATACAACATTTTTTATCTTATTGTTTTTATATTAACATGCATATATACTTTTTTTAGTATTAAATATAGTATTGTAGTATAAATTATAGTCATGATTAAACTATGACTTATAATATTTATAAATAACATAAAAGGATATTGAAGATAACCAATTACTTCTAAAATAAAGTAACTAAATAAATGATAGATAATTATAGCTATTATACTAATAATATTAATATTTAATAAATTAGTAGCTAAATGATAATTTATAAATCTTACAAATAAACTTACAATAAAAAATAATACTATATTTAATAAAAAGGTATTAGTATATATAATGTCAAAAAGAATACCAAAAATAACAAGAAGCATATAATACTTTTTATTATTATCAAAATAAGGATATAACACTACTAATGTTATAATAGTATAAATAGTAGTAAAATAACTAATCATATTTAAACTATTTGGAAAAAAGCAAGAAGTAATACTTTCTAAAAAAAAGGAAATTACAAGAGCAATAATAGCAATAATCATTTTTCATCACTTTTCCTTTTTAAAATAGAAACAAAATTTATATCATTAAAATCTGCTGAAGGAGTTACATTAATAATTTTAGCTAAATCATATTCATCAGTAGTAATAGCATTAACCTTTCCTATTAATATACCACTTGGAAATACTCCTCCCATTCCACTTGTATATACCATATCTCCAATATTTACTTGTAATGTATTACTAATTCCTTCAATTTTTAAAGTATTAGTATCATAGTCATATTTGTTAAGTAAACCATAAACTTTATTATTACCATCACTTACTAATACAGATATTTTATTATTAGAATCATTAGTAGTTATTAATCTAACTTCAGAAGTAAAAGTTGTAGTGCTAATTACTTTACCAATTAATCCTTTAGCATTAATTACTACCATATCCACCTCTACTCCACTATAACTTCCCTTATCCAATGTAATAGTATTATACCAATAACCAATATTTCGACTTACAACCGTAGCATTTAAATATTCATAATCAGTAAGAACATAATCGATATTCAATTCTTCCTTTAATTTTTCAATTTGTCTTCTTAATTCCACATTTTCAGCTTCAATCGAAGACATTCTATCTAAAGAAGTATTTAATATATCATTTTCTTTTTCTACATCTTTTAATTTAGAAAAATCACTTACTTTATCGCTAAGATAATTAAAAGGTACATAAACAATTTTTTGACTAAAAACAATAACATCTTTAATTAAAGATTCTACTTTATTTAATTTACGATCAGTTTTTAGTGTATATGAAAAAATAACTAAAAACAAAATTATAGAAATAAGTATTGCTAGTATAACATATCTTAAAGCTAATTTCTTTTTTTTGTATTTTAGCATTTTATCACCTCATAATAATTATATAATATTTTATATTTTTTTAAAAGACTTTAATTTTAGTATTTACTAAATTTTTATTAATATTTATTAAAGTTTATCATCTTGATAAAAACTATAATAACAATTATTTCCTATAATTATATGATCTATCAATGGTATCGCATGAAGATTACCTAATTCCACTAATCTTTTTGTAACTAAAATATCTTCTTTACTAGGAAGTGGATCTCCTGAAGGATGATTATGTAGACATATCATATATGATGAAGACAAAAGATAAGCTTCTTTAAATATTTCTCTTGGATGAATTAAAGAAGTAGCTATACTTCCTTTAAATAACATTTTCTTATCAATAAATTGCTTTTTATTATCTAGATATAACACATAAAAATATTCTTGCTTTTTATCTTTAAATAAATAATTAAAGTAAGATATGATATTACTAGGATTAGTACATCTTATTAAATCTTCAATAGTAGTATCTTGATATACCCTTTTACCTAATTCTAAACAAGCAAGAAGTAAAAGAGCTTTTACTTGACCTATTCCTTTTATTTCCATTAATTTTTTAATATTTAAATCTTTTAATTTTTGAATATTATCTAATCTAACTAAAATATTATCAGCAAGTTGCTTAACATCCATATCTTTAGTACCACTTCCTAAAATAATCATCAATAATTCTTCATTAGATAAATTACTAGCACCATACTTAATTAATCTTTCTCTTGGCTTTTCACTATTTGGAATATCTTTTAATTTTATCATAATTACCTCCTAATTATATTATTAGTGATAATTTTTGAAATTACTTTAAAATTTATAAAAAAAATGAAAAACTTTTATAGTTTTTCAACATGAATTAGATTATCATATACCTCTTCTAAAGCTCTTCCTATTGTTTTTTTAGATTTGTATTCTTCTTCCTTTTTTTGATAATAACCTGTTTTTTGCATTTGTTTGCTTCTATTTGCTACAATATAGACTAAAGCATACTTAGAATCGACAATATTTAATATTTTGTCAATTGATGGATATATCACTAATATCACACTCCCTCTTACTATAAGGATATAACAATATTAAATAAAATACAAGTAAGTTTACGCAAGTTTGACAAAAGAAAAAAGATGTTTTTAAGCATCTTTTGCTACAATATTAACAATTCTTCCTAAAACAACTATTTCTTTTACCACTTTTTTATTCTCTAAATGTCTTTTAATATTATCACTTTCATAAGCCAAAGCTAATACTTCTTCTTTAGTAGCATCTTTTTTTACTTTAATAGTATCTCTTAATTTACCATTAATTTGAACTGCAATTTCAATTTCTTCATCCAAAACTTTAGAAGCATCATAAACAGGAAATTTACTATCAACTAACATTTGCTTATTTCCAAGTAATTCATTTAACTCTTCAGTTATATGAGGAGCAATTGGACATAATAACTGTAATAAAACTAAATAATCAGCTTTCGTTATTTCATCACATTCAGCGTAAGAACTTGTAAGTTGCATTAATGCTGATATTGCTGTATTAAATTTCATTGCTTCATAGTCTTCACTTACTTTTTTAATTGTCTTGTTAATAATTATTTCTAGATTTTTAGAATATTCTAATTTATCATTGACTTTATCTTTTAAATTATATACTTTATCTAAAAAGCGACTTACACCCTTGATAGCATCATCATTCCAAGGAGACTCTTTAGAATATTCACCCATAAATAGAACATATGCCCGAAGAGTATCAGCTCCATAACTATCCACAATATCATTAGGATCGATAACATTACCTTTTGATTTACTCATCTTATCACCATCAGGCCCCAAAATTAGACCTTGAGCCGTTCTTTTAGCATATGGTTCTTTCGTTGGAACTACACCAATATCATATAAGAAATGATGCCAAAATCTTGAATAAATAACGTGTCTTGTAACATGTTCCATTCCACCATTATACCAATCAACAGGTAACCAATATTTTAATTTATCATAGTCTGCTAATTCTTTATCGTTAAATGGATCAATATATCTTAAAAAATACCATGAAGAACCTGCCCATTGAGGCATAGTATCTGTTTCTCTTTTAGCATTTTTTCCACATTTTGGACAAACACAATTTACAAATTCTGGTATTTTAGCAAGAGGGCTCTCACCATTAGTACCTGGTTCATAATTTTTTATTTCAGGTAATTTTAAAGGCAACTCATCATAAGGAACAGCAACCATACCACAGTTATCACAATAAATAATAGGAATAGGCTCTCCCCAATAACGTTGTCGATTAAAAGCCCAATCTTTCATCTTATATTGTACAGCTCTTTTACCTATCTTATTTTCTTCCAAATAAGCTATCATTTTCTCAATAGCTTCTTTTTTATTATCAATACCATTTAAAAATCCCGAATTAATCATTTTTCCATCTTCAGTATAAGCCTCATAAGATATATCACCATCAATTACAGGTATTATATCAATATTGAATTTACGAGCCATTTCATAATCACGACTATCATGAGCAGGTACAGCCATAATAGCCCCCGTACCATAACCTAACATAACATAATCTGATACATATATTGGTATTTCTTTACCATTTACGGGATTAATAGCTAGAATACCATCAATTTTAACTCCTGTTTTTTCTTTATTTAATTCTATTCTTTCAAATTCAGTCTTTTTCCTAGTAACTTCACGATAAACATTAATTTCATCCATATTTAAAATTTTATCTTTATTTTTTTCAATAAGTGGATGTTCTGGAGCAATTACCATAAAAGTTACACCAAATAAAGTATCAGGTCTAGTTGTATAAATTTTAAGTTTATCAGAAGTATTAGTTAAATCAAACCAAACAAAAGCCCCATTTGACTTACCTATCCAATTTTCTTGTTGAAGTTTTATATTAGGTAAATAATCAACATCCTTTAAACCCTCTAATAACTTTTCACTATAATCAGTTATTCTTAAATACCAAACATCTTTTTCTTTTTGAATAATTTCATTATGACAAATATCACATTTACCACCTTGAGAATCTTCATTTGATAAAACAACTTTACAAGAAGGACAATAATTAACTAAAGTCTTATCACGAAAAGCAAGATTATGCTCAAACATTTTTAAAAATATCCATTGCGTCCATTTATAATAACTTTCTTGTGTTGTATCAATTGTTCTAGAATAATCAAAAGCAAATCCTACCTTTTTCATTTGTTTAGTAAAATTTTCAATATTTTTATCTGTAACAATTCTAGGATGAGTTTTTGTCTTTATTGCATAATTTTCTGTTGGTAATCCAAAAGCATCAAAACCAATTGGAAATAAAACATTATATCCTTGCATTCTTCTTAACCTAGCAATAACATCTAATCCCGAATAAGCTTTAATATGACCAACATGCATACCAGCTCCTGAAGGATAAGGAAATTCTACTAAACCATAAAATTTTGGCTTACTAAAATCATCCTTTGCCTTAAAAGTTTCTTCTTTTTCCCATCTTTCTTGCCACTTATTTTCAATTTTTCTAAAATTATACATCTTTATTCCTCCTCTTGTAATATCTACCTATTATACCATAACATATTATTGTAAGCAATATAAGTAAAATAACTCCAATAATTACTTTTAAAATCCAAGAATTAATTAAATACATAACAATCATATATATTGTTGCTATAATAAAAGTATTAGTAAAACAATAAAGTTTTACAAACCTTTTATAATTTATTTTTTTAGGATCTACTTTATAAATAGTCATTAAATAAAATAATTCAACAGGAATTTTATTTTTATTATATTTTTTATTTTTTCTAGCATATAAAAAATATTGCAATAAAAAAACAATTAAAAAAACAATAACATATTCTAATACCAGTTTAATTATTTCCATGACACATCACCCTTTTAATAATATATATTTTATTATATCATCAAAATATTATTGTTATCAAGTAATTATTAAATAAAATTAGAAAAACTAAAAAAAAGCTCCTTATCATAACATAGAGCTTTATATAATATTTTTTTAGTTTATTTTTCTTCATTCATAAAATCTAACAAATTAAGAAAAGCCTTAATAAATCTAGGTTCTAATTTTTGCTTTTTTAATTTTCTAATAGCAATTCTTTTTTTCTTAATAGACATATCACTAAATAATATATCATCAATTTTTTCTTTTAAAACTGTCTCAATTTCTAAATCATAAATAACATCTTTTATATCATTAGTAATTAATCTAGAAGTACTAACCTCAATATCAGAACCCATTATATTAATATCTACAGTAGCATTAATATCAATATCTAATAATTCAATAATTAAATCAGTATTATCATAATAACAATTAGCAGGATTTGCTATACCATTTACTAAAGCTTTTACATTACTTACATTTTTGGTATTTTTAAATCTTATTTTATAATTTCGTTTATCTATTAAATTAATACCCTCTTTTTTACTTATCTTTAAAGTATAATTATCTTTTATATAATTATATTCATAATTAGTAATTAAATACTCTTTATTAGTATATCTATTAGTAATACCATCATCCTCATACAAATCATAACTATTATTATCTAAAGGAAAAATTATAAGTTCAATAGTCTTTGGAATATCCAAAGTATCCATTGCAAGAGGAATAATAGAACCAGCTTTACAAAAAACAGGATAATCATTATCTTTATAAAAATTCATGTAATATTTACCACCAGGATATTTCAAACCAGATTTAAAATCAAACCAAGTACCATCAGGTACAAACAACCTTTGAACTACTCTATTCATAACAACATTTTTCTTTTTAGTAATCGGCGCTACAAACATATATCTTCCAAAGAAATATTGATTTTTATAATAAGGTTCATCATATATTTTAGGATATTGATAATAAAAAGCTTGAATTAATGGAGCTCCTGTCAAATGATAAATATATGCTTCATTATAAATATAAGGAATTAATCTCTGTCTTAATTGCATATATTCTCTTGTTATTTCTAAAACTTTATCATTCCATTTCCAAGGTTCTCTTTTATAATATTTACCCCTTTCACTAGCCAACAAAAAGATAGGAGAAAAAGTAGCAAGTTCAATATATCTTAAATATAACTCTTCTTGCTCAATACCCTTATAGTATCCTCCAATCGCATGTGCTACCCAAGATATTCCCATATTTGAAGCTGATAAATTATATCTAGGTAAAGCATTTAATGTATTCCAACTTACTCTTGTCTTACCACTAAAAACAATCGGATAACGATGTTGAGCTATTTTACTATTTCGGGATAAAATAAGACCCCTTATTCCTTTTTGTTCTTGCATAGATACATGTAAATTATTAAACTGCCATAATCCTAATCTATCTTTAGGATTATTATAATCAATATTAATTAAACTAATTCCACTATCAAATAAAGGCTTTAATATCATATTATAATAAACATTTATTGAACTATTACTAAAAGGAACAAAACTATTATTTTCCAACAAAGAACTAAAATTATTATAATATTTACTTTTACTATCAACTTTTAAACTAGGATTTATTGTTAGTGCTAATTTAATATTTCTAGAATTTAAATAATTTAATAATTCACCAGCATTAATCACCGTATTATCAAAAATATAAGGTGTCAAATTATCATGCCAAAAATCACCTAAAACCAATACCTTTAAAGGTATTTTATTTTTATTAAAATTATCAATTACTTCATAAATATCATTATTTGTATATTTTTCATTCTTATACCACCAATTACCCAAAGCATATCTAGGTATTAAACTAGGATAACCCGTTAACATATAATAATCCTGTAGACATAAACTAAAATCTCTTCGATACATAAATAAATATAAATCCATCTCTTTATGATCTCTTTTTACAAATTCAAAAGCATCATTTAATACTAAACTATCAGAATCATCTATAACACAAAAACCATCTGTAGAATATAGACCTTTATCTAATTTTAAATTACCATTAAAATCATCCAAAGAATAATTAATTGTCCCAAAATTACGAGCTTCTGGATGATTATAATACCATTCTCTATCACTATTTTTTAAATTTACTTTTAAAGTCGAAGCCGGAGTTAAAATTCCCCCTTTAAAAGATCTATCTTTAACATAATTTAAAGTAAAATATTTGGTATTTATTTGAATTAAAGTAGCACTCTCCTCTACAGTAAATATAGGTCTTTCAAAATTACGAAATATTACTCTAGAAGTTGGGCGATCTTCAAACATACCACTTGGTGAATATTGTAATCTAATAAGTCTATCAGTTAAAACAGTAAAACGATACTTTCTACCTATTACCATACATTCTTTATGAGCTATACAATTTTCTATACTTGTTTTATAATAATTAGACACATTAGCCATAACATCACCCTTATTCTCCATAATAAAAATTATATCACATATAACTTACAAAAGCAAATAAATTTTTAGCATTTACAATAACAAAAAAACTATTTTATAAATAACATATTGTTATATTCTTCATTATTTGTTAAAATTGTTATAGATGGAGGTACACTTATGATTGAAGAAAAAAAATTTTATTCACAACTTGCAATATTTGGTTTAATTGCAGCCTTTTTATCAATGGCAAACCACATATCACCACTTGAAACAATAAATTTAAATTTAGACTTTATTCTTACAAGAATTATTGCCCGTGTAGGAGTTCCATTTTTCATAATGAAAACAGGTTTCTTCCTATATAAAAATGATTTTAAAACATTTAAAAAAAGCATAATAAAACTATTTAAAATATATATTATAGCCACTATAATATATATACCCATACTAATATACAACCATTATTTTATAGAAAATAGCATTCTTACCATTATCAAAGATTTCTTATTTAATGGACTATTTTATCATTTATGGTATTTTCCCAACGTTATTATAGGAATAATATTAGTATATTTTTTAAATAAAAAATTAAAATTTAAAACCACCTTTATAATAAGTATAATATTATATATAATAGCCCTATTCGGAGACAGCTATTACTACCTTATTAATAAAACAATAATTAATTATTTTTATGACTTTATCTTTCTATTTTTTAATTATACCAAAAATGGTTTCCTATATGTACCAATATTCCTAGTCCTAGGAGGCTATATAGCAAAACATGAAGACAAAAAAACTAGTATAATCTATATATTTATCCTATTAATACCAATGATAATCGAAGGATTAATACTTAAACACTTTAATTTACAAAGACATGATTCTATGTATATCTTCTTACCACCACTTATGTATTTTCTATTTAATTACCTAAAAGACTTTCATAAAAATCTAAAATTTAACTATCAAAAAGTAACATTAATAATCTATATAATACACCCATTCTTTATCGTTGTATATCGATTTATATTTGGCCTATTCAATAAAAAAGAATTACTTATAAACAATAACCTACTACTATATATTTTAGTCAGTATATCATCATTAATCCTAGGCATCATAATAACCAAATTAATAAAGAAAAAAAATAATAAATAACAAATAAATAAATATTAAAAAGCCATTAACAAAACAAATTTTAAAATCACTTTGTTAATAGGCTTTTTTAATAATCTATTCTAAATATCTATTACATACTAATAGTATATGGATCATCATATGCCCCTGTACCACCAGTTACTTTAACGTCAGGTTTTAGATAGAAAGTGGGACGTATTGGCATAGAATGTTCTGAACCTAAATTAAAATCACATGAACTTATCATTCCACCAGGGTTAACAAAAAGAGTTTGGAACCAGCAATTTGGTGTTATTGTCCATTCATATCCAATATAAAGCCAATTAGATCCTGCCCGTAGCGCTTGATTAACAGCATCTGAACTTGCTAAATATCCACTTGCGTATGCGTAATCAGAAGCATACATTACTCCAACTGGCATTTGAGTACTATAATCTATATTAACACTAAGTCTTTCACATTGATATAAAGCTTGTTTACTTAAATCAGTATAACACCAATTATAGTGCCATGTCGCTGTGTTTTCTATGTAACTTCTGTATTCATTTTTTATTCCATATCCTATTATTGTATCACAATTTTTTGTCTTACTAGTTGTAACGTATGCCCAATCTTCACATTTTCCATAATCTTCTGATACATCTGTTGCATTATAAAAATATTCATTTAGTAATATATACGAATTTAATGGAGTGCTTTGATCACCATCATTTATTCCAACCAAGTCGACACCATGATATCGAGTAGAATTATTTTTGAGATAAACTCCATATGCATATGCTCCAATTGGTTTTACTCTAATCAATTTTACTCGATAGCCTTCTAAACCATGAGTGTTTTCTTGAAATATTCCAATTATTCGATACATATCATCATTAAATTTTATCCAATTATCTGGACTACCTCCAATATATCGATAATCTCCATTTTCATCTTGGTATAGTCCTTCTGCTCCTGCCTCCCATCCAACTTCTTCAGGAGCTAAACCTATTATTGTATCCACTAAAGTGTTATAGGAGCCACTTTCGCTAACATTTTCTACTGCATATGTATTCCCAATATATATTGATACTATTCCTATTATTGTTGTTAATATCATACTAGAACCTATCACCGATTTCTTATTCATATTCTAATACCTCTTTTCTATTTTTAATACTTTTTATTGTATATAATTTATAATTATTGCATTAACAATAGATACTAATCTTCTCTTTAAAAGTAAACACTATTTAAACTAAATCAATAACTGATAGTATATGGATTATTAAAAGTTCCATCTCCTCCAGTTACTTTAACATCAGATTTTAGATAGAAAGTGGGGAGAAGACCATTTCCAAAATATGGATAATTTGATGAAAATAAATAGCTATTATCGAAGCTTGTTATACTTGCACTATTGACATTATATGGTGATAATACCCACACGCTTCCTTGGTATAGCCAATTTTCATAGTAAAATGCAGAATTTGTTAAACTGGCAGTATTTGAGCTATAACCACTTGCATATAGATAATCTGTTAGATATATAAGACCTATTGGTGCTTGGGTAGTTGCTTCATATGGTGCTGTACAATTGTATCCTCCTCTTTCGCATTGATATACATCTTTTTTTGTGAAATAAGTAGAAGAAAGTCCATACAAATACCATATTGCTGTGTTTTCTATATAATTTCTATATTTTTCTTTTATTCCATAGACTACCATTGTATCGCAATTTTTTGATTTATCAGCATTCCCATTATTAAAATATGTCCAATTTTCACATGCCCCATATTTTGTTGATGAATCTGCCGCATTATAAAAATATTCATTTAAAAGTAGGTATGCGCTTGAAGGACTACTGTGCTTTGATCCTGTCCAATCACTACTATAGTTTGAGTAAGTTCCACTCGTTTCATCTATATTATGTGCACCATATGCTGCTGCTATAAGTATATCTGGATAAATTAATTTTAGTAAGTACTCTCCTTTTTTACCGTGTGTATTTTCATTAAAAATTCCAATTATCTGATACATATCATCATTAAATTTTATCCAATTATTAGGACCAGCTCCAACATATCTACAATTTCCATTTCCATCTTCGTATAAACCAGGTTCTGTATTATCTTTCCATCCTCCAGTCTGACATTTATCAAATATTGTATCTATATTAGTTTTTCCTCTGAATCTCACTATACAGGTAGTATCTTGTGTTACATTTGATACTGTAGCAGTATTTGTATTTTCATCATAAGTACATCCTTCTGCCATAAAATATTTATAACCTTCTTTGGGGGTTATAATAAATTCTATATTTTCTCCATGATGTGTAATTTTACTACTATCTCCAGTTATGTTTGCACTATCACTAGGTGATACTGATACATTTACTGTTAATTTATCTTTGGTTATTCTTACATATCCATTTCCTGTATGTCCTGTTTCTTGTGAACCCGATGGAGAATTAAAACTTTTATATCCTCCGATGGTAGCTGCACTAGTAAGTTGATATTTATCTGTTAATTTATAGCCTGATGGTAGTGTTGTTGATGGGGTTGTACTGGTGTAGACAAAGCCTGAACCTCCACCTCCTCCTCTATCGTTATCACTAGAGCTATCTGGTACGTTTCCACTTCCACCATACCAGCCACCTCCACCAGCGCCTCCATAGCCATTTCTATAACTAACACCTCCACCTCCAAAACCAAATCCTCCGGCATAATTTTCTAATTTACTACTATTAAGCCCTGTAGTTGTTTGGGTTTCAATTGTATAAGATGTTGAATATCCAGAGTAAGTTTGTGTTCCTCCTTTTCCACCAGAACCTCGCACTGAACTATAGTCTTCACTACTACTTCCTCCAGTTTCTCCACCACCATATTGTCCCTTTTTAGTAGATGCTCCATCTGAACCTCCACCTCCAGCGACAATTACTCTTGAGTAATAATCATCAGAGCCTATTCTGACATCGGATGCTCCTCCTCCACCTTTATAGGTGTGTCGATATCCTCCTCCATTAAATCCTCCTGTACAAATACTATTACTACATGTTCCACTATTTCCTGAACCTCCAGCGTAAATATATAACATCGTATCTTTTTCTAAATATACTGTTCCGTAAGAGTATCCTCCTTTTCCTGAATAGATACTACTTGATCGATATCCTCCTTCAGCTCCCCATACTTCTAATCTATAATATCCGGCTTCTGTTACTTTATATATTTGAACATCCCCTGTATAGTTTAAATTTGTTATATCTTGAGTAAGTGATTTAAAATATGATACTACACAGGTTACTTCTTCTGTTACACTTGATACATTAAGTGTCGTTCCTGAAATACTACAGCCTGTTCCACTTACTGATAAGTATTGATAGTCTGTATTAGGACTTATACTAAAACTTGTACTTAAACCATGACTTACTGTTTTAGTATTACCTCCAGATACTGTTGCTGCATCTTGTGGTCTTATTTGAGCTGTTACAGTATAAGTTTTTTTCTTCATTGTAATAGTGCATGATGTTTCATTAGTAACTGATTTTACGGTTACAGTATTTCCAGAAAAACTTGCATTTTGATTATTTGAGCATGTTACTTTATCTATTTCATAGTCATCATTTGGATTTACAGTAAAAGTGGCATTAGATCCATGTGTTACGGTTTTTGATGATGGAGTTACACTTCCATTTGAACTTACACTTGCACTTACCTTATAACTTTTTAGTTCCATAGTTATAGTACATTCTGAATTACCCGTTACATTTTCGACAGTAAAGTTAGTTCCTGATAATTTAGCCTCTCCATTTGTACAATTAACAAAACTTACTTGATATCCTGTTTTAGGAGTTATTTTAAATATTTCTGATGTCTCACCATGTTTAACTGTTGTTGATGATGGTGATACTGTTGTACCATTTGATGGTGTTATTGTTGTTGTTATGTTATAGGTTTTTTTCTTGGTTGTTACATTACATTTTGTATTTTGATTAATTCCTGATATTGTATATTCATTTTCACTTGCAGTTATAGTTGCATTTGTACAACTATATTTATCTATTTCATATCCTGTATCTGGTGTTATTGTAAATTTTGTTGTATTTCCATGTACTACATTACTACTAGATACTGATCCTGATGTTTCAAAATATGGTATTATGTTATCTAGCCATTCTTTTTTTGGTTCATTTCCACTTCCAAAACTATCTGTTAAATCTATTATCATTAACTCATCGACATATGAATTACTATTTGCATTTACTTGGAAATTTCTTATATACCAGTCGTTTGATAAATATGTATTTTCCGTTACCCATTGAATATTTGATAATAGTTTCCAACTTGTTGTTTTATCTGATTTATTAGCAAATACTAAATTTTTATTAGGTCCATCTCCACTATACCATTCATATCTATTATCACTAGTTGAGAAATCAGCTGATGATAAAAACATTAATCTTCCATAATATTTATGATTTAAGACTGGTGATTTTGGTGATAATGTTTGCTTACTCATAGGCGTTACTGGTGTCGTTCCACCATTTAATTGTAATGATTTACTACCATGAGAATGTTGTGCTGTTACTACACTTGCATTTTCTAATGTCCAATTAGCATTTCCGTCTTCAAAACTACCATTTTTTACTATATTATTTACTTTTGTTCCATCTTTTATAGTTGAATTATCTGCACTTATATAGACGGTATAGGTTTTTAATTTCATATTAATAATACAAGTGGTATCACTTGTGACATTAGAAACTGTTACGGTTGCTCCATTAAAAGTTGCATTATTATTGTCAGTACATGTTACATTATTTATTTCATAACCATCAGTTGGTGTTACTTTAAAGGTTGCTGTTTGACCAGTTGTTACTGTTTGGGTATTTTTATCTAATTGACCTGCTTCTGATGGATTTAAACTTGCATTTACAGTATATGTTTTCTCTTTCATCGTTATCGTACAAGTTGTAGTTTTTGCTACATTTGCTACAGTTACAGTATTACCTACATAGCTTGCTGTTTGGTCTCCTGTACATGATACATTACTTATTTCATAATTTCCATTTGGTGTTACATTAAATATTGCATCACTATTTTGAAGTATTACTTGCTCTTTTGTATTTAATGTTCCTGTATTATCTGGTGTTATATTTGCTTTTACTACGGTATAAGTATCTTGTATTATATGTCTATTATCTCCTAAATTTAAGTTTTCATCGATATTACTTCCTATTCCTATATTTAGAGTTATATCTTCATTATTTTTATTATAGATGATTACTTTTATTTTCTTCGTAATATTTTGTCCTATTGTTCCTGATGTTTCATCTTGACTTTCACTATATTTGGCTATTATTACATTATCTGTAGTTGTTGGATTTATCATTTCATACCATGCTCCATAATGTAATTCACTATTATAATCATTTGCTACATTTAACTCTATTATTTTATATTCATTTTTTGGTATGGTTAATTGTTCATATTCTAGTAATTTAGCATCTAATGTTACATTTGGGGTTATACTTACATCTGCTAAATCAACATTTGCTGTAAACATTGCATATGTTGAATATAGTGCTACTGCTAATAGTCCTATTACTGCTACTGCTAGGATATATGTTCTTCTTATATTTTTTAACATAGGCTATCACCTACATTAAAAAAACTATAACGAAAATTATTTAGTTTCCTAAATATTTCATTATAGTTATTATTTATATTTATATTATAATCGGTATAATCCCTTATTTTATAAGGCTTTTTATACCCCCCCCTATTAGACAAATGTTTGTATTTCTATCCATTTTTTCTACTTCTCCTTACCTATTTATCACCTTTAATATATCATATTTTTATCTCCATTTCAAGTAGTTTTTATTAAATTATGTTATCAATTTTGCTATAACAACATATTGCTTATTTTCCTCTAGAATATCACATGTTGTTAAAACTAATCTTTTATAATTAACATAATCTAATTTTAAATATCCATCTTTTTCTACTTTATAAAAATCTATTACTTCGTAAATATATTTTTTATTTTCATGATATAAATAGATAAAATCATTATATTTTAAATTAAATATATTATTAAAATAACCTTTTTTTCCATTTCCTGAATGAGCTGCTAAAAGAATATCACTAGAAGTAGATCCTCTTAAGAGTTCAATATTTTTATTTACATTATTTTCTTTAGTTTCTAAAAAATATATTCCTTTTTTTAAATTAATTTTAGGAATATAGATAACTGCTAATAATTTATTATTTTTTCCTAAAAGATAATTATCGACATTTATTTTATCTTTTATATTATCAAAATAATTAATAAAATAATTACGATAATATCCTAATGATATGATTATAAAAATTAAACCTATAAATATTATTTTAGATTTTCTTAAAACCATATCTTAACATAAACAATCCAATTATATTAACTAAAAACATATATTTAGAAATATCATATTCATTATCAGCAGTTTTCGGAACTTTTACTATTTTTTCATTAGTAATATCAATTGTTACCAATTTATCATCCTCTAAAACTTCAACATAAATCTTATCATTATTTAAAAAATAACCCTCACTAGCTTCTAGTTCTTTAATATAATAACTACCAAGTGGTATATCAGAAAATATAATTGAACCTGTATTATCTGTCGTTTTACTTGCTATTAATTTAGAATCCATAGTATATAAACCAATAGTAGTGCCTTGTAATGTTTTACCAGTTTTATCATCTTTTTTTATGACCTTTAAACTTCCCTTTTTAAGATAGTTATATATTGAAATACTATCATCATGACTTAAAGTAAAACAATAGGGATTATCCTCTATTTTATAATTAAAATTATCATATTTTTCAACAAGACAATACTCTCCAAAATACAAAATAGTATTAATTTTTCCCTCTTTATTAGTTGTAAAAGTATCAATTAAATCACCACTTTTATAATGAATAACATTATCACTAGTAACAATATCACTTTTAGCATATAAATTAAAAGTAACACCATCTAGAGGTATTTTATGATAATCATTTAATGTTATATCAAACTCTTCCCCAAACTTTTTAACTTCAAGATTAGCTCCAGTATGTTCAACATAAACATCTACTTTAGGAGCATCAATAATTCCTGCTGATATCATTTTTTGTGATGTAGAATAGTAATATAACAAAAAAACTTTATCAGTATATAACTTTTTTTCTAAAGAAATTTTATTTATTGTATCACTAGTTATTGTAAGTTTATTTTTGTTAATTGATGCACCACTTTCAGTAAGTTCAAATGAAGATAAGACATTATTTTTATCTTCAATAGTTACATCTTTATTTTTAAGTTTTACAACTTTTGTATCGGCAAAAGAGGGAATTTCATTATGTTTGGCAATTAAATTTAAAATTTCTTCTTTATATTTTTCAATATCAATTTTTTCTCCATGAACCTCTTGAGTTGTTGTATAATAACCCTCTCCACCATCAACTACTTTTTCCCAAATTAATTCTTGAGCAGCAATATAATAATTATAATTTTGATGGTTATAATAATCATAGCCATAGTAAGCTACTAATTTAATATAATCAATTTTATCTTGAGATAATCCACTTAAACTAGTATCACTAGTAGCAAGATAATTACTTGTTATAATTTGAGTTCCTGGTTGAATACAATAAGCTACTCTACCATCCATTCTATAAATGTCCATAGGAAATGAATAATAATCATCAGATATAAATATTCCATAAACTCCAGCAATAGCTTCCGATGATAAACTACTAGCAGATACTTTGGTAATACTACAAGTGGTTATAATTAAAGTAATTATTTTTAATATTGTTTTTATTTTTTTCAAAATTCCTCCTTATCTGTAGTAGTATAAGTCCTTTAATATAAATTATATAATCTTTTTTTAGAGATTACTTCAAAATTTTAAAAAAAGTTTAAAAATATTTAGCAATCTAACTTGACAATTGCTAAATTAATGCTATAATAGTAATGAAAAAAAAGAAAGGGTGATAAATATGAATGAACAAAATTTTAATCAAGAAGAAAATGTTTTAGAAAAATATGGTAGAGATATTACCCAAGCTGTTCGCGATGGTAAAGTTGATCCAGTCATTGGTAGAGATGATGAAATTAGATCCATTACCCGAATTTTATCACGTAAGACCAAAAATAATCCTGTCTTAATTGGTGAAGCTGGTGTTGGTAAGACTGCTATTATCGAAGGACTTGCTAATCGAATTATCAAAGGTGATGTTCCAAATAGTCTAAAAAATAAAACTATTTGGGAACTTGATATGGGCTCTTTAATTGCTGGAGCTAAATATCGGGGAGAATTTGAAGAAAGATTAAAAGCTGTTTTAAAAAAAATTAAAGATGAAAGTGGTAATATCATTATGTTTATTGATGAAATTCATATGATCGTAGGTGCTGGTGCTCTTGAGGGAGCAATGGATGCTGGTAATATGTTAAAACCTATGTTAGCAAGAGGAGAAATTCATTGTATCGGAGCTACTACTTTAAATGAATATCGCAAATATATTGAAAAAGATAGTGCCCTAGAACGTAGATTTCAAAAAGTCCTAGTAAAAGAACCTAGTGTTTTAGATACTATTACAATATTAAGAGGTTTAAAATCTCGTTTTGAAGTTTATCACGGTGTTAATATTAAAGATAAAGCTTTAATAGCAGCAGCTAATTTATCAGATAGATATATTACTAATCGTTATCTTCCTGATAAAGCTATTGATTTAATTGATGAAGCTTGTGCTACTATTAGAGTACAAATGGAATCTGTTCCTGTCGAATTAGATACTCTAACAAGAAATATTATGCAACTTGAAATTGAAAAACAGGCTTTAAAAAAGGAAAAAGATGAAATTTCTAAAAAAAGATTAGAACAAATTGATAAAAATATCAGTGAATTAAAAGTTAAGGAAGAAGATTTAAGAACTAGATTTTTAGAGGAAAAAGATATTAATAGTAAAATAAGTAAGAAAAAAGAAGAAATAGATAAAGCTTATTTTGATCTAGATACAGCCGAAAATAATTACGATTTAGAAAAAGCTGCTGTTTTACGTCATGGAACTATCCCTAAATTAGAAAAAGAATTACAAACTTTAC
The DNA here is from genome assembly GCA_947629035.1 of uncultured Bacilli bacterium. Taxonomy (GTDB): domain Bacteria; phylum Bacillota_I; class Bacilli_A; order RF39; family UBA660; genus CANRCE01. The sequence continues at coordinate 3,796 of CANRCE010000002.1, read as the reverse complement.
AACAACAAAATAAATCAGATATTTTATCTGATACCGTTGATGAAGAATCTGTTGCTAGTATAATTTCTAAATGGACAGGTATTCCTATTGCAAAATTAGTAGGAAGTGAAAAAGAAAAATTATTAAATTTAAAAGAAAATCTTGAAAAAAGAGTTAAAGGTCAAGATGAAGCTTTAAAATTAGTAAGTGAAGCCATTATAAGAGCAAGAGCAGGTATTAAAGATCCTAATCGACCAATTGGTTCCTTTATTTTCCTAGGACCTACAGGGGTTGGTAAAACCGAAGTAGCTCGAAGTTTAGCCTATGAGTTATTTGATGATGAAAGACATATGATTAGAATTGATATGTCTGAATATATGGAAGCTCATTCGGTTGCAAGACTTATTGGTTCTCCTCCTGGATATGTTGGTTATGATGATGCAGGACAATTAACAGAAGCTGTAAGAAGAAATCCCTACTCCATCGTTTTATTTGATGAAATTGAAAAAGCTCATAAAGATGTTTTTAATATCTTACTTCAAATTTTAGATGATGGTAGAATTACTGATTCTCAAGGTAGAACAGTTGATTTTAAAAATACGATTATTATTATGACTTCTAATTTAGGAAGTGATTACATATTAGATAATGATATTAATAAAAATGAAATGGTCTTAAGTGAATTAAGAAATACATTTAAACCAGAATTTATAAATCGTATTGATGAGATAATTATTTTTAATTCTTTAAGTAAAGAAGTTATCTATGATATTTTAGATAAGATTATTAATGAAATAACTAATCGACTAAAAGATAAAAATATTCATCTAAAACTAACTAGTCAAGCTAAAGATTTTATTATTGATAATGCTTATGATGAAAAATATGGAGCAAGGCCTATTAAAAGATTTGTTCAAAGAAACATTGAAACGCTTATTGCAAATGCCATTTTAGAAGATAAAATTAAATTTAATAGCAATGTTGTTATTGACTTAAACAATAATAAATTAATATTAAAAGATGCTTAAAATATGAGCATCTTTTGCTTAAAATATGAGCATCTTTTTTTTAAAAAGTAATTCTTTTTTCAATATAATCTGAAATATCAGATACATTTACAATATCTTGTTTCATCGTATCACGATTTCTTATTGTTACAGTATTATTATTTAGTGTTTCATCATCTACTGTTATACAAAATGGAACAGCTGATATATCTGCTCTTCGATATCTTTTACCAATTGAAGCAGTTTCATCATAAGTTACAGAAAACTTTTTAGATAAGTTTTCATATAATTCTAATGCTTTTTTACTATGATATTTTTTATTTAAAGGTAAAATTGCTACTTTATAAGGAGCAAGCGCAGGATGAATTTTCATAATTTCTCTTGTATCGCCATTATCAAGTTCCTCTACAGTATAAGCATTATCTAAAATAGCTAAAACTAAACGATCACATCCTACAGTTGATTCAATAATATATGGAATAAATTTTTCATTAGTATCAGGATCTAAATAACTTTGAGATTCGGTTGAATATTCTTGATGACGACTTAAATCATAGTCTGTTCGATTATGTGTTCCATTAATCTCACCCCAACCAAAACAAAATTTATATTCAATATCACATGCTTCTTTAGCATAATGAGCTAATTTTTCATGATCATGATAACGTAATTTTTCTTCTTTTATACCTAAATCAATAAAGAATTTTTTAGCATATTCTTTAAAATAATTATAAAGTTCACTATCAGTTCCTTTTTTACAAAAAGTTTGATATTCCATTTGTTCAAATTCAATAGTTCTAAAAGTAAAATTACCTGGTGTTATTTCATTTCTAAAAGCTTTTCCTACTTGCCCAATACTAAAGGGAAGTTTACATCGCATAGAACGTAGCACATTTAAAAAATTAACATATTCTCCTTGTGCATTTTCAGGTCGTAAATATATTTTATTTTTACTATCTTCAGTTACACCACGATATGTTTCAAACATTAAATTAAATGATCTAATATCCGTAAAATCACTCTTACCACATTTAGGACATGGTACTTTGTGCTCTCTTACATAAGCCATCATTTCTTCTTGAGTTAAGCCATCTGCATGAGCATTACTATCAAATTCATCAATTAAATTATCCACTCGATGTCTTGTTTTACAATTTTTACAATCAATTAGTGGATCAGAAAAACTTGCTACATGACCACTTGCTTCCCATACTCTTGGATGCATTAAGATTGCTGCATCTAACTCATAAGCATTTTGTCTTTCTTGAATGAATCGCTTACGCCATAAATCTTTAATATTATTTTTTAACTTGCTTCCTAAAGGTCCATAATCCCATGTATTAGCAAGTCCTCCATAAATTTCACTACCTTGAAAAATGTAACCATATTGCTTACATAAATTTACTAATTTTTCCATTGTTAATTCATTCATCTTATCATTCTCCTTTTATATATTAAAAAAGATTCCTTTAAGACATAAGGACGAAAATTAAATTTCCGCGGTTCCACCTTATTTATTCTTTAAAAGGAATCTCTTTTATTCTATATAGCTGTTTTGGTTTCCAAGCCAAGTCATCGCTTTTATTATTTATTTTCAGAATCTGTTGTAGGTTCTGTAACTTTTCTTTTTCTACCTCGTTTTTTTGGTTGTTCTACTTCTTGACTTTCACTATCATTTTTCTCACTAGAATTTACTGAATCGACATTATTATTTTCAGCTAAATCTTTAACCGTTGGTTGTTCACTAGTTTTAGTTTTAGTATTTCTTTTTGGTTTATTATGTGATTGTCTTAATGCTTCAATTAATGTTGCAAGATCTACTGCTGTTTTATCTGGAGCATTATTTCCTACATTAGCAATTACTGTAGCATTACCATTAGACCACATTGAATCACTTACTACTTTAGCAAATTCTGTTGGTGTGATATTCATATCTTTTAAAACTTTAGCTATAGCTGTTAATCTAGTTTTCTCACCATATGCTGCTGCTTCAGCATTTAATTTAGCTGTTTCTTTATTAATTATAGCTTGTTCTTTTAAGCTTTTAGCTCTTTCAATTGCCCTTTCATTAGCTAATCTTTGTTGTGTAGCAGCTTCAAAATCATCTACTAATGTTTTAGGTAAATCAGTTGATTTAAAATATAAATTTGTAACTTGTAGACCATTTCTAAGTGCAAAATCAGCAAGTAATCCTTGAGAATCAATTTCAACTAAATTATATTTTTTACCAATCATATCTTTTACTGATTTATTAGCAATAAAAATACGCATTACATCTTCAATTTTAGTTCCTAATTCCTCTAATGGATTAGTACTATTAAATTCATATTTACTAGCATCAATTACTTTAACAGTCAAAGCAGGATCGACATCAATATAAACATTATCTGATGTTACATACTTTCTTTTTGGATAATCGATAGCTACAGTTGAAGTAATAACCAATTTACTTCTTATCCAAGGAAAATTAAATCTTAAACCTCTTTCTTTTACTTTTACTTTACCAGTAAAAATATTATGTGTTACTAATACAGCATTAGGTGGTACTATACTAAATAATCTAACTTTATAATTAGTATAAGCACTAGAATTTTCCTCCGGTATAAATTTTTTAACATTTTCATTTGTATTTTCCATATTAAATCCCCCTTACTCATATGGCTCATTTGAGTGACTTAATTATAACATATATACAAACATTTGTCAAATAAAACTTAAAAATTAGCTATTATTTCGTTAAATTTTATTTGAAATTCCGTTTTATTTAGAAAAACTGCAATAAGTGTGTTTATAATAGTATTTAATGTTTC
>CANRCE010000001.1 GCA_947629035.1 uncultured Bacilli bacterium | reverse complement strand
CACGTGAAACTTAATATATTTTTTTAACTATCAATGATACATTTTATTTCCCGGGAAATATTTTTATTGTTTATGTTCCACGTGAAACTTAATATATTTTTTTAACTATCAGTAATATATTTTATTTCCCGGGAAATATTTTATTATTGTTCATGTTCCACGTGAAACTTAATATATTATTTTAATTATCAATGATATATTTTATTTCCCGGGAAATATTTTATTATTGTTCATGTTTCACGTGAAACCTAATATACTATTTAAATTATCAGTAACATATTTTATTTCCCGGGAAATATTTTTTATTATCTATGTTTCACGTGAAACTTAATATATTTTTTTAACTATCAATGATACATTTTATTTCCCGGGAAATATTTTTATTGTTTATGTTCCACGTGAAACTTAATATATTTTTTTAATTATCAGTAATATATTTTATTTCCCGGGAAATATTTTTTATTGTTCATGTTTCACGTGAAACTTAACATACTATTTTAATTATTAATAATATATTTTATTTCCCGGGAAATATTTTTATTGTTCATGTTTCACGTGAAACCTAATATACTATTTTAATTATTAATAATATATTTTATTTCCCAGGAAATATTTTATTATTGTTCATGTTCCACGTGAAACTTAATATATTATTTTAATTATCAATGATATATTTTATTTCCCGGGAAATATTTTATTATTGTTCATGTTTCACGTGAAACCTAATATACTATTTAAATTATCAGTAACATATTTTATTTCCCGGGAAATATTTTTTATTATCTATGTTTCACGTGAAACTTAATATATTTTTTTAACTATCAATGATACATTTTATTTCCCGGGAAATATTTTTATTGTTTATGTTCCACGTGAAACTTAATATGTTTTTTTAATTATCAGTAATATATTTTATTTCCCGGGAAATATTTTATTATTGTTCATGTTCCACGTGAAACCTAATATACTATTTAAATTATCAGTAATATATTTTATTTCCCGGGAAATATTTTTTTAGTAATTTTTTCTACAAAAAAAAGACGCACACAATAAGAGATTATTAAAGCTGCTGATTTCCATCCCTGACTTGATTCTAATATTATTGTTGCGTCTTATACATAATAGCATATTTTTTTTATAATATCAACATTTTTTATTACGAACATATGTTTTTATATTTCGTTTTCACTTAAGTTCACATCATTTGATATATCATCTGTAATATTTTCATCATGATTATCATTATTTTTTTCAATTAAAGCAACAGAACTTACAATTTGATTATCACGTAAATTAATAAGTTTTACACCTTGAGTTACACGACTCATTGATGAAATCTTATCAACATCTAATCTAATAATAATACCTGTATTTGTTATTATCATTAAATCTTTTTTACTATCAACAGTCTTAAAGGCAACAATTATACCATTTTTATCCGTTACATTTAATGTTTTTACACCTTTTCCACCACGATTTGTCATACGATATTCCTCTACCGGTGTCTTTTTTCCATAGCCTTTTTCTGTTACAACTAATACTTCTTGATTATCTTGTGCAATTTCCATTCCAATTAAAAATCCACCATCTAAATTAATACCTTTGACTCCAGCTGCTGATCTTCCCATAACACGAATTGCATTTTCATCAAATCTAACCATTCTACCAGTCGAAGAAGCCATCATTATTTGATTATTTCCCGTTGTCTTTTTGACAGAAATTAACTCATCGCCATCACGCAATGTAATGAATTTTTTACCATTATTTCTTATATTATCAAATTCACTAATATTTGTTCTCTTAATAAAACCTTGTTTTGTGGCAAAAACTAAATATTTATAAGTATCATCCAACGTGATTTTTAAAAGTGATGTTATACTTTCATTTTTTTCCAAATTTAACAAATTAACAATTGGTAATCCCTTTGACTGTCTACCAAATTCTGGTATCTCGTAACCTTTCATACGATATACCTTTCCACTAGTAGTAAAGAATAATACATAATCATGACTACCAGTATTAATCATTTGCTCGACGAAATCCTCTTCATTAGTAGTCATACCCTTTACGCCAATTCCACCACGATTTTGAAGTTTATATGTATCAACAGGTACCCTTTTAATATATCCGTTATGTGTTAATGTTACAACAACATCTTCAGTTGGAATTAATGATTCATCTTCAATATAATCAACAGCAGACAAATCAATAATTGTACGTCTATCATCAGCATATTTATTTTTTATTTCTGTTAATTCATCTTTTATAACCTTCAATATACGTTCTTCACTAGAAATAATTTCATTTAATTCTGCGATTAATTTTTCAAGTTCAGCAATTTCGTTTTCAATAGCTTCTTTAGCTAAACCAGTTAATCTTCTTAATTTCATCTCCATAATTGCATTAGCTTGAGCTTCTGACAATCCAAATGTAGACATCAATTTTTGATTAGCCTCTTCATCTTCTTTAGCATTTCTTATTATTTTTACTACTTCATCAATATGATCTAAAGCTATTTTTAATCCCTCTAAAATATGTAAACGAGCTTGATATTTTTTTAAATCAAATTGACAACGACGATAAATAACTTGTTTTTGATGATCAATATATTTTTCTAAAATTGTCTTTAATCCTAAAACTCTAGGTCTTCCATCGACTAACATTAAGAAATTTATACCATAAGACATCTGTAATTGAGTATGCTTATATAAATTATTTAATACAACATTTGCATTAGCTTCTCTTTTTACATCAATTACAATTTTAATTCCCTCCAAAGCAGATAAATCACTTAAATTACTTATTCCATCGATAACCTTATCACGGACTAATTCAGCAATCCTTGTAATTAAACTTTTCTTATTTACTTGATATGGAAGCTCCGTTATTACAATAGCTTCTTTACCATTATGTTGTTCAATTTCTACTTTAGAACGAATTGTTATTGCACCCTTACCAGTCTCATAAGCTCTTTTAATCCCAGCATTTCCAAGAATTATACCACCAGTTGGAAAATCTGGTCCTTTTATATATTGCATTAAATCTAATACTGACATATTTGGATTATCTATATAAGCAATACAACCATCAATAACTTCCCCTAAATTATGTGGAGGTATATTAGTAGCCATACCTACTGCAATACCCATATTTCCATTTACCAATATATTAGGAAATCTACTAGGTAGAACAACTGGTTCATTTCTTTGACCATCGTAGTTTTCCATAAAATCAACAGTATCTTTATTTAAGTCACGAAGCATTTCCATTGAAATCTTCTCTAGTCGTGCCTCCGTATAACGACTAGCTGCTGGCTTATCACCATCAATTGAGCCAAAATTACCATGACCATCAACTAAAGGATGACGATAAGTAAAATCTTGAGCCATTCTAACCATTGTATCGTAAATTGCAGCATCACCATGAGGATGATAATGTCCCATTACAGCACCAACAGCATTAGCACTTTTTTGATGTTTTTTATCAGGTGTCATTCCCTCTTCAAATAAAGTATATAGTACTCTTCGATGAACAGGCTTTAAACCATCTCTTACATCTGGTATTGCACGAGCTACTATGACACTCATCGAATAATCTAGAAATGATGTTTTCATTTCATTTACAATGTTAACATTTACTTTTCTATCAGTTTCATTCACAACTATCATCTCCTATATATCAAGATTTACAACATTTAAAGCATTATCTTCGATAAATTTTCTTCTTGGCTCTACTTCTTCACCCATTAACAGTGGAAATACTTCATCTGCTGCCATAGCATCTTCCAAATCAATTTGCTTCAAAACACGCGTATCTATATTCATTGTAGTCTCCCTTAATTCATGAGGATCCATTTCACCAAGACCTTTCATACGACCAATTTCATATTTTGTATTACTAGGTAATGTAGCAAGATAAGCATCTCTTTCCTCATCATCTAACACATATTTTATAGTTTTTCCATGCTTTATTGAATATAATGGTGGTTGAGCAGCAAAAATATGACCGTTTTCAATTAATGGTTTAAAATAACGGTAAAATAATGTTAATAATAATGTTCTTATATGAGCTCCATCAACATCAGCATCCGTCATAATAATAATTTTATAATATCTCAATTTAGAAATGTCAAATTCATCACCTATACCAGTACCAAGTGCTGTAATAATCGTTCTAATTTCTTCATTAGCAAATATACGATCTAACCTTGCCTTTTCCACATTTAATATTTTTCCACGAATAGGTAATATAGCTTGAGTTTTAGGATCACGACCAGTTTTAGCTGAACCAGCAGCACTATCACCCTCAACTATAAACATTTCTGATATAGTAGCATCTTTTGAAGAACAATCAGTAAGTTTTCCCCATTGTTGTGTTAATTCTAATCCACCTTTACGTCTTGTTAATTCACGAGCTTTTTTGGCTGCAACTCTAGCTCTAGCAGCTGTCATTGCTTTTTCAACAATTAATTTAGCTTCATCAGGATGTTCCAATAAATATCTTTCTAATTCTGTAGCAAATAAATTACCTGCAATTTTTCTAACTTCACTATTTCCAAGTTTTGTCTTCGTTTGACCTTCAAATTGTGGTTCAGGTACTTTTGCAGAAATAATCATAACAATACCCTCACGTACATCATCACCAGTTAAAGACTCATCATTATCTTTCATCATTTTACTATTTTTGGCATAATTATTTATAATTCGTGTAAGACTATTTTTAACCCCATCTTCATGAGTTCCACCTTCTGGAGTTGTTATATTATTAACGAACGAATAAATAGAACTATTATATCCATCGTTATATTGCAAAGCAACTTCAATAGAAACATCATCTTCCGTTCCTTCCACATAAATAATATCATCAAATATAGGTGTCTTATTTTGATTTAATAATCTAACATATTCAATAATTCCACCTTCATAAACAAAAGTATCTTTAGCACCAGTACGATCATCGACCAATATAATCCTAAGTCCTTTATTTAAAAAAGCTAATTCTCTTGATCTTGCTTTCAATATTTCATAATCAAAAGTAGTTGTTTCTTTAAATATTTCATCATCAGGTAAGAAAGTAACAGTTGTTCCAGTACGTTCAATACTACATTCACCAATTATTGTTAGTGGTTGAACTGTTTTTCCACCATTGGCAAATTTAGCATTATATATTTTTCCATCTTTATAAACAGTAACCTCAACTCTTTTACTTAAAGCATTTACAACAGAGGCTCCAACACCATGTAAACCACCAGAGACTTTGTATCCTCCTCCACCAAACTTTCCACCAGCATGTAGCACCGTATAAACCGTTTCAACCGTAGAAATTCCAGTTTTATTATGAATTCCAACAGGAATACCTCTTCCATCATCTTTAACAGTAACAGAACCATCTTTATTAACTATAATTTCTATATCATCACAATAACCAGCTAAAGCCTCATCAATAGCATTATCTACTATTTCCCAAACAAGGTGATGAAGCCCTCTTGAACTAGTAGAGCCTATATACATACCTGGTCTTTTTCTTACTGCTTCTAATCCTTCCAATACTTGAATATCCGAAGCATCATAATGTTCATTCATTGTCTTGTCCATTTTCATCATTCCCTCCTAATCCACTAATTTACCTTGAGATATCTTAAATATTTTAGCATTTTTTGTTAATCTTTCATCAATTGAATGTAAATCAGTAGTCGTTATAATAGTTTGAACATCATTATCTAATAACTCAATTAACTTATTTCTTTTATTTATATCCAATTCACTAAATATATCATCTAATAATAATATAGGATTCTCATTAGTATCTTCATAAAAAATAGACACTTCTGCCAATTTAAGAGCAAGAATAGCCACTCTAAGTTGACCTTGTGAACCATACAACGATATATCTTTATCATCTAAAATAAAATGAAAATCATCTCTATGTGTACCAATGAGACTAACTTTATAATTAAGCTCTTTTTGATAATTTTTTTTTAATTTTTCTAATAAATTAGCTTGTGAATTTACATCATCTACCTGACTTATATATAATAATTTTAAATTTCCATAACCTGCTATAACTTTAAATATGTCACTTATCTTATTATTTATTCTATCAATAAATTTTTTTCGATATTTATAAATATCCACAGCCTTTTCAACAAGTCTACTATTTAAAATATCTAAATAATCGATATTACTTTTAATATTAACATTAATAATTTTTAAAAATTCGTTTTTTTGTTTTAAAATAATATTATATTCATTTAAAATATTAATATATTTATTATTTAATTGACTTATTTCAACATTTAAATATTTTCTTCTTACATGAGGACCTTCCTTTATCATCCTTATATTATCAGGGTTAAATAAAAGGACATTTAAATGTGAAATATAATCTCCTATTCTTTTTATTTCTTGATTATTAATTTTAACTTTTTTAGTCGATGGTGTCGTAATTATTTCTAATTTTTTTTCCACTCCATCACTAATTACATTTGCTTCTATTCTAAAAAAATCCTTATTAAACATTATCATTTTTTTTTCAGGAATAGATAGAAATGATTTAGTTATAGCTAATACATAAATTGACTCTAATATATTTGTTTTTCCTTGAGCATTATCTCCTATTACAATATTTAAATTTTCATGAAGTTTTATATCTAACTCTTCATAATTTCGATAATTTTTAAGTTTCAATGTTTCTATTTTCATTTAATTTAATTTTATAGCTCATTTTATCACCTTTTTTAAAGTCAGTATCCCTATACACAATATAATTATATCATAAATTTACTTTAAAAAAAAGAAAAATCAATTGATTTTTTCTTTTTTTACATCATAATTTTTATTATTAAGAACCTATTTAATTTTTAATAATAACTTATAAGATTTACTTTCAAATTATTGACATTTTTTTTCTAATTTTATTGATCTAGTAACTTGATTATCTATTATTTCATAAGTAACTGGAATATCAAACATTTTATTATTTTTAAATGTCAAACGAGTTATCTTATTCATCTTTTTATATGATTTTAAATTATTATATGATATCCATATACATTCTGTTGATTTAGGACTTGCTGTTGGAAAAAAAATTAAGGTATTAACTTTATCAACAACAATAGGTGGTTTTATATTTATATTCAATAATTTTTTAGTATTTTCTTTTTGTCCTATAAAACTACTACCATAATTTGTACAACTATCATCAATTACTTCCAAACACTGCTTGTTAACAAAAAAAGTTGCTTCTTCTTCAATTATTTTTGTTTTTGATCTCTTACGTCCTTCTTGTGAAATAAGATAAGTATTCTCATTAATTGTATAATTACTTTTCATAAACTACTTCACCCCCTCACTTAACTTTTTATTAAATCATACAATTTTGTCGAAATAAGTCAAATAATGTCGAATAAAATTAAAATTATAATTTTTAAATATTATTTTTAGAAAAATAAAAAACAATTTTAGGTTTTATTTTTCTAAAATTGTTATTATTTATTTTATATTTTAATAAGTTTTTATTGGTAATACCAATTGAATTAATGTCTGTTCTTTTGAAGACTTTATAACAATTGGACTACTATCATCATTCATACATATCGTAATAGTATCTTGATTAAAGCTTTTTATAGCTTCTAACATATATTTAGAACTAAAAGATATTTTTATAGATTTCTCACTAGGCATTTTTATTTTCTCTTCTACTTTACCAATTTCTGGTGAATTTGATGATACTATTAAATTTTCTGTTGTTAATTCTAATTTTATTATATTTTTATCTTTATCTGAAGTAAGTAATGATGCCCTATCTATCATATCAAAAAAAGTTGAAAAATCACAAGTAATATTTATCATAAATTCAGTTGGAATTATTTTGGCAGTAGCAGGATAATCACCACTTAATAATCTTGATAAAAATATTATATTTTTATATTTAAATAATACTTTATTATTAAATAAATGAATTTCTAATATATCATCATCAACCATCATTTTCGATAATTCTACCAAATTTTTTGCTGGTATTACAACGTTTATATCATTTTCGATATTTGTATCTAAAGTAATTTCTTTTTTTGATAAACGATAAGAATCTGTTGCCATAACTTCTAGCTTATTATTACTTATAATAAAATTAATTCCTGTTAATAAAGGTCTAGATTCATTTTGTGAAGTTGCAAAATAAGTTTGATTAATAATTGTTTTAAATATTTCAGTATTTAAGATAATTGGTTCTTTAGTCATTTCTAAATCTAAATCTGGAAATTCTGAAGGATTAATACCATTTAAATTAAATTCTGTATTATCTGTACTAATTAACATTTTATAACCATCAATAACTTCAAATTTAATATCGGTATCAGGTAATTTTCTTACTATATCTACAATATATTTTCCACCAATAACAATACTACCTAGTTCTTTTATTTCAGTAATTTTACTTTTATCTATAAAAGTCCTTATAGTAACATCAGTATCACTTGCATATAAATATAAACCATCCTCTTTTAATTCAAATTTTATTCCAGACAATATTGGAATTAAATTTTTTGATGATATTGCTTTTGAAGTATTATTTAAGTTTTCTAAAAGAATATCTTTTTTAATTATAAAATTCATTTTCTATTACCTTCTTTCTTTTAATATTTATTATTATTACACTGTTCATACTGTGGAAAAGTAAAATAAATTCTTATAAAATAAAGATTTTTTTTTCACAATTACTTGTGTATAATTTATTTTATTTAACATATATCAACAGTTTAGTTACTATATAGATTGCTTTAATTCCTCAATAACAGTTTGAAGTTGATTATTCTTTTTCAATTCATTAGATATCTTCTTATATGAACTAATAATTGTTGAATGATCACGACCTCCAAAATAAGTTCCTATTTTAGGAAAAGATTCAGTAGTTAATGTTCTACATAAATAAATAGCTATTTGTCTAGGATAATTAATATTTTTACTTCTTTTTTTACCCTTTATATCCTCAATTTCTATTTTAAAGTAATCACAAACGATTCTTTGAATCCTATGAATGTCATTTTTATATACTCCTTTATCATGTAATTGATCTTTTAAAGCTTCAATTGCAATATCTAAATTTATAATTCCTTTATTCATCATTAATGAATAAGCAAATACTCTAGTAATTGCTCCAGATAATTGCCTTACATCCGAAGCAAAATTATTAGCTATATATTCTATAACATTATCAGGAATATCCGAAGCCGACTCTTGATACATTATTTTTTTTCTAATAATACTCATTCTCAAATCAAAATCAGGTGGTGTTATATTTGCTGTAAGACCCGAATTAAATCTTGTAAGCAATCGATTCTCTAACATTTTCAAATCATCAACAGAACGATCAGAGGCAATAATTATTTGCTTATTTGAGTTATATAATTCATTAAAAGTATGAAAAAATTCCTCTTGACCTTTTGTAGCACTACCTAGAAACTGAATATCATCAATAATTAGAACATCTATATCACGATATTTTCGCTTAAAACTATCAATTTTATCAAAATTATTTGCATCATTTGATCTAACTGCCGAAATATAGTCATTAACAAATTGATCACTTGAAATATATAAAACTTTCTTATTAGTATTTTGAATTATATAATTGCCAATAGCTTGCATAAGATGAGTCTTACCTAATCCACTTTTTCCATATAAAAATAAAGGATTATATGCTTTTCCTGGTCTTTCAGCGACAGCCCGTGAAGCCGTAAAAGCAAATTTATTACTATCACCTACTACAAAATTTTCAAAAGTATAATCACTGTTTAAATTTGCACTAATCGAATTTTGATGAATATTGTTAGAAACATCTTTAATTAAAAAAGTACTATCATCAACAGTTTGTTCTAAATCTTCTTTTAATTTAAAAACAAAATTATAGTTATTACCTGTTAATAAACTAAATATTTCCACAATATCATCTTTATAGTTATCATCCAAATGAGTAATATGTAATTTTGATGGAACAATAATAGTTACAGTACTATTATCCATACTATATAAATATGTTTCCTTAAACCACAAATCATAAGATAAAGGCGAAAGTCTATCTTTTATCTTCTCAAGAAAATTATTCCAAATCACAGATGTATCCAATTCCTATCGCCTCCTAAACTTCATAACTTTATTATAACGCAAAAAAAGTATTTGTCTAGCATTTTTTTTCTTTAAACAATGATATCAACAATTTATCAACAAGTTTTCAACAATAAAAGTTATTATTTTAAAAGGATTTTTTTTGTTTTCCACAAATTTATAATAAAATTTTTAATCCACATAGTTGACAAATTTTATCCACAGGACTGTTGAATTTGTGTAAAAAAAATGTAAAGCATTGAAATACCTTACATTATAATTTTATTTTTTCCACTCAATCATCCACTTATCGTAGATTGAAGCATTTGAACTATGAGGTTCAGGATCAGGAAGCTGCATTTTAACAATCATAGGGATTTTCATCATTTTTCCAAAAGCTACACATGTACCAGATTGAAGAGATTTTTGTTTTTCTATAACATCATTACTTATATTAGGAACCATTTTTCTTATATATTCTAAATCAGTTGGATGATTTATTTTAAAAATCAAAAAATTACTACATTGAGATATAACAGTTTCTGATAATTCAGTAGGTCTTTGAGTAATTAAATCTAATACCAGTCCAAATTTTCTACCTTCTTTAGCTATTCTTTCAAAAATATTATATCCTAAAATATTTAGATCATTATCTTTTTGAACATATCTGTGGGCTTCTTCTAACATAATGTGAATAGGCATAGCTCCTCGATCTGGTAAATATTTAGAAAATTTAAAAAGTATTCTAGAATATATTTTTACTAAATTTTTAGCAAATCTATCATCGATATCTTCTAGTACAAAATTAATAATCTGTGCTCTTTTATTACCATTTATTAATATTAAATCAGAAATAAATTCATTTATATTAATAAATCGATCATATTCAAAAAACTTTCGACTAGAACTATTATTTAATGTATGAAGTTTAACTTTTAAAGCAGTCGCTTCTGAAGAAGTCTTTTCATTTAACAAAAGTCCTTCAGAAATTAAAGCAAAATTCATAGCAACTTCTAAATCATCCATTGTAAAATAACAAGGTACATAATCTTCATTCCATTTAGTATTATTATCCACAAATTGAGCTATATAGCCAGTTATAAGTATTCTTTCAACAAATTCTCCTTGACTATCTATATCAAAACATTTACGAAATTCTCTAGTATATCCAACACCTGGAACTTCAACATCTAAATTAAGTTCTGGTGTATGACAATCAGTTAAAATTGAAAATATTTGGTCACGAATTCTAGCAGATGTTTGATTAGTATACATAACATTAATTATTGCTTTAGCAATTAAATGATTTTTATAACGATGAGACTCTTCATCATTCCTTGCAAATAAAGATACATAACTTAATGTTTTTTCAATAACCATAATTTGAGAATATTCAGTTACATCTAATAAATTAGCAAAATCATCAACACTAAAAAGCCATAGAGGTAACTTTATAATTGGTATCGTTGTTTGATTAGTATTAGTAGTAAAGATTTTATAATTAAAATTAGGATTAATCGTATTTAAATTATTAAAAGCATTGTCATATTCATCTGTATTATTGAATATAAATATATTGCTATTAAAAGGAATTTTATCATCAATATGAAATAAATTTTGAACAAAACGTGCTACACCGTAAGTTTTACCACTACCAGTGTTACCAAAAATAGCACTATGATTACTAAACATTTCATTAATATTTATATGAATAGGAAAATCATTATATAATGGTGATAATCCTAAAATCATACTTCGATTATCATTAGCTCCTACTAATTCTTTAAGTTCATCTTCGTTAATAATTCTAATTTTGGCATTTAAGCTAGGTTTTCGAATAATACCATCATAATATTTTCCATCATGAAATTCTCCTAAAAACGTAATACGAGCTTGTCCATCATTAATCTCTTCAATTTCTCCTAATATTTTTTTATTATCTTCTTCAAATACAACATTATAATTCAAAAGATCATCATTAATCTGACCCTCAATTTTAACTAAAGCAAAATTTTTACTAATTGCAAGTATTTCTTTGAACATAAAAATCCCTTCCTATTCTATATCATTATAACAAAAAATAAGAAAAAAAGATAGCTAAATTTTAAAAAAAGCTTGACATTATAAAAATTACCTTATATAATATAAGAGCATTTAACTTTGGAGGTGTTAGAAATGAAAAGGACTTATCAACCAAATAAAAGAAAAAAAGCAAAGAAACATGGCTTTTTCTCTAGAATAAAAGGAAATGTTTTAAATAAAAGAAGAGCTAAAGGTCGAAAAAAATTATCAGCTTAATTAAAAACTACTTTTTTGTAGTTTTTTTTCTTGAACTATGCTAAAATATAAAAAAAGAAAGGAATGTTTAGAATTATGAATGATACAATTGCAGCCATATCCACAGCCTTGGGAGTTGGAGCTATTTCTATAATTAGAGTAAGTGGAAGTAATTCTATAAGTATAGTGAATAGTATTTTTAAGGGAAAAAATTTACAACAACAAAAAAGTCATACAATACACTACGGCCATATTGTGGATAATGATAATGTTATTGATGAAGTTTTAGTATCATTAATGAAAGCTCCAAAAACATTTACCAAAGAAGATATTGTAGAAATAAATTGTCATGGTGGTATAGCCACAACCAATAAAGTTTTAGAATTATTACTAATTAATGGTTGTCGTTTAGCAGAACCTGGGGAATTTACCAAAAGAGCATTTTTAAACGGAAGAATTGATTTAGTTGAAGCCGATGGTATTATGAATTTAATAAATGCTAAAACAGATATTTCTAGAGCTGCTTCCATAAATCAATTAAGTGGGAAAGTATCAGATTTAATAAAAAATCTTCGAAATAAATTAATAGAAATAATAACCAATATTGAAGTAAACATTGATTATCCAGAATATGAAGACATTGAAGTCGTAACAACCAAGACAATAAAACCTAAAATAGAAAAAATTCACCAAGAACTTGAAAATATTATAAAAAAATCAGAAACAGGAAAATTAATAAATGATGGTATAAAAGTTGGTATTATTGGAAGACCTAACGTTGGAAAAAGTAGTCTTTTAAATGCCCTACTAGAAGAAGATAAAGCAATAGTTACTGATATTGCAGGCACAACCAGGGATATAGTTGAGGGAAAAATATCACTAGATGGTATCATCTTAAATATAATAGACACGGCAGGTATTAGACAGACTGATAATATCGTAGAACAAATTGGCGTAGAAAAAAGTATAGAAATTATAAAAAAATCAGATTTAGTTTTATTATTATTAAATAACAATGAACCATTGGCTTTTGAAGATAAAAAATTACTAGATTTAATAAAAAATAAAAATCACATTATCATTATCAATAAAATAGATTTAGAAAAAAAATTAAATATCAATGAAAAAGTCATAGAAATAAGTATTAAAAATAATATTGGCATTGATGCAGTACTAGAAGAAATAAAAAGAATGTTTAATTTAAATAAAATAGAAACACAAGATTTAACTTATCTATCAAATGCAAGAAGTATATCATTACTAAAAAAAGCTAACGAAAATATAAAATCTGCAAAAGAAAATATTGATAATAATAGTCCTATTGACATGATTGAGCTAGAATTAAAAGAAGCATGGAATCATCTTGGTGAAATAATTGGACAAACTTATACAGATGAATTAATTGATGAATTATTTTCAAGATTTTGTTTAGGAAAGTAGGAGGTAAGTTATGGATTTAAAAATGAGTTCAAATTATCAAAATGTAACTGATAAAAAATTGCAAGAAAAACCATTTGTAAGAAAATATGGTTCTTGGGATATTGCATATCATGAAGCTGGTTATATCGAAGATGATAGTAGTTATTATATGATAATATTAACTCAAATAAACAAAATGCCATACAAGGAAGAGTTTATGAACGAAAGTGCCAAAAAAAAATTAGAATTACATAAAGCTATAAATGAAAAAACAGTAACTCAAAAAAAGTGACAAAGGTGATAAATGTGAAAGATAAATACGAAGTAATTGTCGTTGGAGCAGGACATGCAGGATGTGAAGCAGCCCTAGCTTCAGCTAGAAAAAATCATAAAACATTACTAATAACATCATCAATTTCAAATATTGCAACAATGCCATGCAATCCCTCAATTGGAGGATCTGCTAAAGGAATAATTGTAAGAGAAATTGATGCTCTAGGAGGTCAAATGGGAAAAGCTGCTGATGCTACTTTACTTCAGATGAAAATGTTAAACAGTTCAAGTGGTCCAGCAGTAAGATCTTTAAGAGCACAAGCTGATAAGATAACTTATCCAAAATTTATGCAAGAAATATTAATGAATCAAAAAAATTTAGAAATAAAAGAAGCAATGGTCGAAGATTTAATCGTTGAAAACAAAGAAGTAAAAGGTGTTATTTTAGATGATTTTACAAAAATAACTAGTAATATTGTAATTTTAACTACTGGAACATACCTAAAATCTGATATTTTAGTAGGTTCTACTCGTACTAGAAGTGGCCCACATAATGAAAAACCATCACTTCATTTAAGTGATAATTTAAAAAAATATGGTCTTGACATATTAAGATTAAAAACAGGTACTCCACCAAGAATAAAAAGAGATACTATAGACTTTAGTAAAGCAAAACGTGAAGATGGAGATAACAAATATTATACTTTTTCCCATGATGAAGAGGCCACTTATGATCTAAATAATCAACAACCATGTTATCTAATATATACGACCGATGAAACCAAAAAAATAATTTTAGATAATTTAAATAAATCAAGCATGTATGGAGGACTTAATGATATAACTGGTGTAGGACCAAGATATTGTCCATCTATCGAAGATAAAATTGTTAGATTTTCTGATAAACCAAAACATCAATTATTTTTAGAACCAGAAAGTAAATACTATGATGATATTTATTTACAAGGATTTTCAACAAGTATGCCTAAAAATATTCAAGAAAAAATGGTACATTCATTACCAGGATTAGAAAATGCTAAAATATTAAAATATGCCTATGCCATTGAATATGATGCTATATATCCTACACAAATGAAGCCAACTTTAGAAAATAAAATAATAAAAAATCTATATACAGCAGGTCAAATAAATGGAACAAGTGGCTATGAAGAGGCAGCATGTCAAGGATTAATCGCAGGAATTAATGCAGCTTTGGCTTTAGAAAATAAAGAACCTTTAATTTTAAAAAGAAATGAAGCCTACATTGGTGTATTAATTGATGATTTAGTAACCAAAGGAACAAATGAGCCATATCGAATGCTAACTTCTAGAGCAGAATATCGTCTTTTACTACGCCACGATAATGCTGATTTAAGACTAAGAGAATATGGTTATAAAGTTGGATTAATAAACGAACAACAATATCAAAAATTTCAAATTAAAAAAGAAAATATAAAAAAATTAATTACAGAGTTAAAAAATACCAAAATAACTGTAGATAGTGAAAAAAAACGAATTGGAATTTCAGTATATGAATATTTGAAAAATCCAAATATTAATTTAAAAAATTTAATAGATAAATATCAACTACAATTAAAATATACTGATGATATAATCGAAGAAGTAGAAATTCAAATAAAATATTCAGGTTATATAACTAAAGTAGAAAGAGAAGCCCAAAAAATGTTAAAAAATGAAGAAAAGCAAATACCTAATGATATAGATTATGATAAAATTCCCAATTTAGCAAGCGAAGCAAGAGATAAATTAAAAAAAATAAGACCTCTTAATATAGCTCAAGCTTTAAGAATAAGTGGTGTAAATCCAGCAGACATATCAATATTATTAATATATTTAAGGAAGTATTATAATGAGTAAAGATGAATTTATTCAAGAATTAAAAAAACTAGGAATAGTTTTAACAAAAGAACAATTAGAAAATTTAGATATCTATTACAATCTATTAAAAGAAGAAAATAAAAAATATAACTTAACAGCCATAACTGAAGAAAAAGAAGTATATTTAAAACATTTTTATGATAGTATAACAACAACTAAAATAATAAATCTAGAAAGTCAAAGTATATGCGATATAGGAACAGGAGCTGGATTTCCAGGATTAGTTTTAAAAATAGTCTTTCCCAATATAAAATTAACATTAATAGATGCTACCCTAAAAAAATGTAATTTTCTACAATTAGTAACTCAAACATTAAAACTAAATGATGTAAAAATAATAAATGATAGAATAGAAAATTATGCTAAAACCAAAAGAGAAATATTTGATATTGTCATATCTAGAGCAGTAGCTCCTTTAAAACATTTACTTGAATATGGAATACCTCTAGTAAAAGTAAATGGTAATTTTATCTGTTTAAAAGGAAATATAGATAATGAAATTAAAAATATAGATAATTATTATCAAAAATTAAATATTATTGAAGAAAAAAAAGAAATATTTAAGCTTCCTATAGAAAATAGTCTTCGAACAATAATAAGTTATAAAAAATTAAAACCAACATCTTTAACCTATCCAAGAAGCTATAATGAAATAAAAAAGAGAGAATTATAAAACTTTTACAGAAAATAATTAAAATTTCTTGTAAAAGTTTTAATTTTATTGTATTATTATAATAAGATGAATAGGAAGGGATATATAGTATGAATACGGCAAAGCAAATTGAATATATAAAAATTGAAAACATAATACCAAATAGATATCAACCAAGGATGATATTTAATGAAGAAGAATTAAATGAATTAGCTACTTCGATAAAAAATTATGGAATAATTCAACCACTAGCCGTTAGAAAAATTAATGATAAATATGAAATCATTGCAGGAGAAAGAAGATATAAAGCTGCTATTATTGCAGGATTAAAAGAAGTACCAGTAATAGTAAATGAAGTAGATGATATTACTAGTGCTTCATTAGCATTAATAGAAAATCTCGAACGAAAAGATTTAAATGCTATCGAAGAAGCTAGGGCATATCAAAATTTAATGAATTTAGGAAATTTAAAACAGGAAGATTTATCACAAAAAATAGGCAAATCACAAAGTAGTATTGCCAACAAATTAAGATTATTAAAATTACCTAAAGAAATTCAGGATTCACTAATGAATAATGAAATATCAGAACGACATGCAAGAAGCTTATTGCAACTATCTGATGAAAATAAACAAAAAGAAGTATTAAATAAAATAATATCTCAAAAATTAAATGTAAAAGCAACTGAAGACTATATTAAGTCTTTGTTAAAACAAAATCAAGATAGTAATCAAGAAACAATAATAGATCCACTTGAAGGAACAAATAATAATACAGTTAATCTAAATGATTTAAATGAAGCTATTTCATTAACTAATAATTCAATAAATAATAACGTAAAATTTGCTTTAAATGATTTAAATATATATGATACAAATTCAAATGTCTTTAATGATGTTGAACCTTTAATTGAAGATAGAAAAGAGGAGATAATAGATATGAATCAAGAACAAAATAATATGGTAAATCAACCAGTAGCACAACCAAGTGAGGCTTCAAATTTTAATAAGCCACTTGAAAATGAAACAGTAAATATGAATTTTACAGTACCACAAGCACCAGGAATGAATCAAAATAATGAAGCTTCATTACAAAATCCTATGCCACAGTCAACACCCCAACCAAATGTAAATACAATTCAAATGCCTGTGATGCCTGAACCAATTGGAGCTAGTCAAACACCAACTCAACAAGGACCAATACCTAATGCTCAAATAGTACTGCCAAATATCCCAGTTGAGCCAGTAGTTCCAAGTCCAATTCCAAGTTTTTCATCACAATCTAATAATATTGAACCAACAATGACACCACCTATAATGGCACAAAATAACAGCATGCCAAACATGTCAACAAACACACAAGAACCTACAATAATTGATATTACAAATCCAATCACGCCACAAGCACCAACAATGCCATCACCTAAAGAAGAGCCATTATCAGCAATAAATATTGAACCTACACCAGTAGTGTCACCAGAATTGCAACCACCAGTTGAACCAATCAGTAATGGTCAGTCAAATAATAACTTAAATGATGCTATATCATCAATTCGTGAGGTTGTATCTAAAATAGAAAATAGTGGCAAAACGATAACTATAAATGAAATGGATTTAGAAAAAGAATATCAAATAATTATAAAAATTGAAAAATAATGAATAAAATATTTAAATATCACCCATAACAAAATGAAAGGGTGATATTTTTTGAAAAAAATTATTATCATATTAGCAATATTATCAATATTTTTAGTATATAATGAAACAAAAGCTGATACCATAATAATTCCAGAAACTTCAATTAGATTAAGAGTAATTCCTAATAGCAACAATACAGAAGATATCGTAATAAAAAGAATGGTAAAAGATTATTTAGAAGAAAATACTTATCAATTATTAAAAGATGTTAAAACAATTCAAGAAGCAAGATTAATCTTACAAAATAATTTATCAACCATTGATGAAAATATTAATAATATTTTTAAAAATAATAATTACGATAAAAATTATACTTTAAATTATGGTCAAAATTATTTTCCTAAAAAAATATATAAAGGAGTAACATATGAAGAAGGTTATTATGAATCATTAGTTGTATCAATCGGAGAAGCTAAAGGAGATAATTGGTGGTGTGTTTTATTTCCTCCATTATGTCTTATGGAAGCAGAAAATTACGAAGAAGTAGAATATAAATCTTGGATAAAAGAAACATTATCAAAAATATTTTAAAAAAACTCTCATAATATTAACTAGGTGAAAAATATGAAAGTTTTTTTTATGACTTTATTAATCGGTGTAAGCTTAAGTATGGATGCTTTTTCTTTAAGTTTAGTATATGGAACCCAAAATTTTAATTTAAAAAAGGAATTGACATTATCCACCATCGTTGGATGTTACCATTTTATAATGCCACTAATCGGATTATTCTTTGGCAATTTAATAACTAAATATTTAATTATCAATGTAAGTATTATTGTCTCTATCATATTTTTATTAATTGGATTAGAAATGATAATATCGAGCTTAAAAGAAAAAGAAGAAAAACTATTATTATCTATACCAGGATTTTTTTTATTTGGATTATCGGTTAGTATTGATAGTTTAACTACTGGAATAGGATTAAAAGCTATCAATAGTAATTATTTAGAGGTATCTTTAATTTTTTCTATAGTAAGTTTTTTATTTACTTATTTAGGATTAAAATTAGGAAATAAATTAAATGAAAAATTTGGGAAAATCTCCACAATATTTGGAGGAATAATTCTCATAATCCTATCAATAATATATTTTTTTCGTTAAAACACTTAACTAGTTATTGACTTTCTTCGCATATCATTATACAATTATTATTACCTATTGAATTTTAACAAAAAAAAGACAAATCCATATAATAAAAAAGGAGGAATCTTATGTCTAAAATAAAAATTGAAGGAGGTCATCTATTAAGTGGTAATATAACCATAAGTGGAGCTAAAAATAGTGCTGTAGCATTAATACCAGCAGCAATTTTATGTGATGAACAGGTAACTATAGCTAATGTTCCAAATATATCAGATGTTCAAGCTTTAGAGGAAATTCTTACCCACTTAAATGCCAAAGTTACAAGACAAGACAATATTGTAAAAATAGATTCTCACAATGTTATAAATAAAAAAATCCCCGAAAATTTATCAAAAAAATTGAGAGCTTCTTATTATTTTATGGGAGCATTATTAGGAAAATATAAGAAAATAGAAATGTATTTTCCCGGAGGATGCTCTATTGGAAAACGACCAATTAATTTACATCTAAAAGGCTTTAAAGCTCTTGGAGCTAAAATATTAGAAAAAGATAATTATTTTTTAATTGAAGCTGATGAACTAAAAGGAAATAAAATATATTTAGATATTCCTAGTGTTGGAGCTACAATCAATATTATGTTAGCAGCTGTAAAAGCCCAAGGAAAAACAGTTATCAAAAATGCAGCTAAAGAACCTGAAATAGTAAATATAGCCACTTTTTTAAATAATATGGGAGCTAAAATAAAAGGTGCTGGAACCGGAACAATAACTATTGAAGGTGTTGATTACCTACACAGTTGCTTTATTGAAGTAATACCAGATCGTATTGAAGCAGGAACCTATTTAATACTAGCATCGTTATTAGGAAAAAATTTAAAAATATCAAAGATAATTCCATCACATATAGAATCTTTAACTTCTAAATTAATCGAAGCTGGAGTACAATTACAAATAAACGATGATAATATAGTAGTAAAAGAAGTAAAAGAATATAAAGCAATTAATATAAAAACCCAAGAATATCCAGGTTTTCCAACTGATTTACAACAGCTAATAATTCCCTTTTTAACTCAATGTGAAGGAATTAGTACTGTTATAGAAACAATATATGAAAATAGATTTCAAAATATAAAAGAAACTAATAAAATGGGAGCCAATATTGAAGTTAAAGATAATAAAAAAGCAATCATTAATGGAAAAACAAAATTATATGGTAAAGAAGTAAGTGCCACCGATTTACGAGGAGGAGCATCTATGATAATTTGTGGTCTACTAGCCGAAGGTATTACAACAATTGATGAAATTCATTATATATTAAGAGGTTATGATGATATCGTTACAAAGTTACAAAACATTGGTGCTAAAATAGAATTAATATAAATATACTTAATTAGAGGTGTAAAACTTGAAAAAAGTTCTATTAATATTAATTCTTTTTTTATCGTGTTATGTTATATATAAATATACTGTAAATGATGATATATATTACATTTCAATTGGAGATTCTTTAGCTCTTGGAACTAATCAAAAACAAGCTATTGGATACGGTTTTAGTGATTATATAAAAGATTATATTTCTGAAAATAAAAAATTAAAAGGTTATAGTAAGACCTTTGCTAATAATAATTATCGTATAACCGATTTGATTAGAATAATTGAATATAATGAAACAAAAACTGTTGATGGACAAGAAATATCATTAAATAGATTATTAAAACAAGCAGATATTATAACACTATCTGTAGGAATGAATGAACTTTATTATAAAATAACAACTAATACCGATAATATATATAGTTATATGAATGAAATGTTAATTGATATGAAAGAATTATTAGAACACATCAACAAATTTAATCACAAAAAAGTATTTGTTTTAGGATATTATAATGTAACAGGAAAAAATCAAGATATATTTTCTTATATCAATTACGAACTAAAAGAATTAGTTATGGAAGAAGGTTTTGAATATATAGATTTAGCTAAAATATTTGATAATAATCCAATATTTTTTGAAAATTCTATTAATTTTATACCAAATAATAATGGATATCAAAAAATTTCACAAATAATTGTTGAAAAAATAAAAAATTATTGATATAATACTACTTGTAATTAAATTACTATGACATTTATGTCATGGCGAAGGAGGAGAAAAATGAAAGCAAATATTCATCCAGAATCTACTGAAACAAAATTTGTATGTGCTTGTGGTAATGAAATTATTGCCAAATCAACTTTAAAAGCAGATACAATGCCAATAGATACTTGTAATATGTGTCATCCATTCTATACTGGAAAACAAAGTACAGGAACAAGAAAAGGCCAAGTAGATAAATTTAATAAAAAATATGGATTTGACAAAGAAACAGCGTAAAGTTTCTTTTTTTTTCTAAAAAACAAATTATTTGTGATATACTAGAATTAGGAAGTGATAAAATTGAGAATAGGATTAACAAATGATCATCATGGTTTTACAACAAAAGAATATTTAAAAGAATATTTAATTAATCAAGGATATAAAGTAAAAGATTATGGAACAGAGAATAGAAATTCCGTAGATTTTCCAGATTATGCCGAGAAATTAGGTAAAGCAATTCAAGATAAAGAAGTAGATTTAGGAATTGCAATCTGTGGTACAGGAATAGGTATGAGCATTATCTTAAATAAAATGAAAAAAGTTTATTGTGCCAAAGTAAGCACTACTTCAGAAGCAGCTTTATCCAAATCACATAATAATGCCAATGCTCTAGCTTTATCTGAAGATTTAAGTGAAGAATTAACTAAACAAATAGTTATGACTTTCATAGAAACACCATTTTCTAATATTGACCGTTATATAAGAAGAAATAATAAAATAAAGGATATTGAAAATGCTTAAACTAATTTTATATGTAATTTGTCTACCACTAGTAGTATACAGTGTAGATAGTATAAATTTAAATCAAATATTTAAAAAAAACAAAACATATCAAGCACGAGTATTTTATGTAATTTTAGTATTAAGTATTTCCTATTTACTTACAAATTTTATATATGATTTTTATAATTTTAATTTAACCTAAATTCATGTACCAAGCATGAATTTTTTTTATTAAAAGCTATTAAAAATTATTTATTTTTTAAGCAAAAAAAGACAAATATTTTAAATTTTATCAACTATAATTATAACAGAAATTGGTGATAAAATGAAAAAAATAATAATATTAACCTTTACAATAGTTTTAGTACCTTTTTTTATTGTAACCTTTGTCAAAACAGTACAAACAAAAGAAATTCAATTAAAATATGTTAATAATTTAAACGTAAGAGTAAAAAGATTAGATAAAAACACAATAGAAACAATACCATTAGAAGAATATATTGTAGGTGTTTTAGCAGGAGAAATGCCAGTTTATTTTGAAATCGAAGCACTAAAAGCTCAAGCAGTAGCAGCTAGAAGTTATGTTTTAAAAAGAATTGAATATAATAAAGATAATGACTATGATGTCGTAGATAGTGTAATGAATCAAGTATATTTAGATAATGATTATTTAAAAGAAGCATGGCAGAGTAATTATGTAAAAAATATAAATAAATTAAGAAAAGCTGTAAATGAAACAATTGATGAATATTTAGTCTATAATGATGAAGTAATTGATGCCTTGTTTTTTTCAACTAGTAATGGCTATACTGAAAATGTTGAATTAGTTTTTAATCTAGACTTACCATATTTAAAAAGTGTAGAATCCTTTTGGGATGAAGAAACATCTGAAGCATTTAACCAAAAAACAACTATATCCCTAAAAGATTTTTATCAAAAATTAAATTTAAAATATCAAGATACTTTAAAAGTACAAATAGTAAAAAGAAGTAACACTAACCGAATATTAAGTTTAAAAATAAATGATCAACTTTTCGAAGGAACAGATGTATATAATAAGTTAGGATTAAAATCAACAGATTTTAAAATGATACAATCAGGTTCGAATGTTATAATTGAAACAAAAGGTTA
Source organism: uncultured Bacilli bacterium (assembly GCA_947629035.1). Lineage (GTDB taxonomy): Bacteria > Bacillota_I > Bacilli_A > RF39 > UBA660 > CANRCE01. The sequence continues at coordinate 66,751 of CANRCE010000001.1, read as the reverse complement.
TGGCCATGGTGTTGGAATGAGTCAATATGGAGCTTTAGGAATGGCTAAAGCTGGTTATACCTATGATGAAATATTAAAACATTATTATACAGGAACAACCATAAAAAAAATAAAAAATTAATGTATATAAAATCATATTTTAGCCAATACTTAAAGTAGAGGTGAAAAAAATGACAAAAAGAAAATTAAAACCATTTGTAGTTCCAATGATGTATGCAGTAAGTGTTATTGTATTCGTAATAGGTATGTATTTTATAGAAAGATTAGTAAGCAACACTTCACTTTTTAAGAAAGAAGAAAACCTAGAATATGTAGATAGTGAAATTGTTGAAAAAAATGATTACTTACCAGTAATAAATACAACAGTAACCATTATAAGACCATATCAAAATAATGAAGTATATATAGCTAAAAATTTCTATGATTATGAAAAAGATGCATCTGAACAAGAAAAATCAATTATCTATTATGAAAATACTTATATGCAAAATTCAGGAATAGACTATGCTTATCAAGATAATTTTGATGTAGTTAGTATCCTAGATGGAACAGTAATTGATGTAAAAGAAGATGATATTTTGGGAACAATCGTAGAAATAAGACACAATAATGAATTAATTAGTGTATATCAAAGTCTATCAAATGTATCTGTTAAAGTAGATGATACAATTATTCAAGGACAAGTAATTGGTCAAAGTGGAACATCAAACATTAATAAAGATTTAGGAAATCATCTTCATTTTGAAATATATTATCAAGGCAAAATATTAAATCCTGAAAATTGTTATAATAAAACCCCAGAAGAATTACAGGCATAGTTTGCCTTTTTTTAAAAGTAATAAAAGGTAAATTTAAGCAATATAATTTATAAAGGGGAATTTAAATGAATAAAAAAATAACAAAAAGAGTATTAGATGAAAGCAATTATATACTTACAACATCAAAAACTATTCGTGAAGTTGCTAAAAATTTTAAAGTAAGTAAAAGTACAGTTCATAAAGATTTAAGTGAAAGATTACAAGAATTAGACAATAATCTGTATACTAAAGTGTCAAAAATATTAAAGTATCATCTTGATATAAGGCACATAAGAGGTGGAGAGTCGACACGAAATAAATTTTTAGAAAAAAATGCCAATTAAAGCTATAAAAAAATACTAAATTATGGTAAAATAAGCATAAGGACGGTGACATAATGTTTAACAAAGATATTGGAATAGATTTAGGAACAGCAAATGTATTAATATATATAAAAGGACAAGGCATAGTTTTAAATGAGCCAAGCGTTGTAGCAATTGATAGTGAAACTAAAAAACCATTAGCCGTAGGTATCGAAGCTCATGAAATGTTAGGAAGAACACCAGGAAAAGTAAAAGCTATAAAACCTATGAAAGATGGAGTAATTGCCGATTTTGAAACAACAGAATTGATGTTAAACTATTTCATAAAAAAAGTAAATGGGAAGAATTTTTTATCAAGACCAAGAATATTAATTTGTTGCCCATCAAACATAACCCAAGTAGAAAAAAATGCCATCAAAGAAGCAGCTGAACGAACAGGAGCTAAAAAAGTCTTTCTTGAAGAAGAACCAAAAGTAGCCTCAATTGGAGCAGGAATGGATATATCAAAACCAAGTGGTAATATGGTAATAGACATTGGAGGAGGAACGACAGATATAGCTATTTTATCTCTTGGTGGTATCGTAAACAGTACTTCCATTAGAATTGCTGGAAATACATTTGATAATGATATTGTAAAATATATAAAAGATAAATATAAATTACTAGTAGGAGAGCGAACAGCTGAAGAAATTAAAATAGCAATTGGAACAGTATATCCAGGTTCAAAATCTGAAAAGATGGAAGTAAGAGGAAGAGATTTAGTTACAGGACTTCCCCATACAATAACATTAACCTCTGATGAAGTAGAAGAAGCTTTAAGAGAAAGTATTTATACCATAATTCATGCTGTAAAAGGAATATTAGAACAAACCCCTCCAGAACTATCAGCAGACATTATCGATAAAGGAATAGTGCTAACCGGAGGAGGAGCTATGATTGATGGCTTTAGTGAATTATTATCTCAAGAATTAAAAGTCCCTGTATTCATAGCAGAAAGTCCACTTACTTGTGTAGCTGAAGGAACAGGAGTATTATTAGATAATTTACACTTAATTGAAAGATAACATTAATTAAGTGTTTTTTTTACGCATAAAAAAAGAACTTAATCTTCTTTTGGTTTTATTACCACACAACGATTAGGCTCTTCCCCTACACTCTCTGTATAGACATATTTATTATCAGAAAGTATGCTATGAACAATTCTTCTTTCATAAGAATTCATACTATCTAATTTTACCTCTACTTTACTTTTAGCAACTTCCCTAGCAATTTTTTTAGCTAAATATTCGATATTTTTCATCTTTTTTTCTTTATAATTTTCTACATCTAAAACAATTGAAACATGATTTTTGGTTTGATTATTAACCATCTGTCTTAATAATAACTGTAATGCTGATATAGTTCTTCCATTTTTACCAATTAAGATAGCATTATTATTAGAAAAAAGCTTTATAGAAATATTATTATCTCTTCTTCTTACTTCAAGATTAACTTCTACACCCATAAGTTTCATAATATCATTAATAACTTCTTTTAAATAATTAATAATATCATTAATAGTTATAACTTCAATTTTTACATTTTTCTTTAACAAAGAATTTTTTTCTTCGACAATGTTTATAATAACATCTTCTTCATTTAAATTAAGTTCCTCTAAAGCTTTACTTTTAGCATCATCTAAACTTTTAGCCTCATAATAATTTTTCTTCATCATATTACCTTCTTTCAACCCATAAATTTTGTAATATTGTAAACAAACTAGATGTTATCCAATAAATACCTAAAGCAACAGGTAAACTAAATGAAGCAATTAAAATAATTACAAGCATAAAATAAATTGTAAATTTCATCTGTTGAGCAGCAGCTGATTGATCTTTTAAAGTCTTTCTAAACGAAATATAAGTCGTAGCCATTATCAAAACTAATAAAAGTAAATACCACCAGTTACCATTTGAAATACCAACTGTTATTGTTGTTCCCATATGAAGAGATAAGAACTTATTTTCAAATATCGCAGGTGTTCTATTGATTGCTTCTAAAAAAGCAAATAATAAAGGAATTTGTACAAAAGCTAGTAAACAACCAGAAATAGGATTAATATGATACTTTTGATAAATCATCATCATTTCTTGAGCTTTTTTAGTTTGATCTTCTTGAGAAGTCTTATTAGCATATTTCTTTTCTAATCTTTGAAGTTCAGGTTGAGCTTTTTGCATATTTTCCGATTGTATTGCTGTTTTTTTAGTAACAGGAAATAAAGCTAACCTAATAAGTAAGCAAGTAATAATTATAGATAAGCCATAACTATTAACCAAATTACCAATTTTAATAATTACCCAAGCTAATGGTTTTACAAAGAAACTTGTCCAAATACTTTCATAAGTAGTAATTGGAGTAAAATCTTCACATTCTGGTAATTTAGATAAATCAACTTTATTATCTTCATACAATTTTAAAACTTCTTCATTCGTAGGTCTACATACAACATTTTCTGTTAAATTTTGACCAGTTATTTCATTTTTTACAATCTTATTATCACTATCTTTTAAAGTTTTAGTACAACCAGATAATAACAATAAACAAATCATTAATATACCTATTTTTTTCTTATTCATTAGCATCACCTATTTTTTTCATTAGTTTAAAAAAATTTTGTTGACGATCAAAATAATTTAAATCTAATAAACCTTTCCTAACTATTATAACATAATCAAAGTCGTTTTGTATACTATTTTTATCGCTATTAATAATACTTTTTAATTGTCTCTTAATTTTATTTCTTACTACGGCATGTCCGATTTTTTTAGGAACAGAAATACCAAATCTATTAAGAGTTTCTTTTTTGTTTATATAATAAATTGAATAAAAAGCATTACTTACATATTTACCATTATTTATAATATCTGTAAATTCAAGACCCTTTCTAATTATTCTCTCTTTTTTCATTAATCCACATCCCTTATATAAAACATATTATATTAGTTAAGATGTTTAAAGTCAAGTTAATAAAATATAAATTTTCATCTTATTATATTCTACAAAGTAAAAAAATATGATATAATTAATTTAAAGAAAGGAATATTATGGATAAAAATTATAAATTAGGTAGCATTGTAATTATGAAAAAAGACCATCCTTGTGGAACGAACAGATGGCAAATAACAAGAGTAGGAACAGATATAAAAATTAAATGTTTAAATTGTGATAGAACGATTATGTTACCTCGAATTGAATTTAATAAAAAGCTAAAAAAGGTGGTTGATGATGAAGAAAAATAAACAACATGTAAGGTTGCATCCTGCATTAGTATTTTTAATTTTGACACTTATTATAATGATAATAAGTAGTATTGGTAGCATTCTTCATTTAGAAGCAAGCTACTATAGTGTGAACGCCATAACAGGTGATTTAGAAACTCAAATAGTAACAATTACCAATTTATTTAATAGAACAGGACTACAATACTTAATAAGTAATATGCTTTCTAACCTATTGAATTTTGCTCCACTTGGAACATTAATAATAGGTTTATTGGGAGTTGGAGTTGCTTATAAGTCAGGATTTTTAAATGCTCTATTTAAAATGATTAAATCTAAAGTTTCCAAAAAAACTTTAACCTTTTTAGTTGTACTAGTTGGTGTTATATCTTCAATGTTTTATGAAGTAGGATATGTAATTTTAATACCACTTGCAGCCATTCTTTTTATGAATTTAGGACGACATCCCTCTGCAGGAATATGTGCAGCTTTTGCAGGAATTACTTTTGGCTATGGAGCAGGTCTTATTACAAATGGTTTAGATGGAAGTTTAATTTCATATACTAAAAGTGCAACATCAATATTAGATAAGAGTTATGAAGTATCATTACAAGGAAACATATTTTTTATGATAATTAGTACTCTTTTGATTGCTTATTTAGGAATGATTATTACGGAAAAGTACATAATACCAAAATTAGGAAGATACACTTTTGATGCCGAAGAACCAAATAATGAACAAGAACTTACCATAAAAGAGAAAAAAGGCGTAGTATTATCATTATTAGTATCATTAGTAATTATTCTTATATTAATATATTGTATAACACCAGGACTACCATTTTCAGGACTACTTCTATATTTAAAAGATAAAAGTTATGTTGATCAATTATTTGGAGCAAATTCTTATTTTAGTCAAGGAGTAGTAGCTATTTTTAGTGGACTTTTAATTGTATCAGGATTTATTTATGGCCTAAGAACCAAAAGCATTAAAAATAATCGTGATTTAGTAGACAGTATGAGCTATTATTTAAAAGATGTAGCTTCAATATTAGTATTAATTTTCTTTGCAGCTCAATTTTGCTTAATATTTAAACAAACAAATATTGGAATCTTTATAATAGCATCATTATCTGAATTATTAAGTAATTTAGAATTAACAGGATTATTATTAGTATTAGTAACTTTCTTAATAGTCCTTATATGCAATATATTTGTGCCTGTAGCTTCAACAAAATGGGCAATCTTATCACCAGTAATCATTCCAATGTTCATGCAAAGTTCCTTAACTCCAGAATTTACCCAAGCCGTATTTAGAGCAGCCGATTCTGCCACTAAAGGAATAACTCCCCTATTTGTTTATTTTGTTATTCTAATAGGATTTTTACAAATATACGATAAAAGAAAAAATGATGTTATAACTATAACTGATGCTATATCTTTAATGGTACCTTATACTATTGCCTTTAGCATCTTATGGTTACTTATAATTTTAGCCTTTTATATCATTGGTATTCCACTTGGTATAAATGCTAATGTAATGTTATAGAAAGAAGATGAAAATATGAGTTTAACTGCAGGTATTGTTGGACTTCCTAATGTTGGGAAGTCAACTTTATTTAATGCCATTACGAAGAAAAATATTTTAGCAGCCAATTATCCTTTTGCGACAATAGATCCTAATGTAGGAATAGTAAGTGTACCAGATAAGAGAGTCGAAGTATTAGAAAATATGTATAAACCCAAAAGGACAATTCCCACAACTTATGAATTTACAGATATCGCAGGTCTTGTCAAAGGAGCATCAAAAGGAGAAGGATTAGGTAACAAATTCCTATCACACATAAGAGGCGTTGATGCTATCGTGGAAGTAGTTCGCTGTTTTGAAGATAATAATATAATTCATGTTGATGGCAATGTTGATCCCATCCGTGATATTGAAGTTATAAACATTGAATTAATACTATCAGATTTAGAAATAATAGAAAATCGTCTTAATCGCATAGGTAAAAAAGCAATGATGACTAAAGATAAAAAAGAATTAAAAGAAATAGAATTATTGCAGAAAGTAAAAGATAGTCTAGAAAAAAACATACCTCTTCGAAGATTATCCTTTGATGCTGAAGAAAGAAAAATATTATCACCTTATAATTTAATTACTATAAAACCCATTATATATGTAGCTAACGTTGAAGAAAAAGAAATAAATAATGAAAATAACCAATATATAAAACAAGTAGTCGATTATGCCAATAAAGAACAAAGTGAAACTGTCATTATTTGTGCTAAAATTGAAAGTGAGTTAGCAGATTTATCTGAAGAAGAAAAAGAAATATTTTTACAAGAATTAAATATCAAAGAAAGTGGATTAGATCAATTAATTAGAAAGACTTATTCCCTACTTGGACTTGCCACCTTTTTTACCGTAGGAACTGATGAAGTAAGAGCGTGGACTTTTAAACTAGGAATGAAAGCAAAAGAATGTGCTGGAATTATTCATAGTGATTTTGAAAAAGGTTTTATAAAAGCCGAAGTTATGAGCTATGATGATTTAGTAAAATATCAAGATGAATTAAAAGTAAGAGATAATGGAAAAGTAAGAATTGAAGGAAAAGATTATTTAGTACAAGATGGAGATATTTGTCATTTTAGATTTAATATATAAAGGAGGATATATGAATCGAAACAATATAGAAAAGAAGTACAAATGGAATTTAGAAGCTATTTATAAAAATAGTGATGAATTTAAAAAAGATTATAATTTTATTACCAACCAATTTTCAAAAATAAAAAGTTATGAAAATACATTTTTAAAAAGTGCTAAATTACTATATGAATTATTAGAATTAGATGCCAAAACCTCAATGATTTTAGAAAAATTATACGTATATACTAATCTTTACTATGATGAAGAAACAATAAATTCAAAAGCTCAACAATTAAGAGGAAAAGCCAAAAACCTTTATGAAGAATATGAAAAAACCATATCCTTTATAAAACCAAAATTATTAACTCTAGATTATAGTACAATTGAAAAATATTATCAGGACTATGAGCCATTACAAAAATATGAAACAATTTTAAAAAGAATTTATCGATATAAATCACATACTTTAGATGAAAAACAAGAACAATTATTATCTGATTTAAGTAAAGTATTTAATCAAAGTTCAGAAAATTATGAAGTCTTAAAAGATTCAGATTTAACATTAGGTAAAATAAAAGATGAAAATAAAAAAGTAGTTCAACTAACCGATAGTAATTATGCAATTTATATCGAATCAAAAAACAGAAATGTAAGAAAGAATGCTTTTAATACTTTATATGATAGTTATGCTAATTTTAAAAACACCTTTACTTCCACTTTAAATGGTTATATAAATGAATTATATGCCTTAAGTAAAATTAGAAATTATAATTCTATTATTGATATGTTAGTCTTTCCAGATGAAGTAACTAGAGAAATATATGACAATTTAGTAAAAACAATAAATTCTAGGTTAGATATTATTTATAAATACTATGATATGAAAAAAGAAATACTAGGATTAAAACAATTACATTTATATGATATTTATACACCACTAGTCAATATCGAAAGTAAAGATTATTCTTATGAACAAGCACAAGATATAGTATTAAAAGCTCTAGCTATCCTTGGTGATGATTACATTTCCATCTTAAAAGAAGGTTACGAAAAAAGATGGGTAGACGTATATCCTAATAAAGGAAAGCGAAGTGGAGCTTATTCTGGAGGATCATACCTAACCTATCCTTACATATTACTTAATTATGAGAAGAAATATTCAGATATATCCACCCTAGCCCATGAATCAGGACATTCAATGCACAGCTATTATGCTAGAAATAATAATGAATATATCTATGGAGATTATACCATCTTTGTTGCCGAAGTAGCTTCAACAGTAAATGAATTATTATTAGCTAACTATATGTTAGTTAATTCTAAAGATAAAAAAGAAAAATTATATATATTAGATAAATTATTATCATTATATAAATCAACAATTTATCGTCAAACAATGTTTGCTGAATTTGAAGAAAAAGCCTTCTCTTTAGTAGAAAATAATCAAATATTAACAAGTGATTTATTATCAGAAGAATACTATAAACTAAATCAAAAATATTTTGGTAAAAATGTCGTCATTGATGATAAAATAAGATATGAATGGTTAAGAATACCTCATTTCTATTATGATTTTTATGTATATAAATATGCCACAGGATTATCAGCAGCAACTTATATAGCCAACAGAATTATAAATAAAGAAGAAAATGCCATCGAAGATTATAAGAATTTCCTAAAATCAGGAAGTAAATTAAGTCCAATTGAATCATTAAAATTAGCCAAAGTTGATTTAACCAAAAAAGAAGTAATCGAAGAAGCAATTGATTACTTTGATAAAATGATTGATGAATTTAAAAATTTAATAAATAAGAAAGGTAATTAATAAAAAGTTAAATATGAAAAAATTTATTTGTATACTTTTAAGTATAATCTTAACAATAATTTTAATGATTCTATCAATTAATATTGGCATTCATGATATGCTTATAAAAACATTTAGCAATAGCATTGTAAAAGAAGAAATAAACAATGTTATTGATAATATCAAAATAGATAATGTTAATGAAGAGAAAATATCAGAAATAAAAGAAAAAATTAAGAATAATAAAGATATTGAAAATATGATTTCCAAATATTTTGAGGCAATTATAAATAATGAAAATATTGATATAGCTTATGATATCAATAACATATTAGAAGAAAATAAAGATGTATTAAAAGAATATGGATATACCGAAGAAAATATTGATAATTTAAAAGAAGAAATACAAAATAGTAACATAAATCAAACCTATAATGAAATAAAAAATAATATTAATAATGATACAGATAATAAAATTACAGTTATCTTAAATATATATAATTTTTTAAAATCTAACACTTTAAGATACATATTATTAATAAGCAGTATCTTAATATGTATAGTTATAGCTTTAGTTCAAAAAAGTATATCTAAAATGTTATTATATATATCACTACCTTTGTTAATATCAGGCATACTACTAACCTTTGGACTTGTAAATATCATAGGTCTTGTATCAACATATATAACAAATAATACTAGTGCAACAGCTTTAAACATTAATACATCACTATTTAAAACTGTTGGTTATACCTACATAATTATTGGTATCATCTTAACCATTATATATATAGTAATAAAAAAAGCAAAGAAAAAATCTTTATAAAAAATAAAACTCTATATCAAATAAAGTTTTATTTTTTTTAATTACTTGGAAAATCCTTACAATCTATCCTTTTATATAAAAATTCATAATAATTTAATTCACCATATCTAAAAGTATTATTATCAACAAATGTAAAGGGAAAAGTTTGAACTTCAACTTCCTTATGAGAAGGGTCCATATAAAAATGTAAATGCTTATAAGTATTATCACCATAACCTGTAACAATATTATAATAAGCATTATTTTCATCAGAAGCATTATTATTAGTTATAGTTATCGAAGAAACTCGACCATCAAGATAAAATTTTCGATACCAAATTGTATCTTTTTCATATTCATTAGTTCCAGCCCAACATCCTACAAATTTAAGACTATCTTCAACTTCATTAAATGAATATTTTTCATTTGTAATTTTTTCATTATATCCTTCATTATTATTAGTCAAATTTAAAACTGTACTACCAGCTGCAACAACAACAGATAAAGATAAAACAACACCATATACATGTTTTGTAAATAAAGTCTTTATAAATTCAAAAATGTAATCAATAAACTTTCCTTTAGAATCATCTTTAACCTCTTTTCCAATAAATTTAAGAAGTTCAAAATCGTGAGCCTTAAGATTTTTTTTACAACTTTTACATTTCTTATCTTTAATATTATTTTCTTTTCCACAATAAATACAATAAATTTTACTCATTTCTAACCTCTTTTCTTAAATTTTATATATTAACTAAACCATTCATCCCGATTAGGCATATCATTACAATCAATCCTATTAAAATAATAAGTATCATCAAGAGCCTCTAAATAAAAAGTATCATAATCTTTCCAATTAAAAACTCCAATAAAATCATCTTGATCCCAATTTTCAGATCCAAGATATTTTACACCTTTGCTTTGAGAATCATCATAGAAAAAGTAAGATAAGGAAAAATAATCATGATAAAACCGATTACCTGTAGCAACAGTTAGTACATTATCAAATTTAAAATAAGTATTAGCTTCCTCTCCTCCATAAATAAAGCCACTATTATGCCAGCAACCTAAAATCATAGTTTCATCATCCATTTTATTAAATGAATATTTTTCATTTGTAATTTTTCCATTATATCCTTCATTATTATTAGTCAAATTTAAAACTGTACTACCAACAGCAACCACAATAGATAAAGATAAAATAATACCATATACATGTTTTACAAATAAATTCTTTATAAATTCAAAAATGTAATCAATAAACTTTTCTTTAGAATCATCTTTAACCTCTTTTCCAATAAATTTAAGAAGTTCAAAATCGTGAGCCTTAAGATTTTTTTTACAATTTTTACATTTCTTATCTTTAATATTATTTTCTTTTCCACAGTAAATACAATAAATTTTATTCATTGCCATCTACCCTTTTATCATAATATACAAATACCTTTATTTTATTTTCACTATCATTTTTATCACTAATTATATAATAATTATTAGAAACCGTATTAGCAGTAAGTATTATTTCATCAGTAGTTTTAAACTCTTCACTACTTATATTTTTATTATTTTCATCATAATATTTTAAATTTAAACAATCTACTTTACTTGGAATATATAAATCCAAAGCCAATCTTAAGGCATCTTCGTTTTCATTATTTATAATTACAACATAATATTCATCTAATTTTTCATTATATGTAACATCGTAAATATTATTATCTATAATTGTTAAATTATCACTTTTACCAACTGCAAAAAAATTATAAAAACCAATACCAATAACAACTAAAAGAATAATAATTTTAAATATAATATTATCTGTAATTACTTTTAAACTACATAATTCATACCATTTTTTAATTTTTTTAAGTTTAGCAACAAATCCTTTATTATAAGCTTCTTCTCTTTCTTCTTGACTAAATTTATTACCACAAAATTTACAATAATTAGCTTTTTTAATATTTTTCTTTTTACATTTACTACAATTCATAAAAAAATTCACTTCCCACTTTAAATTATATCACTATTAATGATGATTAGACAATATAAAGTTAGAAAAGAAACCACTATTCCTTTTCATGTAGTTGAATATGATGAATTTAGTGTAAATGCAAAAAAAAAAATAACTAGTCAAACTTCATCTTTAAGATAGGAACTTTGTTTCTATCTTTTAAAATTATAATTGTAATAAATTTATTTAAAAGCTAATATAATAAATTGCAAATTTATCTTTACTTTATAAGAAAATTTTGCTATAATACAAAAAGAGCGAGAAGCTCCTTGCCTAAATCATTAGGCCATAAGACCAAAAGGAGGTGTAAAGATGAAAACATATGAAATTATGTTTATAGTAAGAACTGATGTTGAAGATACTGTAGTAAAAAATACAGTAAAAACTTTAGAAAAGAGTTTAACTGATAACAAAGCTAAAATAACATTATCTAAAGAATTAGGACAAAGAGAGTTAGCTTATGAAATTAAAAAGCAAAAATCTGGTTATTACTACCTTTATAACATTGAAGCAAAAGATGATAAGGCTGTTAAAGAATTTGACCGTCTTGCTAGAATAAATGAAAATGTTATAAGACATTTAGTCTTAAATATCGAAGAATAGGAGTAAGATATGAATAGAGTAAGTTTAGTAGGAAGATTAACAAAAGAACCTGATTTAAGACATACTACTAGTGGAAGAGCAGTATGCCAATTTACTGTCGCTATAAATAGAACTTTCACTAATCAACAAGGACAAAGAGAAGCTGATTTTATTCCTGTTGTAACATGGGATAAGACAGCAGAAAATTTAGCTAAATACATGCATAAAGGAAGTTTAATATCAGTAGATGGTAGAATTCAAACAAGAAATTATGATGATAAAGATGGTAAAAAAGTTTATGTTACTGAAGTAATAGCTCAAAGTGTTCAATTCTTAGAATCTAAAAATGCTAATGGATCAATAGATATGATGCCACAACCTCCAATTATGGATGAGGAAATGGCACCAGAAACAGTTACGATGGAAAAAGATCCTTTTGAAACATTTGGTCAAACTATTGAAATAAGTGACAATGATTTACCATTTTAAAAAGGAGGAAAGAATATGGCAGAATTTCGTAAAAAAAGAAAAAAAGTATGTCATATGTGTTTAGGAAAACCAGTAGATTATAAGAACGTAGAAGTTATTTCCAAATATATTGGTGATAGTGGAAAAATATTACCAAGAAGATTTACTGGAACATGTGCTAAACATCAAAGACATGTTGCAAATCAAGTAAAATTAGCTAGATTTATGGCTTTTATACCATATACTAAATAAGTAAGTAGAAATATCTACTTCTTTTTTTAAATAATTTTCTTTTTATTTACATATATTTAAGTGTAAATAAAAAGAGGAGGAAAGTATGAAAAAGAAGATTATATTTTTATTTATATCTATTTGTTTAATGGCAACAGCATCTTTAAATGTTAAAGCCTCAACAACAGAAGCAACTGGTAACGATGCCAAAGTATGTGGTGCAAGTACAGAAATTGGAATTCCATGTTATGATAGTGTTAATAAGTTATTTTTTGCTAATGGTGTTCCAATTGTAATAACTACGGATAATGGAAAAACATTAATTACTTGGAAAGGTGGTAGCCAAGTAGTAGATGATAATGTTAATGTATTTGGTGGTGCTCATAATAATGAAAAGGAAATACCAACTACTTCAATAACAATGGAAAATGGTAAAGTAAATAATATTTTCGGAGGAGGATTACATAAAAGTAAAGTAAAAACTTCTAATGTCATTGTAAAAGGTGGAACATTATCAGGAGATATTTGTGGAGGAGGAGCTGCATCTTTTATAAAAGATGATGATGCTAAAACTTGGTATTCATCTGATGCTAAAAATTCTCCAACTATAGTAGAAAATGCTAATGTAACAGTAACAGGTGGAACTGGAGTAACCACAAAAAGTGCAAATAAAGTAAGTGCCATTTATGGTGGAGGAGAAGGAATTAGTTACACTAAAGGCGCAACTGTTAAAGTAAGTGGAGGTACTTATGGATTTGCTATTCCTGGAGGAGTAAATGGTTACACAGGAAATTCAACTCTTGATATAACTGGAGGAACAATTACCAATGTTCAACATGGAATGCGTGGTGCAAATGGCGATGCGAGTATTACAATAAGTGATGGTAAAATAGATACCGTTTATGTTGGAACACCAGCAAATGCAACTGTTGAAAAAGCTAATTTAAATATAACCGGAGGAAACGTTTCTAATTTAAAATTAGCAACAGTAAAAAATGCAAAAGGGGAATCTAGTATTGGTACAGTAAAATATAATGAAAGTGCTGTAAAAAGTGTAGATAGTAATTTTAAATCAGGAAGTTTAGTACCTACTATGAAATTAAATGTTATTTTAGATGGTCAAAAAACACAATTAGATGTACCAACAAGAGATTATTCAAAAAGTGAAAATGTATCTTTATTAAAAGAAGAATTAAAATCATCGCTAAATTTACAACCAACTGATAACTTAACAGGTTTTTATACCAGTGCTGATAATGATAAAACTGTAGATTTTAGTGATTTAAAAGAAGGCTCATCAATTTATTTAACATTAGATAAAAATAATATGGAAAATACAAAGAGTAATACAGGTCAAAATATTATATTTATAGTAATATCAATAATATTAGTTGGTTTTGGAATCTATCTTGCTTTAAGAAAATTCAAAACATTAAAATAACAATCATATAAAAAGTAGAAAGTAAAAAAATTATTAAATAATAAAATAGCTTAATAACTAATTTTAAAGAAGTGAAAAAGCTATTTTTTTTAATGATTTTTTGTCTATTTTCATATACCAAAAATTATAGATTAATTTAGTATTATTATATTTAATTTCTAGATTATTGTTTATTATTTTAAAATATTTGTCTTCTTTTTTTTAGAGCTTTCTAGACAAGTATAAAAATATATTGTATAATATTTATTACAAAGGGTGGTAGAGATATGAAAGTAATATTTATAAAAGATTTAAAAAAACAAGGAAAAGTAAATGAAGTAAAAGAAGTAAGTGATGGTTATGCTACAAACTTTTTAATTAAAAATGGTTATGCTGTTAAATATACAAAAACAAGTGGTGAAAAATTAAATGAAGATTTAAAAAATAATGCTAAAAAAGAGGAAGCACTAATTAAAGAAGCAAACAATATTAAAGAAAAAATAGAAAAAGAAACATTAATATTTAAAGTTACCTGTGGTAAAAATGATAAAGTCTTTGGAAGTATTTCCTCAAAACAAATTGAAGAAGAATTATCGAAATTAGGTTATAATATTGATAAGAAAAATATAAATATAAAAACCCCTATTTCTTCATTAGGTTATTATGACATTGAAGTAATTCTTCATAAAAAAGTAAATGCTAATTTAAAAATAAAATTAGAAAAGAAGTAGGTGATTTTACTGTGAATAAAGAAATGCCCAAAAATATCGAAGCCGAAAAAGCTCTTTTAGGATCTCTTTTTTGGTCTAAAGATTCTCTTCAAAAAGCCTGCGAAGAGGTGCAAAAAGAGTTATTTTATTTAGATAGTCATGCTAAATTATTTGAAGTAATAAAAGATCTCTACGAAAGTAAGCAACCGGTTGAAATAGATACTGTTGTATCTGAATTAGTAAATAGAAATTTATTAAGTCAAATTGGGGGAGTAGAATATTTAAATGAAATTACTGATAGTGTAGCAACTGGGGCAAATATTGAATATTATATAAATAAAGTTTATGAAAAATATACTTTAAGAAGAATGATTGAAGTAGCTACCCAAATAGTAACTAAAGCATCAGATCCTGAATCTGATGTGAGTAATACTATCGACGAAGCCGAAAGAAATATTTTAAATATTACAAAATTAAGAAGAACAACTAGTTTTCGAAGCATTCAAGAGGTTTTAAGTAAAACTCAAGAAGATTTAGAAATGCTAGCTAAAAATAAAGGAAAATTAACAGGGCTAACTACTGGTCTTGGAGATTTAGATGCTCTAACTGAAGGATTACATCCAACTCAACTTATTGTAATTGCAGCTAGACCTGCCGTTGGTAAAACAGCGTTTGCTCTAAATGTAGGAATGGCAGCAGCTAAAACAACTAAAAAAAATATTGCTATCTTTTCGCTAGAAATGCCAGCCGAACAACTAATTTCAAGAATGATAAGTTCACTAGGACAAATTGATAATAAAAAACTTCAAACAGGAAGAATGGAAAATGAAGATTGGCGTCGAGTAAATGAAGCTATTAGCCAACTTGCCGATACTAATATTTATTTTCATGATGCTGGTAGTGTAACTCCAGCTGAAATTAAAGCTAAATGTCGAAGATTAGCAACTCAAGGCGAAGGACTGGGATTAGTAATCATTGATTATTTACAGTTAATTGATTCTTCAAGTAGATATTCTGGTTCAAGACAGCAAGAAGTATCTGAAATTTCAAGAAATTTAAAAACAATGGCTTTAGAATTAGAAGTTCCTGTAATAGCTTTATCACAATTGTCAAGAAATGTTGAAAAAAGAGAAGATAAGAAACCAGTACTTAGTGATTTAAGAGAATCTGGAGCAATAGAGCAAGATGCCGATATTGTAGCAGCTCTACATAATCCTAAAGCAGATGAAACAACAAATGATGAAGTTCCAATACCAATTGAGCTTATTATTTTAAAACATCGTAATGGACCATGTAAGACAATCGATTTATTATTTAAAAAGCAAACATCGACTTTCTTATCGTTAAAAAAGGAAGTGGTAAATAGTGCAAACTAAATGGAGTATTTCTATGATAATTACAACAATTATCATAGGCTTATCAATCTTTCTTTTAGGATTCAATACTAAAGATAATAAAGATCCTATAACAGTATATAAAGTATATCTAGATGGTCAAGTTATAGGAACAGTTTCTTCAAAAGAAGATTTCGAAGAATTCATTAATGAAAAAGAAGAAGTAATCAAACAACGTTATCAAGTAAATACAGTTTATACACCTAAAGGAGTAGAATTAAAAAAAGTT
Source organism: uncultured Bacilli bacterium (assembly GCA_947629035.1). GTDB lineage: Bacteria > Bacillota_I > Bacilli_A > RF39 > UBA660 > CANRCE01. The sequence goes on along the minus strand of CANRCE010000001.1, from coordinate 50,073 downwards.
GTAACTTATAATAATAAAGTTGATAGTAATGATTATGTATATACAAAAATTATAGCAAACAAAAAATTTACTATAAAGGGATATACAATAACCATAAAAAGTAATGAAGAAGATAAAGAAGACAAAATAATAAATGTTTTATCTAAAGATATTTTTGATGAAGCTTTAGAAAAAACAATTAATGTCTTTGTAGATAGTGAAGATTACAATAATTTTATGAATGGCACCCAAGAGGAAATAAAAGACACTGGAAGTTTAATTGAAAATATTGATATGTTAGAAAAAGTAACATATAAAGAAAATTATATTTCCACTGATGAAAAAATATTCACTGATGTTGATGAATTAACTAAATATTTATTATATGGAACAACCAAAGATAGAAACACCTACATCGTTAAGGAAGGAGAAACTATCGAAGAAGTTGCTAATAATAATAAATTAAATGTTAAAGAATTTCTAATAGCCAATTTAGATTTATCAAGTGAAAATAATTTATTATATGAAGGTCAAGAAGTAGTAGTTGATTTAATTGATCCCATTATAAGTATTGTTGTGGATATTCATAGTGTTGAAGAAGAAGAAAGAGCTTTTGATACTGAAATACAATATGATAGTACTAAAGTAATAGGCCAAGAAGAAACTTTAAGAGAAGGTGAAAATGGACTTTACCAAGTAGTAAGAAAATATCAATATATAAATGGTCAACTTGCTGATTCAACTAACGTAAGTGCAACAGAAATTAAACCTGCAGTAAATAGAGTTGTTGTAAAAGGAGATCGTTATGTACCAAATGTTGCCGATTTATCATATTGGGCATGGCCAACAGAGAGACCTTATGTATTAACAACTGGTTATGAATGGAGATGGGGATCATTCCACGCAGCGATTGATATTTCGGGAACTGGTTTCGGTTCAAATATATATGCTGCTAATAATGGAACAGTAGAAAGAATAGGAACAGGATGTACTCCAGGTTATGTAAAATGTAATGGAGCACAAGGAAATTTTGTCCTAATAAATCATAATATCGGAGGATACTATACAATATATATGCACATGAATACTATTAGTGTAAACGTTGGTCAAACTGTAGAGAGAGGTCAAAAAATTGGCACAATGGGTAATACTGGTGATGTTGATCCAGTACCATCTTCAGCTAACCCATATGCTGGAACGCATTTACATTTTGGTGTTTTTGTAGGTTCAGCTTATGGTTCAACGATGAATCCACTTAATTTGTATAAATGAAAGTAATAGTTTTATCAAGTGGTAGTAAAGGCAATACTACTTATATTGAAACTAAAAATGCCAAAATTCTTATAGATATTGGTAATAGTTATAAATATGTAGTGGAAAAATTAAAAGGATTAAATGTTGAACCAAATAATTTAGATGCTATCTTAATAACCCATACTCATAGTGATCATGTTAAAGGATTAAAAGTATTCTATAAAAAACATCATACAAAAGTATATATAACTTCGAAAATGTTACCTGATTTTGATTATGAGTTTAATTATGAATTAATAGATAGTGATAATATAAAAATAAAAGATTTAAGTATTGATATCATAAAAACCTCCCATGATACCAATGATTCGATAGGCTTTATTGTAAATAATAACGATTCATCAATTGTATATATTACTGATACAGGATATATTAATAGAAAATATTTTGAAATTTTAAAAAATCGTAATGTATATATTATGGAATCTAATCATGATATTGAAATGTTAAATAACAGTAGTTATCCATATGAAACAAGGAAAAGAATTTTATCTGATAAAGGGCATTTATCAAATTATGACTCCTCTAAATATCTAGCAGAATTTACTGGAAAAAATACTAAATGTATCATGTTAGCTCATTTATCAGAAGAAAATAATACTGAAAGTTTAGCATTAAATACTTTACTTGATAGATTAAATAGTGAAGGCAAAAAAGTAGATAATATAATAATTGCTCATCAAAATAAAGAAACGGAAGTTGTAGAGGTATGATAAAAATAATATGTGTAGGTAAAATTAAAGAACAATATTTAAAACAAGCAATAGAGGATTATTTAAAAAGAATAAATAAATATCATAAAATAGAAATAATTGAAGTATTAGATAGTAATTTAGAAGATGAAAAAGATAATATATTAAAAAAAATAGATAAAAAAGATTATATTATAACTTTAGAAATTGAAGGGCAAGCAATTTCATCACTAGAGCTTGCTTGTAAATTAGATAAAATATTTATAACCCACTTTAATATTACCTTTATTATCGGAAGTTCATTAGGATTACATGAAGACATAAAAAAAATAAGTAACTATGCACTATCATTTTCCAAATTAACTTTTCCTCATCAACTATTTAGAGTAATGTTATTAGAGCAAATTTATCGTAGTTTTAAAATATTAAATAATGAAACATATCATAAATAAAATATAGGCAAAAAGTCTATATTTTTTAAATCTTAAATTGATCTAAAGCAATGATATATTTTTTATCTAAACTTGACAAAATGCAACTATTTGTTATAAAATATGTATTCGAAAAAAGGGAGGTATTAAAAATGTTAGATTCAATTAATAATAAAAGAAAAAAACAAATAACTGCATTTGCTTTAGCTATTATAGGTTTTGTATCAATAAAAAGTGAAGTAAATCCAATACAAAAAAGATACAAAGAAAATATCATTCATGAACAAGTATATTCTAATGAAGAAAATAGAGTTTGGAAATTATTAGAGCCTGTAACTTTAGATGATAAAACGATAGGTTATAAAGTACCAAAAGGCTATAGTGTTTGTAATTTACTTACAGATTGTTATGATAAAAATATTGTAAATAAAATAAAAGAAGAAAATGATTATTACATTGTCAAATTAAATGATGAGATAAGTGATGGTTACGTTGCTCTTGAAGATGCCTATTATTATCATCAAGTAATTAAATATAATAGTATTTTTTGTGATAATAAAGATCAAACAAAACTGTTAGTCAAAGAAAATCATGGTTATTCATTACCAAATAATTTTATATTATATACTCCATATTTAGAATATCAAAATAAAGAATTTGAAACAACATTAAGGGATAATAAAATAATTTATGAATTAACTGACGAAGAAGCCAATATGTATGTTGGTGTATCACAAGAATTGTATGATGGATTAAAGCAAATGGATTTTTATGATGAATATATAAAAGAAACTTATGCTTTTAAAGATTATGAATCAAGAAATAGTTTAATAAAAAAATTAATAATGAAATAAACAGATAATTCTGTTTTTTTTCTATATTCTAAAAAAATTAAATATTTATTTTTTAATAAAATTATGATAAAATAAAGAAAAATTAAAAAGGAGTTATCATGAATTTAAAGAAAGAAACTTTTATTGTAGAAAAATCACTTCCATTATTAGATTATTTAATAATGAAAAAAAAAGATTTATCTAAAAATAAAATTAAACAATATTTAAAATATGAAATGATTGAAGTAAATAATAAAATTATTACTAAAGCAAACCATGTATTAGAAGTAAATGATAATATAGTTATATATTACGGTAATAGAAAAATAAATAATGATTTAGAAATATTATATGAAGATAGTGATATTATTGCCATTAATAAACCAAGTGGTTTATTATCAATAGCAAATAAAAAAGAAAAAAATATAACAGCATTTAAAATGGTAAGAGAATATGTAAGAAGTAAAGAACCAAATACTTATTTATTTACAATTCATCGTTTAGATGAAGAAACTTCTGGAGTTTTAATGTTTGCCAAATCAGAGAAAATTAAACATCTTTTTCAAGACAATTGGAATAAAATTGTCAAAAAAAGAAATTATATTGCTGTTATAAACGGTAAAATAAAAAAAGAGGGCATTTTTCATAGTTATTTAAAAGAAAATAAAAATGGAATTGTATATTCTTCTAAAACAAAAGATGGTAAAGAAGCTATAACTGAATATAAAGTATTAAAAACAGGAAAAAAATATACTCTCTTACAAGTAAATATTTTGACAGGAAGAAGAAATCAAATAAGAGTTCATTTTAGTGAAAATAATACTCCAATTTTAGGAGATAAAAAATATCATGATAAAACCAAATGTCGTCTTATGTTACATGCTAATCTTTTAGAATTTGTTGATCCAAGAACTAATAAATTAGTAACTATTGAAGCTAAAACGCCTCAAGAATTTTATGAGATTGTGAAGTGATTATATGTCTTTTAGTATTGGAAATATAAAATTTAAAAATCCAGTTGTTTTAGCTCCCATGGCAGGGGTATCTAATCCAGCTTATATTAAAATATGCGAAGAAATGGGCGTATCTTATGCCATAACTGAACTAATAAGTGCCGAGGGTATTGTAAGAGATAATAAAAAGACTAAAGATATGCTAATAGGTTTTGATAAAATCAATATTCCCATTGCTGTTCAATTATTTGGTTCAAATGAAAAAACTTTAGCTCAAGCAGCAATAATATTACAAAAAGAGTATAACGTTAAAATAATTGATATAAATATGGGATGTCCCGTACCCAAAGTAGCTATAAAATCAGAAGCAGGTTCAGGTTTATTAAAAAATCCTCAAAAAATAAAAGAAATTGTAAGTGCTGTTGTAAAAGCAGTTTCAATTCCTGTAACTGTTAAAATAAGAAGTGGTTGGGATGAGAATAGCATTAATGCTTCTGAAGTAGCTAAAATATGTGAGCAAGCAGGAGCTAAAGCTATAACTATTCATGGCCGAACAAGAAAAGCAGGATATAGTGGAAAAGTAGATCTAGATATCATAAAGCAAGTAAAAGAAAGTGTTAAAATTCCTGTAATTGGTAATGGTGATATAATAGATATTGAAAGTGCTATTCACATGCTAGAATATACCAAGGTAGATGCTATTATGATTGGAAGAGGATCACTAGGAAATCCTTGGTTAATAAGAGATATCGTAACTTATCTTGAAAAAGGTATTAAATTACCCCCACCAACATATCAAGATAGAATAAAGATGTGTCAAAAGCATTTAGACTATTTATTACAATTTAAAGAAGAAAGATTAGCTATTTTAGAAATGCGTAGCCATATTGCTTGGTATTTAAAAAAAATACCTCACTCTCAAGAAATAAAAAATGTTTGTTTCAAGGCTAAGAGCAAAGAAGAATTAAAAATAATTCTAAATAACTATTTAAAAGAAATAGAAAATAGTATATAATAATTGTGAGGAGATGAAAAAATGAATGCAGGATTTTTTAAAAGATTAATGGCTTATATCATAGACTTAATATTAGTATTATTAATCTCTACTACTATTTCAGCAGGAATTAATACGAATACCAAAGACTATGAAGAGCAACTATCCAATGTTATGAATGATTATATGGAAGGAGAAGTAACCATTGATGATTATTTATCACAAACAAAAGATTTAACATATTCAATTCAAAAAGAAAATATTATGGTAAATATAATAAGCTGTGTAATAACTATTGGATACTATATAGTCTTTACTTATCTAAATAAAGGTCAAAGCATAGGTAAAAAATTATTAAAAATAAAAATAGTAGATAAAGAAACTAAAGAAGCGCCAAGTATTAAGGCAATAATATTAAGAAGTATAATTATTTATAGTATTATTTCGGGTTTATTTAATATCATCTTTATAAATTTATTAAATAAAAATATTTATTTTATAGGATATAATTTTCTTGCAACAATCGAAGAAATTTTAATAATAGTAAGTGCCTTTATGATACTATATAGAAAGGATAAACGTGGATTACAAGATATAATAGCTAAAACAGAAGTAATCGAAGAAAGAAGGTAATAAAATGCAAAGAGCAGAACAAGAATTAGTAAGGATAGAAAAAATAGATAAAATAAGACAATTTTGCAATCCTTATCCTGAAAGATTTGAAAAAACACACTCACTAAAGGATGCTAAATTACTTGCTGATGGAACTGATAATGTAAGTTTAGCAGGTCGAATTGTTTTCATGCGAAAAATGGGTAAGTTAAGCTTTATTCGTATTCGAGATATCGAAGGAGATATGCAACTTGAGATAAAAATTGATGAAGTAGGAGAAGAAGCCTATGAATTTTTCAAAAAACAAATAGATACTGGTGATTTTATTGGGGCAACTGGTGAAATTTTTACTACACAAACTGGAGAAAAAACTTTAAGAGCCCATAATTTTGAATTTTTAGGTAAAGCATTAAGACCTCTTCCTGAAAAATTTCATGGATTAACTGATGTTGAAATGAAATATCGACAAAGATACGTTGACTTAATAATGAATGAAGATACAAGAAAAGTCTTTTTAGGAAGAAGTAAACTATATTCATATATTCATCGATTTTTAGGAGAAAATGGTTTTTTAGAAGTCGAAACGCCAATATTACAAAATGCCGTATGTGGTGCTTCTGCAAGACCTTTTTATACCCATCATAATGCTCTAGACATTGATTGTAATTTAAGAATAGCGCCAGAAACTTATCTAAAGCAATGTATTGCTGGAGGTTTTGATCGTGTATATGAAGTAGCAAAATGTTTTAGAAATGAGGGCATGGATTCAGAACATTTACAAGAATTTACTCAAGTTGAGTGGTATGCTTCTTATTGGAATTTTGAAGACAATATAAAGTTTTATAAAAAGTTTATAAGAGGACTTCTTATGGAATTAATAGGAAGTACTACAATTGAATATCAAGGACATAAAATTGATTTTGGTGAAGACAATTGGAAAAGAATAAATTATGTTGAAGAAATGCAAAAAATATATGGCTTTGACTTTTTAAGTATTGATGACCCTCAAGAATTAAAGAAAAAAATTGTTGAAAAAGGTCTATTTACTTATGCTGATTTAGAAGAATATAAATCATTAAGCCAAATTATAGATTTTTGTTATAAAAAATTAATAAGAGAGAAAATTATAGAACCTACAATTATCTATAACTATCCTGCAGTTTTAATACCATTAGCTAGAAGAAATGATAAAGATAATCGTATTATCGATGTTTTTCAAGTTCTTGTTTGTAAAACAGAACTATGCAAAGCTTATTCTGAATTAGTTGATCCTGTTATTCAAAGACAAAATTTTGAGGATCAATTAAAAGCTAAAGCTCAAGGTGATGATGAAACTATGGAATTAGATGAAGACTTCTTACTTGCCATGGAACAAGGAATGCCTCCAATTTCAGGATTGGGATTTGGAATAGATAGACTTATGATGATTATATTTAATCAGGCTTCAGTAAGAGATGTTGTCTTATTCCCACAAATGAAGAAAGTAACAAACAAATAATAAAATAATTTTGTTTAGAAAGTAGTATAATTTTTACTACTTTTTAATTTGTTTATAAAAAATAATAATTAAGTACAAAAAAAAGATAAAATTGGTAAAAAATGTGATATAATTAGCATGAGGAGGTTATAATGAAAAAACATAGTTTGTTTAAAGTTAGTTTAATACTTTTAGGATTATTAGTTCTAACTAGTTGGTTTATCGCAGGAAGACAAGGAGAAACATCATATCTTGCTATCGGAGATATTGCCATTAATTATGTCCAAGCATTTTATTACTTTTTTGACACATTAGTATTTATTCTAGTAATTGGAGCTTTCTATGGTATTTTAAATAAAACAGGGGCTTACAAAAAATTATTAGATACAATTGTTACTAAAGTAAAAGGTAAAAGTAAAGAATTTGTAATTGGAACAATAATTATCTTTGCTCTACTTGCATCACTTACTGGAATGACTATGCCACTACTTATATTTGTACCATTTGCAATATCAATTATTTTACTATTGGGATATGATAAGTTAGTAGCAATATCATCAACAGTAATAGCAATATTAGTAGGTTTTATCGGAGGCATATTTACAACATTTAGAGATCCTGCAAGCTCTTATGGATACACTATTAGTACTTTTGAGGATTTAACAGGAATAGAGCAATATGCTAATTTATTCCCTAAAATTTTATTATTAGTTTTAGCAGTAGGATTCTTAATCTTCTTCTGTCTAAGATACATAAAAAATGTTGAAAATAAGAAAGTAAAATATGAATTAAACGATAATCAAGATGTTATGATTGCAGAAGTAAAAGGTAACTATAAAGAAATAAAAACATGGCCAATGATTGTAATCTTAAGCATTGTTTTAGTACTATTAATTCTAGGATTAATCCCATGGTCTAATTTGTTTGGAATTGACGTATTTGAAAATTTCCATACTTGGTTAACAGGTCTTAGCATTCCTGAATTTAAGTTATTTGGATTGAAATTTAAGGAATTTCCTGTCTTTAATAATTTAATATTTGCTAATATGTATGCTTTTGGAAATTGGGGAAATCTAGGCAATTTTATGGTACCTACAATAATCTTAATCTTCTTTGGATTATTAATTAAGTTTGTTTACAAAATTAAATTTGATGATGCAATTGATGGATTTATTGAAGGTTTCAAAAAAATGGTACCAGTAGCCTTAATGATTGCCCTTGCTTATACAATACTTATTTGTTCATACAACAATGGATTCTTAGAAACTTTGATTACCAATGCAAGTGGAACAAAAATGGGATTAAACATTGTAATTAGTTCACTAATTTCAATGTTAGGTAGTTTATTATATACTGATCTATACTATGTGGCAGCAGGAATATTTACACCTATTATTACAGCAATAACAGATGAATCAATACTACCAGTATTGGCACTTGCTTTCCAAAGTTTATATGGGTTAGTATCACTAATTGCTCCAACAAGTATTATGTTGATTTTTGCTCTTACTTATTTAGATGTACCATATACGACATGGATTAAATACATCTGGAGATTTGTTGTAGGACTATTTATTTTAATATTTGTAATATTATTAATAGTAACATTAATATAAGATTTCATTTGGACTGAAACCAAAAAGTTGGACAGTTTAATTATTTAAGGATTGTAACCTAATTAAAATGGGGAACAGTCCTTTTAATTTTGTTTTAATTTATCATAATTATAATAATAAAGATATTTTTTTTGTTTTTTTGTTAAAATTGCGGATTTTTAAAATTATATATGATAAAATATTTATTAGAAAAAAGATATTATATTTTTTTAGAAAGGAGAAAAGCCATGAAAAAAAAGTTTAGAGTTGTTTCTTTGTTTTCAGGAATTGGTGGCTTTGAACAAGGATTTAAAAAATCAAAAATGGATTATGAACTTGTTTTTGCATCAGAAATTGATAAATATGCAACAATGACTTTTAGCTATAATTTTCCAATTAACAATATGCACAAAGACATAAAAAAGATAAACGAAAACGATATTCCTGATCATGATTTATTATGTGGTGGATTTCCTTGTCAATCATTTTCTGTTGCAGGTAAGCAGCAAGGTTTTAAAGACATCAGAGGAACATTATTTTTTGATGTTATTAGAATTATAAAAACTAAAAAACCAAAATATTTATTTTTAGAAAATGTAAAAAATTTAATAAGCCATGATAATGGAAATACAATAAAAACTATTCTTAAGAATATTTCGGATTGCGGTTACACTTTTGATATTACAATAATTAATTCAAACGAAGCTGGTGTTCCCCAAAGTCGAGAAAGAACATATATAGTTGGTATATTAAATCATGAAGTTGAAAAATTTGTTCCTGATAAAAGAAATTCAATGGTAACTTCTATTAAGAATTGGGCCAATGAAAATAAATTAAAAACAATGAATTTTTTCAATTTAATTGAAATGCACAATAAAAAGACATATATAAAAAATATATTAGAAATAAATGTAGCTAAAAAATATTACTTAAATTCTGATAAAGTTAGAAAATTTATTGATAATTTAAATAAAAATGAACTTTCTAAAAAAACTAATAATAAAATAATAAAAGAATTTACTCTTCCAAGAGATGTTCACAATGATTTAGATAGGCAAAGAAGAGTTTATTCTATTTATGGAATATCTCCAACACTTTTAGCTAGATCAGATAGCCCTAAAATTATATTTAAAGAAAAAGATGAGTATTATATAAGAAAATTAACTCCATTAGAGACATTAAGAATTCAAGGATTTGATAGTAAATTTACTGATAATATTCAAAAAAATAAAATGAGCGATACTCAATTATATAAACAATCTGGTAATGCAGTTAGTCCACCTGTTATTACTGAAATAATAAATAAATTAATGGAATTTATAGATGAGTAAAAATTTAAAATTCATTGATTTATTTTGTGGACTTGGTGGATTTAGAATAGCTTTAGAAAAACAAAAATGCAAATGCGTTTTTAGTTCTGACATAGATGAAGCTGTTTGTAAAGTTTATGAAAATAATTTTGGGCAACATCCTAGTGGTGATATTACCAAAATCGCAGCTAAAGATATTCCTGATTTTGATATCTTATGTGGTGGATTTCCTTGTCAATCATTTTCAATAGCTGGAAAAAGATTAGGTTTTGAAGATACAAGAGGAATAATGTTTTTTGAAGTTGCAAGAATACTTAGAGAAAAACAACCAAAAGCTTTTATATTAGAAAATGTTAAAGGATTAACTAATCATGATAAAGGAGAAACTTTAAAAGTTATTTTAAATATGTTGAATGAATTAGGATATGATTTCGTTTATAAAGTTTTAAATGCTAGTGATTATGGAATACCACAAAGTAGAGAAAGATGGTATTGCGTAGGAATTAGAAAAGATTTAAATATAAATCTAAATATAAATGAAATTTTTCCACCAAAAAAATTATTATTATATACTTATGATGATATTATAGATACTAAAAATACTTATGATGATTATATCATAAGTGATACATGTAAAAAGAATATTCAAGCTCATATTAATAAAGTAAAAGAAAAAAGTTCTAAATATACTTTAGCATATGAAATAAGACCTTCAAGATGTCAATTTAGATCAAATGGTATTTCACCCTGTTTAACTGCCAAAATGGGTACTGGAGGAAATAATGTTCCAGTAGTAGTAGAATTAAATAGAAAACTAACTGAAAAGGAATGCTTAAAGCTAATGGGATACCCTGATAATTATAAAATTGGTACTGGAGCTCAAGCCTATAAACAAATTGGTAATAGTGTTATTATACCAATTTTAGAATATATTTCTAAACATTTAGTTGATATACTAAACAAAGAGATTGAATAATTTATATTTATATATTTACTTTAAATAAAAAAATGAAACTAATCAACAGTTTCATTTTTAGGTTTTAAAACAATAGTAAAATTTCCGTTACTGCGACCAGATCCTGTTGTTACAGTAAATGGAATATAATTTAGTTTTTTTATTTTACCACCTTTATAGAAGTAACTTGCCGAATATGGTTGCTCATATATATGATAGCCATTAAATATTATTTCTTTTAAGTGACTATCATTATTTATTATTTCTGCAATTCTTTTATTAGAAAATTCTTTTAATTCTTTATATATTTTTATTTGTTCAATTACACTAATATTTTCATTTAACTTAATTAAATCAGGAATATCATTCTTATATCTATTAATAACTTTATCTTTGGTTGTCTTCCAACCAATAAATACTGAATCATTTTTTTCTATTTCATTTTGCTTTAGGCAATATATACTTGCACCTGCTCCTAGTTCATATTCGCCAAATAAATTTTTAAAACTATCAGGTGTTAATTTTAAAATTTGAAATTTACTTGAATCGGACATTTTTACAGATATTCCACTGTAATCTATTGATGAATAATTTATATGATTATTAATTAACATATTTTCATCTAAATAATAGTCATTTTCATATAATAATTTGTTTATCAATTGATCTTTTGAATTAATTAAGTATGTGTCTGCTCTTGTCATAACTGTTTGGTGAGATAATTTTGAATATTGTTTAGTTGTAACTCTTACCATATAAATATCATTTAATTCTTCAATACCTAAATCTTTAATGTAGAAATCAAAATCTTGATTATTTTTTTGAGAATTGAATCTTTTAACAAATTCTATTTCTGCTAAATCACCAGAGTGTGTACCTCTATTCACTTTCAATACGCTCCTTTTCAATATTCTTTAAATCTTTTTCTATAGAGCCCCATTTAACTTGCATAATATATCTTCTATTTTCTGTTTTAGGATTAAAGTTTAAGCACCTATTCCAAGCCTGATAAGTAAGTGGTCCAAAGTGAAGAGAATTTAAATTAAAATTATTATTTATAATATAATTAATTATTTCATCTTTATCTGCCCAATGCCCTTCATTTATATCTCCATAATAAATAGCATCAGCTTCATCACCGTCATCATTACTACCTTTAAATAATATTCTTGTAATAAGTTTTATTAATATTGATTTTTTATTTAACTCTTTATTAATTAACTGCATTTCATTTTTATGTTCTTTTTTATATTCTGCACTAGAAATTCTATTTTCCCCAGAACCATCAGTTGTACCATCACCCCAATGATATTTTAATAATTCTATTTTTACATCTTCTGGTATATCAAGAGTTGTTAAAAAATTCATAAATAAACTGATTTCCTCTTGATGAACCGAATTACCATTTCCTTTTTTTACACTAATTCTTTTAATTACCCCTTTTATATCAATTACAATATCTGGTTTTTGTCTAGCTTTACCGTTATAACATTTTATTAAATCATTTTCTTTAACTTGTGGAAATAAAAATAGAATAAATCTTTTAAGATTATCATTTAGTTCTTCGAATTTTTTATTTGATAGACAAGTAATAATATCTGTCTCATTTTTAAAACCCGATTTGTTACTACCCATATTTTCACGACCTTTCTAGAATATTATAACATTACTTTAACTAATTTTATTTATTAGGATCTATTAGACTTAAACTAACTTTGTTTTTATCATAGAAAATATCATCGACATAGCAAGTCACAATATCACCAACGTTAACAACCTCCATAGGATGTTTAATATATTTATCAGTAAGTTTAGAAATATGAGCTAGACCATCATTTTTTAAGCCAATATCGATAAAAACACCAAAATCGACAACATTTCTTACAGTTCCCTCAAGTTTCATTCCTTTTGTTAAATTTTCTATTTTAAGAATATTACTTTTTAATAATGGTTTTGGATAATTATCACGATAATCACGATTAGGTTGTTTTAAACACTTAATTATATCTTCAAGAGTATAAATATCAATGTCATTATTTTTAGCATATTCTTCAAGATTTAGTTTTTCTAATTTATCGATTAACTTCTTTGTTCCAATATCATCGATAGTTAAATTATTATTTGCAAGTAACTTTAAAGTCTTATCATAACTCTCAGGATGAATAGATGTTTTATCTAGTTGATTGCTTCCATCGACAATCCTTAAGAACCCGATAGCTTGTTCATAAGTTTTATCTTTCAAAAGCTTATCTTTTTTTAAATCTTCACGAGATAAAAATTTACCATTAGCTTCACGATATTTAATCAAATTATCGATAACACTTTTAGTTAAACCAGAAACATATTTTAAGATTGAAGGTGAGGCAGTATTGACATTTACCCCTACATTGTTAACAACTTTAGAAACTACAAAATCCAATGATTCATTTAAATTTTTTTGGTTGACATCATGTTGATATTGTCCTACCCCAATACTTTTACTATCAATTTTAACTAATTCATTTAATGGATCTTGAAGTCTTCGAGCAATACTAATAGCGCTACGCTCTTCGACATGAAGATTAGGAAATTCAGAGATAGCTAGTTTTGAAGCAGAATAAACACTAGCACCAGCTTCACTTACAATAATATACTCAAGCTTTTTATCTTTATATTCACTAATAACTTCAGCGACAAGTTTTTCACTTTCACGAGAAGCTGTACCATTACCAATAGCAATAATATCAATGTCATATTTTTTAATTAATTCTTTTAGTTTGTCTTTAGCTTCATTCCACATATTTTTAGGCTCATGAGGATAGATAACAGAAATATCTAAAACTTTTGATGTTCCATCGATAACAGCTAGTTTACAACCAGTACGATAAGCTGGATCGAGTCCTAAAACTATTTTTTCTTTCATTGGTGGAGTAAGAAGCAATTTTTCTAAATTTTTACTGAAAATATCAATAGCTTGAACTTCAGCAGTATCTTTCAATTCACTTCTTACTTCCCGTTCGATACTTGGAAAAATTAATCTTTTATAACTATCCAAAATTGCATCTTTTACATAATTAGTACAAGGACTATTTTCATTTTTAATAATTTTATTTTGAAGAAAGTTTAAAATATAGTCATCATCTGCTTTAATATTAACTGTTAAAATATTTTCTTTTTCCCCACGATTTAGAGCTAAAATACGATGAGGTTTTATATATTTAATGTTTTCACTATAATCATAGTACATTTCATAAGTTTTCTCATCATCTTTAGCATTTTTTTTAATTTTTGAGTTAATTGTTCCATGAGCTAATATATTATTACGAATCCATTTTCTATAATTAGCATTATCACTTATCCATTCAGCAATAATATATTTTGCACCAATAATAGCCTCTTCGATAGTTTTTATATTTTCATTTATATATTTAGAAGCTATTTCATTTATATCAATATTATCTTTAAAACTCATAAGTATTTTAGCTAGTGGCTCAAGCCCATTTTTAATGGCTTCGGTGGCTTTAGTTTTCTTTTTTTCTTTAAATGGTCGGTATAAATCTTCAACTTCCACTAGTTTTTCACATTTCATAATGTCATTTTTTAATTCATCAGTAAGTAGACCTTTTTCTTCAATTAATCTTATAACATCTTCTTTTCTTTTTAAAAGATTGACTTGATATTCATAAACTTCATTTATACTTCTTATTTGTTCTTCATCAAGATTTCCAGTTACTTCTTTACGATATCTTGCAATGAAAGGAATTGTATTTCCTTCTTCCAATAATTTTAAAACACTTTCGACTTGATATACTTTAATATTTAAATTGTTGGCAATTTCTCCTATAATGGTTGTATTCATCTTGTACCTTCTTTCCTTATAATTATAACATGAAAAAAAGAAAAAGTATCTAAATTATTTCTTTTTCTTAAGTCTATCATTTGCATAAATTAAAATGTTGTCTCCGAATTTATCTCTTATTTCATCAATTGTCTCTTGTAGTCTATCATTTTGGATATTTTTATTAGTATCAAAGATAGAAAGTTGAGTTATTTTTGTCTCTGATAATTCACTTACACCAACACATAAAGCTCTTATTTTTTCTTCATTCCAGATTTTATTAAATAAATTGGTAGCAATATTATATATATCATTATCAGTATTAATGCTATTTTCTAATTTTTCTTGCTTGCTTATTTTGGTAAAGTCACTATATTTTATCCAAATACTAATATTGTTGGCATAAAGTTTTTTTTGACGTAATCTTTTACCAGTTTCTTGCGCTAGTTCCCTTAGAATATGATTAATTTCATTTTTATCTGAATAATTAAAAGGAAGGACTGTTGAAGTAGAGACACTTTTAGGATTTTCATATTCATATTCAACTTTAGAATCATCAATACCATTGGCATAATTGTACATAAGTATTCCCATATTTTTAAAATGCTTTTCTAGAAAGTTTATATCAGTATGAGCTAAATCATATATAGTTTCAATTTTTAAATTTTGAAGTTTAGTAGCAGTTTTTTTCCCAATCATAAATAAATCAGATACTTTTAAGGGCCACATTTTAGTTTCTATTTCATTATGAAAAAGAGTATGTACTTTATTAGGTTTTGAAAAATCAGAAGCCATTTTTGCACAAAGCTTATTATTAGCAACACCAATATTTACGGTAAAACCAAATAGTTTGTAAATTTCATCTTTAATTTTATAAGCAAATTTTATGGGATCTCCATTTAAATGTTCAATATCGGTATATTCTAAAAAACATTCATCAATTGAATACCTTTCAATTACATTAGTATATTGTAGTAAGTAATTATACATTAAATTAGAATACTTACGATATAACTCATGATTTGGTTTATATATTTCTAAATAAGGACATTTTCTTCTTGCCATATAAATAGGCTCTGCAGTTACTACTCCTTTTTGTTTACATGGATTACTTTTAGCTAAAACAATACCACGACGTAGTGTCTCATCTCCCCCAATAATAGCATATCTATTTCTGATGTCTACTTTACTTCCTTTATTTAACATATCAACAGCTGTCCATGATAAAAAAGCATTATTGACATCAATATGTAAGACAATTCTTTCCATGCTACCCACCTCATATAATTATGATAACATATGTTTGTTATAATAACAAGTTATTTAGAAAATGTTAATATTAATATTTCAAGTCTTTCATTTTATTTTTTTCTTGGTAAAGAAAAATAAATACTATTAATTTTAGTTTTAAATATTAAATTAGAATTTTAAATCAATATTTTTTTGATTTTTAAATTTTTACTTTAAATTTTACTCTTTTTAGTATATAATATTAAAAAGAAAGAGGGATAATATGATAGATAGATTGGAAGCTACAGTAAAAAAATATAATGAAATTACTGAAGAACTTACTAAACCTGAAGTAATTAGTGATATAAAAAAAATGACAGAGCTTGGTAGGGAACAAAGAACATTGGAAGAAATTGTTAAAGTTTATTCTGAATATAAAAAAGTAAAAGAAGATATTGAAGCTTGTAAAGAAATGCTACAAGATAAAGAAATGGCAAATTTTGCCCGTGAAGAGATGGATAATTTAGAAAAAAAAGAACAAGAGTTAAATTCTAAATTACAAATTATGTTACTTCCTCATGATCCAAATGATGAAAAAAATGTTATTGTAGAAATTAGAGGAGCAGCAGGTGGTGATGAAGCTAATATTTTTGCAGGTGATTTATTTGATATGTATCAAAAATATGCTAATAATTGTGGGTTTAAAATTGAAATATTAAGTAGTGAAGAAGGAAGCGCTGGTGGTTTTTCCAATCTATCTTTTATGGTAAAAGGTGAGGGTGCTTATTCAAAACTTAAATATGAAAGTGGCTCACATAGAGTACAAAGAGTTCCTGCGACAGAAAGTCAAGGTCGTGTTCATACTTCAACGGCAACAGTACTTGTAATGCCAGAAGTTGAAGAATTTGAATTCGAACTAGATGAATCAGAAGTTAGAATAGATATCACACGTAGTAGTGGCTGTGGAGGACAGGGAGTAAATACGACTGATAGCGCTGTTAGATTAACTCACATTCCCACTGGTATTATTGTTTATTCTCAAACAGAGCGAAGCCAAATTAAAAATAAAGAAATGGCTTTTAAAATATTAAAAGCTAGACTATATGATTTAAAACAAAAAGAGCAAGAAGAAGCCCTTGGAAAAGAAAGACGTAGTAAAATAGGTACAGGCGATAGAAGTGAAAAGATAAGAACATATAATTATCCACAAAATAGACTTACAGATCATAGAATAGGATTTACTTCAATGAATTTAGATCGAATTATGGATGGCGATTTAGGAATTGTCATTGATGCCTTAATTAATGAAGATCAAAAAAGAAAGCTTGCTGAGTGGTAATGAGAAATAATAATATATATCGTAGTGATTTAGTTTGTTTAGAATGTGGAAATGTTGATACTATTTTTCGACAAAGTAAAAAATCTAGAGGAGTTTCTCATATAAAAGATTTATACTGTTATAAGTGTAAAACGGAAACTAAACATTATGAAGTAATAGATGTTAGCATTTTTATGTTATCTGATAAAGAATATCAAGATAAAGATAAAGTAAAGGAGTTAATAAAAAAATGTCAACAGTAACTCCAAAAGACATTGAGTATTTAAAAAAAAATCTTGATAATAATGATTTAGAAGAGGCAATCTTAAGGTTAAAAAATGGTGAAGCTATTCAATATATTGTGGGTAATGTTGATTTTTATGGAAATAAATTAATAGTTAATAAAAATGTCTTAATTCCTCGTTTTGAAACAGAAACGCTTGTGGAAAAAACAATAAATTTTGCTAAAAAAATGTTTAAAGAAAAAATTAGTATTTTAGATATTGGTACTGGTAGTGGAGCAATTGCGATAACTCTTAAAAAAAAATTAGATTGTACGGTAGTTGCAAGTGATATATCGCCTGAAGCTTTAACAGTCGCAAAGGAAAATGCTAAAAATAATTATACAGATATAACTTTTGTTCAAAGTGATTTGTTTTCTAATATTAATGGCGTTTTTGATATTATCATTTCTAATCCCCCTTATCTTTCATATGATGAAGAAATTATGGATGTTGTTAAAAACAATGAACCCCATATTGCTTTATATGCTAAAAATAATGGTTTATATTATTATGATGAAATATTAAAAAACATTAAAAAATATTTAAAAGATAATTTTTTAATAGCTTTTGAAATTGGTTATAAACAGGCTTTGGATATTAAACGTATGGCCCATAAGTATCTTGATAATATTGAAGTTATTATCGACAAGGATTTAAGTGGAAAAGATAGATATATATTTATAAAGAAAAAAGACTAATTGAAGTAAATAGAAAATAATTTACTTTAACTGGTCTTTTTTAAATAATTATCTAAATTAAATCTAAAACCAATGAGAGATGAATAATATTCTTTGGTATCACTTAAATAAACAAAGAAATTTAGATGAATGAGATATCTTGTATCATATAATCTTGTTAATGTTAGTTGAGATATGATATTATCATCTTTAATTTTTTCTTTTTTAGAATTTATTTTTGAAAAGCTAATAGAAGAAGTATCGATATATTTTTTAAAATCAACTTCACTTGCCTTTTTGACTTCTAAAAGTTTTTTTGGATTACAATTAAGATTAAAAGAAAAACAAAAACTATCATCTTTAACTTGACCTTCAATGTTAAAAGTAAGATATTCATAAGAATTTTCACTTTTATTGTTGATAATTGTTATTTTTTCATTAGTTGTATTTTCTAATTTTCCTAATTTAAACATATAATCACCTCTTTAGGTAATTATAACAAAATCAATTAATTTAGCCAATAAAAATTTTATTCTTTTTTATCTTCTTTATTATTGTCTTCTTTAAAGGCTGCTTCAAGATCTCTATTATTATTAATTGTAGGTTCAGTTCCTTTAATAAAATAAAATACTTTGGTTTTTTCATCAGCATCAGTCGCTATTTTTCCTGTGATAGGATTTACCATTACGCCAACAACATTATCTGGAGTTTTATACCAGCTTGTATCTTTATCTTTTAAGTAACTTTCAATTGTGTCTATCCAAATATTTTTATGATAGCCATAATCTTTACTAGATATTGTTCTATTATCATCATAGCCGTTCCAAATACCAACGACAACATCCT
Source organism: uncultured Bacilli bacterium (assembly GCA_947629035.1). Lineage (GTDB taxonomy): Bacteria > Bacillota_I > Bacilli_A > RF39 > UBA660 > CANRCE01. The sequence goes on along the minus strand of CANRCE010000001.1, from coordinate 30,756 downwards.
TATTATAACCTAATATCCACATATCGGTATCTGTAGTTCCTGTCTTTATGGAATACTTATTTGTAATTTTTGGCAAAAGACTTATCACAGTAGGATAATTATAATCGATGAATGCACTATCGTAGGTATAGGTTAACATTTCATTTAAAATATAGACAAGGCTTGAATTTAGGACATTATCTTTATCTTCATCATATTCATATAAAATATTTCCTTTGCTGTCTTCAACTTTAGTAATAAAATGACTATTTACCTTATATCCTAGATTAGCAAAGCTAGCATAAGCTGTTGCCATTTCAATTAAACTTATTTCTTCAGTTCCAAGAGCAAGTGAGGGAACAGGATCTAATTGACTAGTTATACCAAGCCTTTTTCCCGTTGCTACAAGCATATCTTCGCCAAGAAAAAGATGAGTTTTAACAGCATAGATATTATCAGAATAAGAAATAGCAGCTCCCATCGATAGAGGACCTTGGGCATATGTATCATTATAATTGTTAGGGCTATAAGTCTGATCTTGGGAAAAAGTAAAAGTTGTTTTTTCACTAGTAAAAGTTGAAGCAGATGTAAAACCACTTTCTAAAGCAGTATAATATAAAAGTGGTTTCATTGTCGATCCAACTTGTCTTTTGGCATATATTGCCCTATTGTATTGACTTTTATTATAATCATTTCCCCCGATTAAGGCTAATACTCCTCCTGTATTAGGATCTATCATGATACCAGAAGTTTGAATTTCAGTATCAGAAGTAAGGTAAGTTTTAAATGCTGCTTCTAAACTTTCTTGTGCTTTAACATCTAAAGTTGTATAAACACGAAGTCCTCCAGTTTCAATTAAGGAATCTGGTATAACATCAATACCTTTTAACTCATCAATTACAGCATCTTTAAAGTACATAAGACTACTCAAATTACTATCATTGTTTTGACTTGTATAAGTTAGAGTTGTATTAAGAGCATTTTGATATTCTTGTTCAGTTATTTTCTTATTTTTTTTCATAAGATGAAGAACCACTTGTTGTCTATTTTTAGCATTATCAGGATTTTTTAATGGTGAATTATTTGAGGGACTTTGTGGTATACCTGCTAGCATGGAAGCCTCTGCTAAAGTTAAATCACTTGCTGATTTATTAAAATAGTACCAAGATGCATTTTCAATACCAAATATACCTCCATAATTTATGGTATTAAGATAGCCCTCTAAAATTTCATCTTTGCTATAATGAGTTTCTAGTTCAAAAGCAAGTAAAGCTTCATCTAATTTTCGAGACCAGGTTTTATCAAAATTTAAAAAGAGATTTCTTGCATATTGTTGAGTTATCGTAGATGCTCCTTCTGATTTATTATGATTTATGATATTTACTAATACAGCTTTGGCAATTCGTAAATAATCAAAACCTATATGTTTATAGAAAAATTTATCTTCAGCACTAATTGTAGCATCTATTAAATAAGGACTTATATCCTCTAAATTTATCCAATCATCGTTGTTATCAAAAATTAATTCTTTATCCTTATCATAAAGGTAATAACTTTGGGCTTTATTAATTTCCATTTTTGGTGTAAGTATACAATATATATATAATCCTATATTAGCTAGTATAAATAAACTTAATGAAATAATAAATAACTTGACACTTTTTTTTAAAAATTTCATTTTCTTCACCCCATATAATCCTTATTAAATATATAAATATTTCAAGTATTAAATATTATTTGCAAAAAAAGTTAAAATATAAGTTTTATTTTTATAAAACTTGTGGTATAATGTCTGATGAAATTATGTTGGGAGGTTTTTAAAATAAAAATAAGGATAAAAGGATATTTAAAAAATAATGAAGAAAGAGAATGCTTTGATATTGATACCATTGCTATAAAAGAAAAAAATAAGATTACTTATAAAGAAGATGATATAAAAAATACAATTCATCTAAATGATGATGAAATTATATTAATAAGAGAAAACAAAGAGTTTAAAAATATTTTGATTTTTAAAGAAAATAAAGATACAATAACGCAATATTTGTTAAAAGAAAATGGTGTTAATTTAGAGCTTAATATAAAAACAATATCTTTAATAAAGAAAGATAATTTAATTGAAATTGTATATATGGTTAAGGAAACTGATAATATATATGAATACAAAATAGAAATGAGTGATTATTTATGAGTATAAAAGATGAGTTAAGACATATCATAAAATGTAGTTTAGTTAAATTGGATATAAACTTTTTAGAAAGTGAAATTACTATTGATATATGTAAAGATAAAAATCATGGTGATTATGCTAGTAATATTGCTTTAGTTATGGCTAAAAATTTACACAAAAGTCCAATGGAAATTGCTAATTTAATTAAAGATAATATTGATAGTGACGTTGTTTGTAATGTTGAGGTTGCTATGCCAGGTTTCATTAATTTTACTATAAGTCCTAGTTATTTATTAAAGACATTAGATAAAATCTTAATGATGAAAAATGATTATGGTCGATGCGACATTGGGAAAAATAAAAAAATAAATTTAGAATTTGTAAGTGCTAATCCAACTGGTATTTTACATATAGGCCATGGTAGAGGAGCTGTTTATGGTGATAGCCTAGCACGAATTTTAAATTTTATTGGTTATGATGTAGTCAGAGAATATTACATTAATGATGCTGGTAATCAAATGAATAATCTTGGTATATCTATAAAAGAAAGATATAAAGAGTTATGTGGATTAGATTGTAATTTACCTGAAGATGGTTATCATGGTAAAGAAATAATTGAAATAGCTAAAAAAATTTATTCTTATTATAAAGATAATAAACTTGATTGTGATATTTCATTTTTTAAAAAAGAAGGATTGGATATATTATTAGATCAAATTAAACACGATTTGGATACTTTTAGAGTTAATTATGAAGTTTTTACGAGTGAACAATCATTATATGATCGAGGAATTGTTGATAATACATTAACCAAATTAAAAAACAGTGGTAATTGCTATATTGAAGATGGAGCTTTATGGTTAAAAACTACGGCGTATGGTGATGAGAAAGATAGAGTACTTATTAAAAATGATGGTAACTATACTTATCTTATGCCCGATATTGCGTATCATATTGATAAATATGAAAGAGGCTTTGATAAAATGATTGATGTATTTGGAGCTGATCATCATGGATATATTAATAGATTGAAAGGTTCTTTATCTATGTTAGGTTATGATACTAATAAGTTAGAGGTAAAAATACTTCAGATGGTTAGATTAATTAAAGATAATCAAGAGTTAAAGCTTAGCAAAAGAACAGGAAAAACTTATACGTTAATGGAATTAATTGATGATGTTGGTATAAATGCTGCAAGATTTTTCTTTGTTGCTCATAGTATTGATACACAAATGGATTTTGACCTAGATTTAGCTACAAGTCAATCTAATGATAATCCTATTTACTATATTGAATATGCTAATGCTAGAATATCTTCTATTTTAAAAAGCTATAAGGGAGATTTAGATAATTTAAAATATAGCACTATTTGTGATGCTAATACATATATTATTTTGAATAAACTATGTGCCTTTGAGGATGTGGTTAAAGTGGCTGGAGAAAAGGGATTACCACATTTGATTGCTAATTACGTTTATGAACTTGCTAGTCTATTTCATTCTTATTATGCTAATGTTAAAATAATTACTGATGATGTTGAATATACTAAAGACAAAATTGCACTTTTAACGGCAATTAAGATTGTTATAAATAATGCTTTGAATTTAATAGGAATAATTCCTAGAGAGGAAATGTAGGAGGAAAAATATGAAATTAAATAAAATACCTAAAGAAGAACTTGAACTTTTATCTTATACGAAGATTGCCCAAATGTATTTAGAAGAAAATAAAACAACAATGAATACATCTTCTTTGTTTAAAGAAGTATGTAACTTGCTAGGCTTAAGTGATAATGAATATCAAGAAAAAATCGCAGACTTTTTTCAATCACTTACGACATCAAAAGACTTTATTTTATTAGAAAATGGAAATTGGGATTTGAAAGCTAATCATGCAGTAAAAATTGAGATGGATGATATTTATGAAGAAAGTAATGATGAAGAGGAAGAAGAACTAGAAGAAGATTTTGAAGAAGAAGAACTTGAAGATAATATTGATGATTATGATACCATTACAGATGATGATTTTGATGATGATGACTATGCTGATTTGACAATTGTCGATGATGAAGAATTAGAAAACTAGTTCTTTTTTTTTAGTACAAGCATATATTTTTCTAGGTGATACAATGAGAAAAAAAATAAAAATTGGAATTCCTAGAGCATTTTTATATTATCGTTATAATATATTATGGAAAAATTTTTTTGAAATGCTAGGTTGTAATATTATATTAAGTCCTGAAACTAATAAAGATATTGTTGAAATCGGTAAAAAGTATTCAATTGATGAATCTTGCCTTGCTTCAAAAATATATATGGGACATGTTTACAGCCTTATTGATAAATGCGATTATATATTAATTCCCAGAGTAGCAGACTATGGAAAAAAAGATAAAGTATGTGTAAAATTTAATGGTATTTATGATGTTGTAAAAAATACTTTCCCTTTAGCCAATATTTTAGATTATAATTTAGAATTTACAAAATGGTATAATGAATTTTTTGCCTTTTTAAAAATAGGATTTAAAGTTAATAAAAATATATTTAAAATATTAATATCTTATTTTAAAGCCAAAAGAAAAGAAAGACAATACAATGTAAGTCTTATGAATAGTCAAAAGAAAATACTTAGAAATAATAATTTAAAAATTTTAATTGTAGCTCATCCTTATAATATTTATGATAAATATATTGGAGAAAATATAATTAACTTCTTTAAACATGAAGAAGTAGATGTTTTATTTGCAGATAGACTTGAACGTAAAATTGCTATTTCTTATGCTAAAGACTTATCTAACACTTTATATTGGAAATATTCTAAAGAATTAATTGGCGCTATTTCATACTATAAAGAAGCAGTTGATGGAATTATTTTTGTTACAGCTTTTCCCTGTGGTCCAGATTCACTTGTTAATGAATTAATATTAAGAAAAATTAAAAATATTCCAATAACAAATATTATTATTGATGAATCAACAGCAGAAGCAGGATTGGAGACAAGATTAGAAAGCTTTTTAGACATTATTAAAAGTAGGTGTAATAATGAATAAAAAAATTACTTTTCCCCATATGGGAGATTACTATATTCCAATAAGTTATCTAATAAAAAAAATAACAAAATGTGAAGTTATTATCCCCCCTTTTATAACAAGAAAAACAATTGAAATAGGAAGTAAATATTCTCCTGATTTTGTATGTGTTCCTTTCAAATATAATTTAGGAAATTTCATTGAAAGCTTAAATATGGGAGCAAATGTCATTTTACAAGCTGGTGGAGGATGCCGTTATGGATATTATGCTGAACTTCAAGAAGAAATTTTAAGAAATTTAGGTTATGATTTTGAATTTGTAAATTTTATAAAAGATAATCATGTTTCTATTATAAATATTTATAAATATGCAAAAAAAATTAATAAAAAATTAAATATTTTTAAATACTTTTATTACTTAATAAATACCATTACGATGATAATAATAATGGATAGCCTAGGTAAAAATATAAGAGAAAATATGGGATTTGAAGTAGAAAAAGGTAGCTTCAAAAAAATTCAAAATGAGTTTTTTGAAGAAATAAAAGGTAAAATTGGATTTATTAAACTTATTAAAATTTATTTTAAATATAAAAAGAAATATAACAACTGTAAGATAAATAAGCCAAAAAATCACCTTAAAGTTGCTATAGTAGGAGAACTTTATTCAATTATGGAACCATTTTGTTCCTATAATATTGAAACGAAACTAGCAAATATGGGAATTGAAGTTAAAAGATTTACAACACTTACTTATTTATTAATTGTAAAAAAATTTAAACTACCACATCTTTTAAAAAAAGGCAAAAAATATTTAAAGTATCATCTTGGAGCAGATGCAACAGAAAGTGTAGTGTTATCTTATCAACTTGCTCAAGAGGGTTATGATGGAATTATTCATATAAAAAGTTTTGGCTGTACTCCTGAAATAAATGCTATGCCCATCTTGGCTAAAGTTAGTGAAGATTACGGTATGCCTATTATTTACTTTAGTTTTGATGCTCAAGATAATGAAGTAGGCGTCGATACTAGATTAGAAGCTTTTTATGATATGATATTGGATAAGAAAAATAAATAATAAACATTAAATCATAAGACTAAATCAGTTTTATGATTTTTTGTTAATAACTTTATTTTTTTTTAAAACTTTGCTATACTTATAATGTTAAAATTAAAAATTAAGGAGTAAAAAAATATGAGAATATTTATAGGCTGTAGTTCAAAAAATAATATTGATAAAAAATATTTTAAATTAACTAGTGATATTTGTACTAAAATATCAAAGAATAATGATTTGGTCTTTGGAGCAGACACTAATGGAATGATGGGAGTATGTTATAAAATATTTAAAGAAAACAATCGAAAAATAATAGCAATAGTAAATGAACATTATAAACAATGTTTAGAAAATATTTTTTGTGACAAAAAATTAGTAACAGTTGATACTTTTGATAGAACTCAAAAAATTTATAATGAATCAGATTTATTTTTAATTTTACCAGGAGGAATTGGTAGTTTAGGTGAATTATTATCTATTTTAGAAAATCGAAGAAACATGGATGATGGTAAAAAAATAATAATTTATAATTTTGAAAACTATTATGATGAACTATTAGAGATGTTAAACAAAGCAAAAGATTTAAATTTTGTTGATACTAAAGATTTAGATTATATTAAAATAATTAATAAATTAACTGATTTAGATTTTTTAACAAATAATTAAGGTTCATAATATTAATAAAAAACTTATAAAAAACAATTAAAAGTTTATTTAAAATATTGAAAATTATACGAATTAAAAATAATTTTTATGTATCGTATTATAAGTAAAGTATAGAAAATATTAATGTTTATATAAAAAAGTTAAAAAATATTTTGTATCTTAAAAAAATATGATATAATAATTATGGAATTAAAGAGGGTGTTATTATGGATTTACTTTTGTTTCTAATTTTTATGATAATTAGTATGTTTAGTATTTTCTTTGTACATAAATTATTTGATAAAGAAGGATTATTATTTTTAATGATATTGATGGTTGGAATAAATATAGTATCATCGTTTAAGATTATAAGTTTAGGGATTTTTAATCTTAATTTAAATATTATTTCTTATATATCAATAATATCTATTTATTATATTATTTTAGAAAAATATGGTAAGAAAGATAAATACAATTTTATTAAAGCGTTAATTTTTAGTAGTTTATTTATTTCTATTATGTTAATTTTAGGCAGTATTTATGAGTCTTCAGTAGATGATGTGATAGGTATTAATATAAGAATGTTATTTTTAGGTAATTATCGTATTTTAATTGCTACTGTTGTAACAGTGATTTTAGATATTGTAGTTACGGAATCTGTTTATAATTTTATTAAGCCAATTGGAAGTACTGATAGAATAGATAGATGTCTTACTTCGGCATTAATTATGGTTATTGATAGTGTAATTTTTTCTGTAGTAAGCTATATGGGTGTTCTACAAATTAATGCTATTTCAGAGCTATTGTTTATAAATTATTTGGCTAGGGTCTTGGTTATGATTATATATTCACCATTAGTGGAATATATAATTAAATCAAAGAAGGTGGACGTATGAATTTAGCTATTTTATTTATTGAAGTAATATTAGTCTATTTAGCTATTTTACTCTTATATAAGTTTTTTAAAAAAGAAGGATTATATATTTTTGCAGTTTTAGGTAGTTTTATTTCCACAATTTTATTATATAAAACAATAGATATATTATCATATGAAAGTGTATTATCTATTAGTATTAATACTTCACTTTTTATCATAGCTAATATGTTAGTACAAAAAAATGGTCCTGATGAAATTAAAAAACTGATATATATTATTTTGATATCTTCAGTTTTTGCTTATATAATGTTATGCTTTACAAGTTTATTTACTTCAAGTGAATATAATTTAGGTGTTAATAATGCTTATGATGATTTATTTAGTTTAGATATTAGATTGTTTTTAGCTAATTTAATTTCCATGTTATTAATGATTATATTTAATTCTAGGCTTTATCATATGTTAAGAAGAATAAAAAATAAAATATGGATAAGTAATATTTTATCGTTGATGATTACATCTTTTATTGAAAGTATTATTTTTGTAATTTTAGGATATATTGGAAGTGTTAATTTAGTTAATATTTTAAATTTAATTATTGTAAGATATGTTTTAAAAATATTTATATCTATTATTGGAACTATTGATATTTATATTGAAAATAAGAGTAATTAATTTTGAGGTGAAATAATGAGAACAAGAAAACAAGAATTGATAAGTGATGACTTAAAACCTTTTGTTTGTAATATCATAAAAGAAGCAAGAGAAAAATATCATTACTCTTTAGAAGATTTAGCAAAAGCTTTAAATTATCAAAAAAATAGACAGACTTTACATAAATATGAAACGGGTTCCTTAAATATACCCTATGAGGTGTTTTTTGAGATTTGTCGTATTTTTAATATTGATAATGTTACATTAAATGATATTCCTATGACTAAACAAGAAAAAGAATTATTTGAAAAGAAAATGATAAAAGAATATGTTACAAATATGCGTGGTGATAAAAAGTTAACACTTAAAGATGAAAAAATAATTAACACTTATAAAAATGCTAGTTATGAGCATGCTATAAAACAGGGAAATCTTTCAATTAAATTATTAGATGATTCAATGGCTGCAGATTATCTAAAAGGTGATAGAATTTATTTTGTAAAACAAGATGATTATAAAAATGGTGATGATATTGTAATAGCGCTAAAAAATAATATATTGACAGTAAGAAGATTATATCGTTATCCTAAAGGAATTATTTTACAAGCCATAAATCCTAAATATCCAACGATAAATGTTAATATTGTATCTAATGATATGATTTTAGGTAAAGTTAGTGGTATATATAGAGAAATTAAATAAAATTATTTAGTTGTTAATAATTAAAATGAACTTACCTTAACAATTATATGTTATAAAATTTATTGCACAACAATTGTGCATTTTTTTATTATAATGATAAAATATTTGATATGTTAATACTATCTTTTTATCTCTTATAAAACTTTTTTCTCAATTTCAGTACATATATTTATTCATTTTAAAAAAAATAATATAAAAACTTTTCAAAATATGTTAAAATAAATTAAAGGTGATATAAATTGGAAAAAGTAATTTTAGTTGATGGAAATAACTTATTATTTAGAAGTTATTATGCAACAGCCTACACAGGTAATATTATGAAAAATAAAGATGGATTTCCTACGAATGCTTTATATGGATTTGTTAATATGATAAATAAAATAATTGCTGAAGAAAAACCAAAATATATAATGGTAGCTTTTGACATAGGAAAAACTTTTAGACACGAAAAATATGATAGTTACAAAGATGGTCGAATTGCTATGCCAGAAGATTTAAAAGTTCAATTCCCTGTTGCTAAAAAAATACTTACTGCTATGGGAATTAAATATATTGAAAAAGAAGGATATGAAGCTGACGATATTATTGGAACATATGCTAAAATGGTTGATGAAAATGATAAATTTATTGCTACTATCATAAGTAGTGATCGTGACTTATTACAACTAATTTCCAAGAATGTTGACGTTAAATTACTAAAACAAAAAGATTATATTAGAATGAATGAGAAAGTATTTTTTGATACTTATGGAATTAATCCTGATAAGATGATAGATTTAAAAGCTCTTATGGGAGATAGCTCTGATAATATACCAGGAGTTAAAGGTATTGGTGAAAAAACAGCTTTAAAATTATTACAAGAGTATCAAACAATAGAAAATTTATATGAAAATATTGAAAATATAAAAGGTACAACTAAAGATAAATTAATAAATGGAAAAGAAAGTGCCTATATGAGTAAAGATCTTGCAACCATATATAAAGAAGTTCCTATTGATACCAACCCTGATAATATTTTATATAACAATGTAATAAATGATGAATTAATTAATATTTATAATGAATTAGGATTTAATTCCCTTTTGAAAAAAGTTGAAATTAATAAAGAAAGTGATACGAAATTAAATTTTAAAATTATAAAAAAATTAGAAGAAGTTAAGATAAATGAAGCAAGTGCTATTTATTTAGAATTAACTAATGATAATTATCATCAAGCAGATATTTTAGGTATTGCCATATATAATAAAAATAATGCTTATTTTATACCTTTTGATATTTTAAAAGAAGATAGTAATGTATTAACAAATTTTCCCAAATATGCATATGATTTAAAGAAAACATATGTAGCATTATATAACCATAATATAAAATTAGAAAATGTTGTCTTTGACGTCATGATTTCAGCATATTTATTAAATTACAATGTCAAAGATGATATTACTAATCTAGCCAATGACTTAAATTATAATATCCCTTTTTATAATAAAAAAGAAGAACTTTCTTACGAAGAAATTGCTAAAAGAGCTGTATTAAAAGCAAAATTTATATATGAAGTAAAAGATAAATTTTATAATGAATTAAAAAATGAACAAATACTTGAATTATATGAAAATATAGAATTTCCTCTTATTTTAGTATTAGCTAAAATGGAATTAGAGGGAATATCAGTTGATAAAAATATTTTAGAAGAAATGAAACAAGAAATTTTAATTAAACTTGAACTTATTACAAAGGATATTTATAATTATGCTGGAGTAGAATTTAATATATCTTCTCCAAAACAGTTAGGAGAAGTATTATTTGAAAAATTAAAATTACCATATGCCAAGAAAAATAAAACAGGTTATGTCACAGATATTAATGTTTTAAATAAACTAACAGATTATCCAATTGTTGATAAAATATTACAACATAGAAGTTTAAGTAAATTATATTCAACCTACATCGAAGGAATTTTAAACAGTGTAAATGAAGATGGAAAAATTCATACTATTTATACACAAGCATTGACTAGAACTGGAAGATTATCTTCCCTAGAACCAAATTTACAAAATATCCCTATTCGAAGTGAATACGGAAAATTAATTAGAAAAGCTTTTGTTGCTTTAGACAATAGTGTTATAATGTCATTTGATTATTCACAAATAGAGCTTCGCATGTTTGCTCATCTATCACAAGTTAAAGATTTAATTGATGCTTTCAATAATGACATGGATATTCACACTAAAACAGCAATGGATATTTTTAAAGTACCAGAAATTGCTGTTACTCCAAATATGAGAAGAAAAGCCAAAGCTGTTAATTTTGGGATTATTTATGGTATAAGTAGTTTTGGATTAGCAAGTGATTTAGCAATGAGTGTAAAAGAAGCCAAAGAATTTATTAATACTTATTTTGAAACATATCCTGGAATTAAAGATTATATGAATAAAGAAATTGAAGAAGCACATAAATTTGGATATGTAAAGACAATCATGAATCGAAAACGCATAATTAGTGAATTAAATAACAGTAATTATACTATCAGAAGTATGGGTGAGAGAATGGCTCTAAATACTCCAATTCAAGGAAGTAGTGCTGATATTTTGAAAAAAGCTATGGTAGAAATTGATGAATCATTTGTAAAGAAAAATTTAAAAAGTAAAATGCTTTTACAAGTTCATGATGAACTTATCTTTAATGTCGTAAAAGATGAAATAGAAATTGTTAAAAATGTTGTTTCCAATATTATGGAAAATACATATAAAATAAGTGTACCATTGAAAGTTGACATTAATTATGGTAGCAATTGGTATGAAGCTAAATAAAAGGTAGTGATAGTCTGAAAAATAATTATTTTCATGACTATGTGTGCCTTGAACGAAATGAAAGGAATGTGTGGTTAATATGAAAAAAACTAACAAAGTGTTAGTTGGAAGTATGTTTGTTAACATCTTTTTGATTATTATAAAAGTAGTCATCGGAGTTATTGGACACTCCAAAACTTTAATTGCCCACGCTATTCATTCATTATCTGATTTGATTACAGATATAATCGCTATTTTTGGAAATGTTTTATCTGGCAAACCAGCAGATAATAAACATCCCTATGGTCATGGTAGAATTGAATATTTAACAAGCATTGTTGTAGGAGTGATAATTGTAGCTATAGCTTTATTGTTAATTATAAATTCTTTTAGTCAAGATAAAAATCTACCTAGCAATATAGTTATTGTAGTAAGTATTATAACACTAATAATAAAACTTACCTATGCCAGATATATGTTAAAAATAGGTAAAATTTTTCAAAACAATATTTTAATAGCTTCTGCGACCGAATCGACTGCAGATGCTCTAACTTCTATCATAGTTGTTATATCAGTTTTGTTGTCAAAATTAACTTGCTATAATACAATATTTAGCTATTCAGATAATATTTGTACAATTATTATAGGTTTTTATATTGTTTATGTTGGATATAAGATTATAAGTGACAATGTAGTAAGCATTATAGGTAATGTTGAAACAGATAATACTTATTTAGAAAGTTTAAAACAGTTAATTTTAATTGACAGTGAAATTATAACTATTAAAAATATTAATGTTTTAAAGTATGGATCATATTATGCAGCAGATATTGAAATTATTTTAGATGAAAATTTAACTTTAAAAGATATGCATACAATAACAGCAAAAATAAAAAAGAGATTGCTTAGTAAAAAAACAAAGATAAAATATGTCAATATAATTGTTGTAGAAAATTAGTAAGGAGTTGTTAAAATGCCAGAATTACCAGAGGTAGAAACAGTTAAAGAGACATTAAAACCAAGACTTGTTTCTAAAACTATACATAGTGTTAGAATATATTATAATAATATTATAGAATATCCTAGCGTTACAGAGTTTAAAAAAAGAATAAAAAATCAAACAGTAAGAGGAATAGACCGTAAAGGTAAATGGATTATTCTTGAGTTGGATAATTATTATCTCTTATCTCATTTACGAATGGAAGGAAAATATTTTTTCAAAAATAAAGATGAAGTAAGAGATAAACATGAACATGTCATCTTTGATTTAGGAGACAACAATGAATTACGATATAAAGATGTTAGAAAATTTGGAAAAATGTGGTTAATAGAAAAAGATAAGATAAAAACATTTGGTCCACTTCAAAATTTAGGACTAGAACCATGGTCAAATGATTTAACTATAGACTATTTAAAAGAAAAATATAAAAATAAAAAACTTCCTATAAAGAGCGTTTTATTGGATCAAGGTATTATTACAGGTATTGGAAATATATATGCTGATGAAATATTATTTTTAAGTAAGATAAATCCTAATTGTCTTCCTTATGAATTAGATGATAAGCAATTAGAACAAATAATAAATAATACCAGAAAAGTTCTAGAAGAAGCCATAAAAATGGGAGGAACAACTATAAGAAGTTACACTGCTGTAAATGGTGTTCACGGTTTATTTCAAACTAAATTAAATGTTCATGGTAAAGAAAAATGTCCTAATTGCCAAGGAACAATTTTAAAAATAAAAATTAATGGTCGCGGGACTTATTATTGTCCAAATTGTCAGAAATAATGTAACTAAATAATATACATTCGTAATCCTATAATTAACTTATATTGACAATATTTGGTATTTATGTTAGCTTTTAACTGGAGGAAGCTAATATGGATAAAAAAGAAATATTGCGTCAAAGTTTAATTAAACTTATGAATTTAGGCTTATTGAACGAATTTACTAAAATTGTTTTTAATTATGAACTTAAGGATAACGACAATATCTATATTCAATATAAAATTGCCAATGATAATATTACAATAAATATTTTTGACAATATCAATGAGAACCGTTTTAATGGTTATGTTTTTTTAGATGAAAATAATGATAGTTACATTAAAACAAGAACTACTGATAATACAAGTATAAACTTTATTTATTTAAAAAAATGTAAACAACTATATCTTGAAGATAATAATCAGAATAATTTAATCTTGTTTTCTGCTTGGCTAAAAGATGAAAATACTTTAGATAAAATATTTCCTAAAAAAATTAGTCAAGTCTTTAAATAAAAATATAGTTAATCCTTAAATAAAGGTTTTTGACTATATTCTTTTTTTATTAAATCCTGTTTAGCAACTAAATCATAAATTTCAACAACTCTAAATTCTATATCTAAAATATTAGAAATATTTTTTTTATAATGAGTTATAATAGGAAGATCAATATCTTTTTTTATTTTATTAAGATACAATCTTCCTTTTTTAGAAAAACCTAAAATGCGAAGATAATCGACTTTAATATTATGAGCTTCCTCTTTTGTAAAGTTAGTAAGAATATGGACAAGCATTCTATTAATTTTATTATAAGTATATCTTTTAGTTTTTATTTTTTCCACTAAATCTGTCCATGAAGAAGCATCATTTATTTGTTTTAAAATTCTATTTTCAATTCCCTCATCTACTGTTTGAATTTCTGATAATCTATTTTTATTATTGATAATTTGATATTTTAGATAATAAAAATAATCATTTAAAGATATTTTATTAAGATAATCTAAATTATAATTTGGAATATATTTTTTAATATTTTTTTCTTCATAAAATAGTTTTCTAAGTAAGCTTGCATTAATGATATTACTACTTACAGTATCTCCATGATAATCATTAGTTCTTTTTATTGATACTGGTACAATTTCATAATTATTTTTAATTATTTCTTTTATATAAGATAAAGCTAATATATCATTTGGACTATTGATTGTAAAACCAAAATTATTTTTTAATGACATACTCATCGCCGTTGGATAATTTAATCCCTTATTTAAGTAAGTTTTAACATCTTTATCATAATTTTCATTATTAAGTTGATAGTTAGCCATTTCTTTTAAGCTATCAACATTATTACTTTCACTACCAAAAATCAAAGTATCAATTTTAATTGCATTTAAAATTTGTAAAGCCCCACTTGCAAAAATATCAGCAGCTTGCGTAGAATAAACAAAAGGAAGCTCTAATACTAAATCAATACCATATTCAAGGGCTATTTTAGTTTTATCCCATTTATTTATAATACTTACCTGTCCTCGTTGCATAAAGCATGATGGAATTACAATAGCAATAAGACAGTCATTATAAAGTTTTTTAATTTCATTAATTTGATACAAATGCCCCAAATGAAAAGGATTATATTCACAAATAATACCAATAATTTTCATTATTTCACCTTCTTAAAATAATATATTATTTTAACATATATCTAGAAAAAAACAAGCACTTAAACTGAATAATGCTTGTTTATTGTTTTAAAATAGTCATATTTTAAAGTTAAATCATTCTTTTTTATAAGCTGATGGATAAAACTATTTTTCTCATTTAAAATTACAGGATCCAAATATTTACCATTAGTAATTATTCCACCATCAACATAAATATTACCATCATACCAAGAATAGTCACTAAAGAACGCATATCCTCGATAATCTGTAGATAAAGCATCTTCACCAATATAATAATTAGGATGATATTCTAAACCAAATAAATTTAAAGTTGTAGGTAGTATATTTAATTGAGAAGTAACTTCCGTAATTGATTTTTTATATTGACCATTCTTATATATGAAAAATGGAGTTTTATTAATTAAATTATTTTCAGTAACTTTATATTTACTCAAAATACTTTGATCAGATAAAGTATATAAATAGTGATCAGTGAATACAACCAAAACAGTATTATCTATAAGATTATTATCAGTCAAAGCTTGTAGCAATAAACTTACCATATAATCAGTTTCTTTTGCCTGTCTTCTTGCACATTCTTCTTCCGTTAATACTGGAAGTTCATATCCTAAAGCAATTTGTTCTTCGGTTAAAGTACTACGCACATCTTCATCCACTAAAAGCTTACATACGCCACTACTTGTTGAAAAAGGCAAATGATTAGAATATGTAATAATATAGTCAACAAATTTTGTGTCTTTAGGGAACATATTTTTATAAAAAGTTTCATTTAAAATTAATTCTCTATCTAGTATATAACTATTATCAGGATAGTCTAAATCTTTAAGTCCAAAGTAATTATCATATCCAAAATTTTCATAATTAATACCACGAGAATAATATTCACTAGAATTCATATGAAAAGCATTGACTGTATAACCGACATTTTTAAACAATCTTGCTAATGAAAAAGTAAATGTATTTTTATTAAAAGTATAAGCATTTTGAGTATATGAAATCGGAGTAAAATAACCAGTATTAACAGCAAATTCAGAATTAAAAGTAGAACCTCCTCCATTATAGTAAGAGTAATGATTAGTAAAATTAATCGAATTAGTCATCAATTTATATAAAGTAGGAGTAGTATTAGCATCCACTAACCATTCATCTATTCCTTCAAGTTGCAAGAAAATCACATTATTATCCTTAAATAAGCCAGTATATTGATTACTATAATCTGTATCTTCATAATTAAAAGTTTCTTCAAGAAAAGTTAAATCCTCTTGATTATTTATATTTTTATCCTTAAGATAAGTAACATAAAAATTTCTAAAAGTATATTCATATAAGCCAGATATAGTCATACTTTTATTACTATCATTGAAATTAATATATATATTACGAGGATTTCTCCAAGTACTCCAAGTTAATTCAGAATTTGCTTTACCAAGTAATGAAGGAATAATTGCATGAACTATTAAAAAAATCAAAATAATATAAGAAAAATGTTTTAAATTATTTTTAGTATTAGGTACACTTTTAATTCCTAAAATAGCTAAAACAACTGATATTAAAGCTACAATATATACTTTAACATCACAATTTTTAATTGCATCTTTAAAATAAGAACTTCCCTCACTAGCCATTTCAATTAAATTAAAATCAAAAAAAGAATCAGTCATTGAATAATAAATATTATTTACTAAAAAAGCAGCCAAAAAAAGTAAAAAAATAGTGCCATATAGCCATTTACTATATTTCTTCTTTATAGATAGACAAGCACCAATAAACAGAAAAATCCAAACAATAGTAAATAGATTAGGTACTAACTTATTAATAGTAAAAAAATTAATTTTTTTTCCAAAAAATCTAGTAGCAATATCTAATAGAAAAAAAGGTAATGCCATTAACAAAATGTATTTATGATTAATAAAAAAATATTTTATTTTATGATATAAGTTTTTTAAAAATTCTCTTTTCACCCTTATCACCACATTAAAAATTATACTATAAAAGTAGATATTTGTAAAGAATATTCTTGATTAAATTATAACCATATGATACAATAATTATGTGTAAACTTACAATTAAAAGAGGTATAAAATGAAAAAAGTATTGGATAAAATAAAGAACATAAATATAAAAAATATAATAATCAACATAAAAAATAATTATTTATTAGAATTTTATTTTATTGTATCATGTTTAATAAATTCAACATATTTAAGAATTGTTACAGTAAAAAATCCTTTTAATCCTACACCATTATTAATTGATTTAGGTCTATTAATTATTATAACTTCTTTTTCTTTTCTTATCAAAAAAAAGAAAAGATTTAAATATTTTGTAATTTTTTCAGTCATAATGACTGCAATCTGTGTTATTAACTCTTTATATTATACTTATTATAGCTCTTTTGCTTCAGTTTCACTTTTAGCAACATCAGTTTTTGTAATCGATGTTGGCGATGCTGTTGTAGAAAATGTTATTCAATATAAAGACTTTGTTTTCTTGTGGCAACCTATAGTTTTATTACTTTTAAATTATTATTTAAAAAAGAAAAATTATTATAAGAATACTACCATAAAAGAGAAAAAAAGTGTTATTAGAAAAACAGCCCTAACAGGCCTAACAATTGCTTTAGTATCTAGTGCCTTTATATCACCAACAGGTTGGGGACGTCTATTTAGATTATGGAATCGTGAATCAGTAGTTATTAATTTTGGTATTTATACTTATCAAATAAATGATATAATTCAAAGCTTAAAGCCTCAATTAAATAACATATTTGGACATGATAATGCCTTAAAAAAAGTAAAAGATTATTATAAAGAAAATCCATATCAACATATTGATAATGAATATACGAATATTTTTGAAGGAAGAAATGTTATTGTAATTCATGCCGAAAGTATTCAAACAATAGCTATGAATTTAGAATTTAATGGAAAACAAGTAACTCCTAATTTAAATAAATTAAGAGAAGAAGGAATATTCTTTAGTAATTATTATTCTCAAGTAGGAGTAGGTACAAGCAGTGATGCAGAATTCACTTTTAATACTTCACTTATGCCATCTTCCAATGGAACTGTTTTTATGAATTATTTTAATAGAGAATATATTACAATACCAAAATTATTAAATGAAAAAGGATATTATACTTTCAGTATGCATGCCAACAAAGGTGATTTTTGGAATCGTGATAAAATGCATCCTAATATGGGCTATCAAAAGTTTTATGATAAATCATTTTACAATATTGATGAAGAAATTGGCTTAGGATTATCTGACAAATCATTTTTTAGGCAATCTGTTGAAATTATGGATAAAGTAGTAAAAGAACAAAATAAACCATTTTATGCTACTTTAATAATGTTATCAAATCATACACCATTTAGCCATGTTGAATTAATGGATGAATTTCCAACAACAATGACTGTGGAAATCAATGGAAAAACAGTAACAAGAGATTATATAAATAATACAACTCTAGGTAATTATTTTCGATCTGTTCATTACGCAGATCAAGCAATCGGAGAATTGATTGAAGAATTAGATAGCAAAGGATTATTAGAAAATACTGTTGTAGTGATTTATGGTGATCATGATGCTAGAATAGAAAAAGAAAACTATGATATTTTATATAATTATGATCCAATCGAAGATAGAGTACTTACTAAAGATGATAACGGATATATACCATATAACGAATATAATTATGAATTAGATCGTAAAGTACCATTTATCATATGGACTAAAGATAAAAAATTTCAAGTTGAAGTACAAACCCCAATGGGTATGATTGATGCTTTACCAACTTTAGGAAATATGCTAAATATTCATAGTAATTATCAACTTGGTAACGATATTTTTAACATTGAAGATAACGTTGTTGTATTTAATGATGGCTCATATCTTACTAACAAAATCTATTATAATAGTCAAAAAGATGAAATATTTTCTATTTCTAACGATGCTGTTGATCAAAATTATATTATCTCTAGAAGCAAATATGCAGATAAAATTATTGAAATATCTAATAATATAATATCCTATAATTTAATAAAAGAAATTGAAAACAAATAGATTGTTTATAAGTTGAAGAAATATTAAATTACATATTTCTTTAATTTTCTAAAAAATTATAATTATTTTATTAAGAAGTACAATAAATAGTAAAATATCCAAGTTAGGAGAAAATAACATGATTAGATTTATTATTTGTGATGACAATAAAGAAGCTTGTGAAAATGCTAAAATGGCAATAACTAAATGTATAATTAATCATCCATATGAATATGAAATTGATAAATTTAGAAGTTTTAATAGTGATTTAAATAAAATTATTAATAATCAAGAAGATCAAAAAATATATATTTTAGACATAGAGCTTCAAAAAGTATCAGGATTAGAAATAGCAACAAAAATTAGAAAAGTTGATTGGAAGAGTGTTATTATTTTTGTAACAGCTCATACAGAATGTAAAAATGATATTTTTTATTCAAGATTATTAGCTTTAGACTTTATATCAAAATGCAATAAATATCAAGACAGACTAAAAGAAACAATAGACTATGCCCTTAAATATTTAGAAAAATCAAAAATTTTAATATTTTCTTATAAACATAATACTTATCGAATATTACATGATGATATATTATATATTGAAAAGATAAACGGACAAAGAAAATGTTTAATTATTACCAAAGACAATTCCATATTTCCAATTAAGAAAAACATTAGCGATTTTGAATTAGAATTAGGAAGCAATTTTTATCGTACGCATAGTTCTTGTATCGTAAATATTAAAGAAATTAAGAAAATTGATTATGCCAATGGCTTTATTACTTTTAAAAATAATGTAACAATTAATTTATTATCACAAAGAATGAAGAAAGGATTAAAAGAATATGTTGAAAATCACTAATATAAATTTTCCTTTAATATTAATAGTTATCGTTTTACTTATAATGGTTACAGTAATTTCAATTGTAAAATATTATAAACTTTTAAAAGACTATGATAAAATACTAAATATTATGAAAACATATGAAGATGAAATTGAAAATGATAGAATAAATCGCCATGAAAATAAAAATCAACTTATTACAATAAAATCAAAGATTATTGATAAGCAAAATAATAATGAAATAATTGATTATATTGATAGCTTATTAGGAGAAAGTACGAGTTTTAGTTATGAAAATTATGCCAAGTTTAAATATTTACCACAAAATGGATTAAAATCTTTATTTTATCTTAAAACAATGAAAGCTAAAGACTTAAATATAAATGTTGATATTAATATTTCTAAAGAAATTATTAATTCTAGCCTAAAAGACCTATCTATTAAAGAATTCAAACAATTAACTAAACTAATTGGAATATACCTAGATAATGCAATTGAAGCTAGTCATTTATCTTCTTCCAAAAAGATAGGCATAGAAATGTATCTTAATTATAAAGACATCGAGCTAATCATTTCTAATTCATATGATAATCGATCAAGTAATAAAATAGGTAAGCAACCCGTTTCAGTAAAAGGAAAAAATCACGGATATGGACTATTACTAGCCAAAAGAATCATCGATAGTAGCAAAATATTTGAAGAAGAAAAAACAATAACTAGCAAACTATATATTCAGAAATTAATTATCACAAATCATCGTAAAATAAAAAAATAATATTATTTTTTAAATAATTCTTTAAATATTTAATAAATTATAGTATAATTTTAAATAGAGGTGGAGATATGGAAATATATCAATATATTATTATTATAATTGTCTTATTAATTATAGCTTTTGCCATTGTCAAAATAAATAAAAAAGATTACAAATTAGAATTAAATAAATTGGTTGAATTACTAGGAGGCAAAGACAATATTATTGAAACAGAAGCTGAAATGTCAAGATTTAAAGTCACATTAAAAGACATTAGCAAAGCTAACAAAGATGGAATATTAAAACTAGGAGCTAAAGGCGTTGTAGAAATTGATGATCAATTAAAGATAATATTAGGTACAAATGCTAAAAAATTTAAAAAATATATTGATGATTTAAAGTAAGAATTTTTAAATTCTTTCTTTTTTTTACAAAATTCGACAAACTTCGACAAAATAATTTCGTATAATTAATTTGATTTTAAATTATTTGAGGTGATTTGTCGTGCAAATGTTATGGAATATTATAATAAATATAATGTTAGTTCTTTTTCCAATTTTAATTTATTTCGTCTATAGTTGTTATCAATCTTTAAAATATAAAAAATATAGTGATATAGTTTTTAATAGTTTATTATTTTCTTCATTATATTTATATCTAAAATTTGGGCAAATGACAGTGGATAAAAAAGTTTTATTATTTTGCAATATTCCTATTGTAATTGCCTATTTAAAAAAACAAGATAAATTTGCAATTTTTCTATCTATAATTAATGTTTTATATTGCTATTTTATATATAAAATAAATGTAAACATTATGATAATAAAATACATAAGTTACTTAATTATTTATTATCTTGCCTTAAAAAGAAAAGTTAGCAATAATAATTTTTTACTTCTAATTGCTACACTACAAGGATTTTTTATATCTTTCGAATATTTTTTTGTAAATAATGGAAATATATTAGAAATTGTTAAAATGCTTATATTTGTATTAATGTATTACCTTCTTACCTTTGGTATTTTATTTCTACTTAATTTAGCAGATAGTATTACATCTCTTTATATCAATATAGCGCAATTAGAAAAAGAAAAACAAATAAAAGTATCTCTATTCACTCTAACACATGAAATAAAAAATCCCATTGCCGTATGTAAAGGATATTTAGATATGATAGATTTAGAGGATAAGCAAACAGCAAATCGTTATATTGAAATTGTGAAACAGGAAATAAATCGCAGTTTAAATATTATGACTGATTTTATGGAATTTAACAAAATAAAAATTAAACCAGAATTAATAGATATTGTTATGTTATTGGATGATATTTATTCAAATTTTAAACTTCTTACAAACAATAAAAATATTAAATTAAATTACTTACAAAAAGATGATGAAATCTATATTATGGCAGATTATGACAGATTAAAACAAGTTTTAGTCAACATTATTAAAAATAGCATTGAAGCTATCGACAACGAGGGAATAATTGAAATGACTTATCATACAGATAAGAACCATTGCTATATTGAAATAAAAGATAATGGCATAGGTATGAATAAAGAAACATTAAATCATTTAACAGAAATATTTTATACTACTAAGAAAAATGGTAGTGGTCTAGGAGTATGCTTATCAAATGAAATAATTAAAGCTCACAATGGAACTATGAAATATGCCTCAAAAGAAAACGAAGGAACAAAAGTAACCTTAAAACTACCTTTAAATAAGAATTAATAATTAGTTTTTATTATAAAACATAAAGTTCTACATTTAACATAGTAGAACTTTTTAATCATCATTTTTCATAAAAATTGTTTGCTTTTATGATAGATATTTAATATTAATTATTACCTTCCATTTTATCATAATTTTAATAAAAAGATATTAAAAAAGACCGTAATGAGATTATTTCAATACAGTCAATTTTCAATATTTTTTTAATTACATATTAATTTAATGCATCTTTTAATTTGCTTCCAGCTTTAAATCCTGGAACAACACGAGCAGCAATTTTAACAGCTTCTCCAGTTTGTGGATTTCTACCAGTACGTGCATCTCTTTTTTTAGCTGTAAATGTTCCAAATCCAACTAGAGTAACTTTACCATCAGATTTTAATCCTTTAGTAATTCCTTCCATCATAGCATCTAATGCACGATTAGCATCAGCTTTTGTTAAATCAGCTTTTTCAGCAATAAATTCTACTAATTCTGCTTTTGTCATTTCAATACCTCCGTTTTCTTTAATAAGCATACTATGCTTACTTCTATAAGATACCATAAAATATAAGGAAAATCAATACTTTTACTGAAAAAAGAATTAAATTTTTTAAAGCAATATACTACTAGTTAATTTTTATAAAATAATTAAGAAAATATCACAAATATGTGATACTTTATAAAACAATTGCAATCATATTAGATGAGCCTTTATTTATTACTTTAGTAAGAGTTTGACATAACTTATATCTTACATTTTCTGGCATCATTGCTAGTTTAGCTTGAATTCCCTCTTGAACAATAACGTCTAAACTACGACCAAATATTTCACTTTTCCAAATATCATTTGTTTGATTGTCTTTAGTCAAATAATCAATTAATTCTTTACTTTGAAGTTCAGATCCAATAATTGGTTCAAAGGTTGATTCGACATCGACTTTAATCATATGAATTGATGGGGCTTTAGCTTTTAATTTGACACCATATCGTGAACCTTGTTTTATGACTTCTGGTGTCTCTAACTTCATATCTGCTAATGTTGGAGATGCAATACCATAACCCGTCTGTTTAACCATTTTTAAAGCTCCCTTTATTTGGTCATATTCCCGTTTAGCTTCATTATATTCTTGGAAAAGAGAAAGCAAGTCGGCTTTAGATGATATATCCGTACCAATAATATCATTTAATACTTGATTATATAGTCCATTTGGAGCTTCTAGGTTAATTGTAACTTCACCAGTTGAGGGATTAACTTCTGATAAATATGCTTTAGATATATATTCGCTATCACTAAAGTGGCGTGTGATATGATCTATATCACGTAATTTGTTAACTTCAATTACACTTTCTTTTATTTTAGAAACATATTCTTTCTTTAGATAATGATCGTGATTTAAGATAGCTATCCATTCTGGCATATTTACTTTAACTTCTTCGATTGGAAATTCATATAATGCTTCTTTTAAAATATCATACATATCTCTTTCTTGCATATTTTCAACATTAATTGGCATTACAGGTACTTTATATTTTTCTTTTAAGTCATTAGCTATTTTTTCTGTTTCTGGTAACATTGGATGAGTGGAATTTAGTAGAACAATATAGGGCTTTCCAATACTTTGTAATTCCTCAATAACTGTTTGCTCTGCTTCAACATATTCGTTTCTTGGTATATCTCCGATTGAACCATCGGTTGTTATAACTATACCAATAGTTGAATGATCTTTTATTACTTTTTCAGTGCCTATTTCTGCAGCTTCGACAAAAGGAATTGCTTCTGAATACCACGGAGTCATAACATATCTTGGTCCATTTTCATCTTCATATCCTTTAGCAGCATTTATAACATATCCAACGCAATCTATCATCCTAATATTTGCTGAAAAGTCATCAATTTGAATTTTAGCTGCTGTCGCAGGAACAAATTTTGGTTCTGTTGTCATAATTGTTTTACCAGCTGCTGCTTGTGGTAGTTCGTCTAATGCTCTTTTTTTCTCATATTCATCTTTAATATTAGGAATTACTAGACTTTCCATAAATTTTCTTATGAAGGTCGATTTTCCAGTTCTAACAGCTCCAACTACACCTAGGTAAATATCTCCTCCAGTACGCTCACTAATACTTTTTATGACCTCAATTTTTTCCATATTATACCTCTTTTCTTTTTATTCATTTAATCTTATGTGCTTATTTTTCTAAATATGAAAAAAAATGAAAAATATTTATTATTCTTCATTTATTGAAATGCTGTTTTCTTTTTTAATTTTACGCATTAATACTTCTTTTAAAAAGTAATTATATAGATTTTCTGTATTATCTAAATCTTCAGGATGAAATTGAACACCAATAATGAAATGATCTTCATCAATATATTCGATAGCTTCAATAGTATCATCATCACTAATAGCGCTTATAATAAATGGTTTTTCAATTTTATCTAGTTTGTAAAGGTGCCTAGAATTTACTTCAAGATTATTTCCAAATATTTTATTAAGTAGGGTATTTTTTTTAATTGTTATTGGATGCTTTTTATCTAAAAAGTAATGATTATTAATTTTTACAAGATCTTTTTCTTCTTCTTGATTAGCATATAGACCAATTATTTGATGTCCCATACATATTCCTAAAACAGGAATGTTATTATTATAAGCATAGTCTAGAAGATAAAAATGGTAAGGATAAATATTAGCTCCCCCTGGAATAATTAGACCATCGCATAATTTTAAAACATTAGTATCAATTAAACCATAATTATCGTAATTTAAAATACCAATATAGTTACATTTGTTATGAAGATATTTTAAATTGTTTTTGGTTATGGCTTGAAAATCATTTTCATCACGCGCTACAATACCAATTGTTATATTCATTAATCTAAATATTTATCTAAGTTATCAGGAACTTTATTATTTAAAACAGCATCAATTATTTTTTGTTCCTTTTCTTTAGACACCTCTCTACCTGTCATTTTGGAAATATCGTGAATTACTTCTTTTAAAACATTTTCATCTTTCATATTTCCTTGTTGTAGTTTGTTTGCTAAAGATAAAATTGTTTCTTTATTAACATTTGTCTTCTTTTCAACTTTTTTAAAAAAACTATCTGAAAAAGCCACTTTAAAACCTCCTGATATAATATATGTTGGAAGTTAAAAAGTGGTTAAAATTAATTTTTAGTCTTCATTTTTATTTTTAAATTGTAAAATTATAGGTGTTCCCTCTAAATCAAAGTTTTCACGAATTTTATTTTCTAAATATCTTTCATAAGAAAAATGTACAAGATTTTTATTATTTACATTAAAAACAAATTTAGGTGGTTTTGTTGAACATTGATTTACAAAATAAATTTTTAATCTTTTTCCTTTATATGATGGAGGTGCTTTTAATAGAACTGCTTCTCTTATTACTTCATTTAAGATACTTGTTTTTATTTCTTTTTTACTGTTTTCATATGCTTTGTTAATTTCTGGAATTAAGGTGTGGATTCTTTTTCTTGTTTTGGCAGATAAAAAAACAATTGGAGCATAAGATAAAAATTTAAATTCTGCTTTGATTAATTTTTCATATTCTTTTATGGTTTCATCATCATCTTTGGTATCCCATTTATTTACAACAATAACAATAGCCTTTCCTTCTTCAAGAGCATAGCTTGCAATATGTTTGTCGTGTTCGATGATACCTTCTTCTTTATTGATTACAACAAGGCATACATCACTTCTTTCGATAGCTTTCATAGCTCTTAAGACACTATATTTTTCAATATTTTCATATATTTTTCCACTTTTTCTTATCCCGGCAGTATCTATTGCAATATATTTTTGTTTATCATATGTAAATGGCGTATCTACAGCATCTCTTGTAGTTCCTGCGATATTACTTACTATCGCTTTTTCTTCATTTAATATAGCATTTAAAAGACTACTTTTTCCAACGTTAGGTCTTCCAATGATACAAAATTTAATGATATTATCTTCTTCTTGTTCATTTTGAATTGGTTTTAGATTTTTAGTTATTTCTTCCAAAAGTGTATTTATACCAATATTATGTTCACCACTTATGGCAATTAAATTATCGAACCCTAATTCGTAGTAATTATAAATATTATCTTGTCTTTTTTCGTTATCAAGTTTATTTACTGCGACAATCACTGTCTTACCTGATTTTTTTAAAATATCACGAATTAAATAATCATTTTGATTTAAATCAGTTAAACCATCAATTATAAATACTACAATATCAGCTTCATCAATAGCGATATTAGCTTGAATTCTAATTTCTTTATTAAAATCATCTTCACCTATATCAATACCACCAGTATCGATAAGATGAAATTTATAATCATTATATGTTACGTCGCCATATATTCGATCTCTTGTAACACCAGGAGTGTCTTCAATTATTGATATTTTTTTACCTACTAATTTATTAAAAATAGTACTCTTACCAACATTGGGTCGTCCTACTAGAGCAACCGTAGATAATTTCATAGATATCGCCTCATTTCTGTATAAAATTATATCATCAAATTAAAAAAAAAGCTACAATTTTATAGCCTGCTCTTTGATACTAAAAGTATTCTCATAAATAATTTCTGATAGTTCTAGCAAGCGATAATAGTCTTTTTTACTTATACTTTTAGTTAAGTCTAAATAAAATTTATTATTATGATAATAGATATTTTGATTATTAAGGTTATTTTCAATAATATCAAAATAATCTATTAAGTAAAGAAATGAATCTTCTAGATTAAAGGTGATTTTAACATCTATTTCATCTTCAATAAAGTTATTTTCTTTATTATAAATATTTATAATCATTCCATAATTTTTATCAAGATATACTTCAAAATTAATATAACCATTTAAATTATTATTTTTTAATATCTTTTTTATAATATTTTTTGTAAATTTTTCTACTTCATTTTTATCGTATATATCAAAATTTGTATTTAAAAATTTTAAAATATAATAATTATTATCTACTTTATTTAAAATCATACACATCACCTATCGATAGTGTATGTGAATTATAAAAAAAAGAAACATTAAGTTAAATATGAATCTATTTTATCAAATGTTTCTTGTTTTCCTATTTTAGTTATGGTAGAAAATAATATTAAATTTTCTTCATTTTCAAGTTTTAAAGTTTTTATAATTTGTTTTTTATTTTTTTCATGATTATTTTTGGACACTTTATCAACTTTTGTAGCCACGATGGTAACAGGTATATTATAATGAATTAAGAAGTTATACATCAAAACATCATCTTCGGTTGGTTTATGCCTA
Organism: uncultured Bacilli bacterium; assembly: GCA_947629035.1. Taxonomy (GTDB): domain Bacteria; phylum Bacillota_I; class Bacilli_A; order RF39; family UBA660; genus CANRCE01. The sequence continues at coordinate 2,764 of CANRCE010000001.1, read as the reverse complement.
AAATCTACTAACATAAAGACCATTTTAAGATTTTGTCTTACCTCTAAATAGTTTTCAATGATTAGACCAAATTTCTTTTTTAATTTTTTTTGAACTCTTGCATATCCATAACCTGGTACATCAACAAGATAAAATATATTATTTATCTGATAAAAATTCAGTGTTTGAGTTTTCCCTGGATGAGCTGAAGTTCTAGCAAAGTTTTTTCGATTGATAAGAGTATTGATAAAACTACTTTTGCCAACATTACTTCTACCAACTAATAAGAACTCTGGTTTATTATCAGTAGGGTATTGGCTTTCTCTTACTGCAATTACGGGTAAATCAACTTTATTAATTTTCATTTTGAATCACCAACTTAATTATATCAAAAAAAAGAATATTGTCAAATTTAGAAAAATTACATAATGTTATTGATATATAAAGATATAGAAAAAACTATATTCCCTTAATCTCTATTTCTACTTAATGCTACCAAGATAAGTCTTAATAATTGTAATAAAGTTGTAATAACCGATGCTACATACGTTAAAGCTGCTGCTGTTAACATAGTAGAGCATTTTTCTTTTTCATGAGTATCTATAATTCCTAATTTTTCTAGTTGCTCTTTTGCTCTACTGGAAGCATTAAATTCAACAGGAAGTGTTATTAATTCAAAGACTAAAATAGCAAGTAGTAATATGATACCTGCGATAGCTAAATCCATTAAGCTAAATAGAAATCCAATGAAAATAGCAATATATCCTACTTTGGAACATATGTTAACAAGAGGAACAATTGAGTTTCTAATTCTTAAGAATACATATCCTTCCTTATCTTGAAGAGCATGACCACATTCGTGGGCTGCAACTGATATAGCTGCAATCGAAGTATCATTATAAACATCGGTAGATAATCTTATAACTTTTCTTGATGAGTCGTAGTGATCAGTAAGATTTCCTTTTATTAAAACAACATGAATATTATCTAAATTATTTGCTTTAAGAATTTTTTTAGCTACTTCAAGTCCGGATAAATTACTATTACTTTTTATGTTTCTACATTTATTATATGAATATGATAGATAACTTTGAGCCATGACAGCAATTATAAGTCCTATAAATATTAAACCATAATCAAAAAATATATTATATTCCATAACTTACCTCCTCCTTAAAGAATTTTTTGTTCAATTAAAATGCTACGATAGTAGTCAGCTTTTTCATAATCTTTATTTTCTCTTGCTTCATTCCATTTATTATAAATATCAATTTGCTCTTGTGTTAGTTTTGGCATATCATATACTAATCCTAAAATATTAGTAATTTGTAATATTTTACTTACCGTAATTAAGATATCATAATCTTTGTTTCTTAATTTTTGATTTAATTGTTTTACCAAATCAAGAAGATATGTTATAACATTTGGGGTATTAAAGTCATTATCCATATATTCTTCAAATGTTGAATCTTTAATATTTTTATCAATATCATGTAAATTATTTATATTTAATATAAGATTTGCTTGCTTTAAAGCTAAAGCTATTTTGTTATCGATAGCTTTGGCATCTTCAAAAGTTTTATCAGTTAAATTTATAGGTAAACGATAATGAGTACTAAAGAAAACCAATTTAATTTCATTAGCGCTGTGTTCTTTAATAAAATCACGGGCTAAAACAAAGTTTCCTAGGGATTTACTCATTTTTTCATTATTAATATTAATATGTCCATTATGCATCCAATAATTAGCAATATAGTTATCATTTAAAGCTATACTTTGGGCAATTTCGTTTTCGTGATGTGGAAATTTTAAATCGACTCCACCAGCATGAATGTCTATTTTTTCTCCAAATAACTTATTAATCATAACGACACATTCTGTATGCCATCCTGGAATTCCTTTACTCCATGGACTTTCAAATTGTTCTCCATCTGTAGTTTTGCGCCATAACGCAAAATCTAGAGGATTTTCTTTTTTCTCATCAATTTCTATTCTTGAGCCTGCAATTAAATCATTTATATCTTGATTAGATAAAATACCATAATCTTTTATTTTTGATACTCTAAAATATACATCTCCATCATTTACATAAGCATAACCTTTATCAATTAATTTAGCTATAAAATTAAAAATATCATCCATATAATTAATAACTCTTGGTCTTGCCTCAATATTAGAACAATTATAGTTCTTTAAATCTTCCAAATAAGCATCTATAAATTTATCAGCAACTTCTCTTTCTGTCATTTTAAGTTCTTTAGCAGCAGCAATTATTTTAGGATTAACATCAGTAAAGTTGGAAGCATATGTAACTTCATATCCTAAATATTTAAAATAATGATAAACCATATCAAAAGTAATTACAGGTCGCATATTTCCTATGTGAACATAGTTATAAACCGTTGGACCACAGACATACATTGTTATTTTACCTTCTTTTATTGGTTTAAATTCTTCTAATTTATCAGTAAGTGAATTGTAAATCTTCATAATTAACCTCCCTTTAATTGATTTTATATCTAAATTATGTTCAAAATATGTGAAAATTCAAATAATCTTTACTATAATTATAGCATTTTATTTGTAAAATAGAAAGAAAAAATTAATTTATATATAAATTATATACAGTTATTACTATATTATAATTTGTATAAGAAAATTTTTAAATATTAAAAAAATTTTAGTGACTATTTTTCACTAATTTGTAATAGAATAAATTCCCTTGTTAATCAAAATTATGTAAAATAAGGAAAAAAAGAAGGGTAAAAAAAGTGAACGCACCGAA